>NZ_JBEZGN010000005.1:63602-313511 GCF_040650055.1 Spirillospora sp. NPDC048819 | reverse complement strand
GGGTGCGGCCGGAGATGTCGGTGATCGACTTGATGTGGTCGATGATGTGCGGGTTGGTCAACCCGGTACCGGGTTGCTTCTGCCACGTTTCGTCGTCGATGTAGGAGTAGTCGTCGCCCTTGGCGTAGTAGTCGATGGTGAGGGTCTGGCGGCCGGCGGGGTCGGTGATGTAGCGCAGGAATTTGGTCGGCTTATTCTGGGATTTGCGGACTTCGTAGGTGAAGTCCATCCGGTTGCCGTTGTTGTCCTCGATGGCCGACAGGTAGCCGTCGCAGTCGAAGAAGAACTGGGTGCGGTCGGGGCGGGTCATCTGCCAGGCGCGGGAGATCTCGTCCTTGGGCCGGCATTCGGCCAGGCGCTGGAGGTAGAAGTGCACGCCCGCGGGTGCGGTGTATTCGTCGTCGGCGGGGTCGCTGGTGCCTTTGTCGTCGAGGGTGAAGGTGTGTGTGGTGCCGTCGCCGTCGGTGAGGGAGACGGTGCGTCCGTGGGTGTTGGGGTGCGGGTCGATGGGGGTGCCGAGCCGCATCAGCGAGGACGCCTGGATGGACCAGCCGTAGCCGGCGACGGTGTCGGAGGTGTCTTTGGAGTTGTAGGCCAGGCGCAGGAAGGTGGCCAGTCCGCGGGAGGGGTTGGTGAAGGCGTTGTATTGCCAGACGGCGTTGCCGGCGTGCAGGTTGTTCATCACCGCCGAGCCGGCGCCGGTGTTCTTGCCGGCGTAGGCGTAGAACTTTTCCAGGCCGACCTGGTCGGAGGTGGATTCCTCGACGGCCAGGCTCTGCTTCAGTGCGCCGACCCGGTTGACGGCGGTGGCGCGGACCCCGGCGGGTTCCTGCGACAGCCAGGTGCTGGTGGTGGTGTTCCACATGTCCCACTCGAGGGCGTGGTCGACGCGTTTGTTGCCTTCGGTGGACGCCGGTGGGGCTTTGACCTGGGCTTGGACGGTGACGGTGTCGCCGGGGACCAGGTCGCGGGGCAGCGCGGTGTGCAGTTGCTGCACGGTGACGGGGGTGCCGTCGGGGCGGCTCCACCGGTACGACAGGACGTAGTCGGCCTTCATCCAGGTCGAGGTGGTGGTGTTGGTGAGCGTGACGTCCAGGGTCTGGGTGGAGTCGGAGGTGACGCTGGCGGGGGTGGCCGGGACGTAGTAGGTGTTCTCCGGTGTGGTCTCCAGGTAGGTGACGACCAGCTGGGGCCGCAGCTGGGGTTCGTGGCCTTCGCTGGAGACGAAGATGGCGCGCTCGACCGGGGTGGTCTCGTCGGCGAGTTTGACGATGGCGCCGTGGTTGGCGGCGGGGTCGGCGACCCACTGCTGGACCAGGGAGGTCGCGGTGAGGTTGCGTTGCTGCGGGTCGTTGCTCCAGTTGCCGCCGGTGCCGGAGGCGGTGGCGGCCATGTCGCCGCCCGGTGTGGTCCAGGCGGTGCCGGTGGTGGCGTTGTTCCAGGTCGCGGACGTCTCGTCGAAGTCGCGGGTCAGGCCGCGTAGTTCGTAGGTGCCGGCGCCGCCGGGGTCGACCCCGGCGGTCCAGAGTTTGAGTTGGGCGTCCAGGACGCGCGCGGAGGCGGGAATGTCGCTCAGGTCGGGGAAGCGCAGTACGGCGCGGGAGGTGCCGTAGGTGCCGCTGTTGTTGCCGGCCATCAGCCACGGCTCCCCGGCCAGCACGTCCTGGTTGTCGTTCGGGCGGGACGCCGTCAGGGTGGTGTCGGTGACGCCGGTCTGGTAGATCCGGGTGACGCGTCCGGCCTTGGGGAGGCGGGCGAGCTGGGTCGGGCCGGGGGTGATGGTTCCGTCGCGGGTTTTGACGGCGACCATGTAGTAGTAGGAGTTGCCGAACGGGTCGGTGCTGTCGGCCGGGGTCGGGCGGGCGGTGGTGTCGGTGTAGGACCGGGTGTCGGGCGGCACCGGGGCGATCAGGGTGGCCTGCGATGGGGTGAAGGTCTGCCACACCGAGCGGTGGACCTGGTACTCCACGATGTCGTCGCCGGCCGAACCGCTCGGGTCGGTGTAGGCGGGCCAGGCCAGGTCGGCGCCGGTGGAGTGGATCGTGGACGGCGGGTCGACCTGCACGCCGGGGCGGCCGTAGGTGAGGGTCAGTTTGGGGTAGGTCGCGGTCTCGCCGTTGTAGAAGAACAGGCTGCCCTCATAGCGCGGTCCGCCTTGGCCGAGGGTGTTCTCATCGGCCGCTTTGACCACGAAGCCGTGGTTGGGCTGGGAGCCGTCCAGCCAGTGCTGCACGGTGTCGCGGACCGAGAACGAATGCCACCGGGAGGCGTTGTCGCCGGCCGGGCGGACCGCAGTACCCGGTTTGAACAGCCGGACCGCGTCGGCGACGACGCGTTTGGAGGAGTCGGAGACATCGCCGAGTTTCACCGACCCTTGTGTCCCGGCGGTGAAGGGGTGCGACCCGAGGGTCTTCCAAACACCCGCGTTGTCGGTCCCGGCGGACTGGTCGACCGGGTAGACCTTGGACCCGCCGTTGTAGGTGACGGTGTAGGGCGCGTCGGTGGCGGCGTCGTCGTACTGCTTGTAGTGCGCCTGCACCTGGTAGGTGCCGGACTCGGTCACCTGCGGTACCCAGGTGTAGGAGTCGCCGGTGACGGTGTTCTTGGAGGTGAGCAGGTCGTTGCCGACGGCGCTGCCGTCGAAGGTGTGCAGCCTCGACCAGGTGCCGTTGGCGGCGGTTTTGCCGGGGTCGCCGTCGTCGACCTGCTCGGTGTTGCCGGACAGCTCACCGACAATGCCCGAGGCGTTGTTCCAGGTCGCGGTGGTCTCGTCCCACGCCTGGGTGGCGCGGCGGGCCTCCAGGGTGACCGGGTTGGCGCTGCTGGTGTGGTTCTGGTCGTAGTACAGCTGCAGCTGCGCCGAGTCGATCCTCGTTCCGGCGGGGATCTGGTCGAGGGGGAACTTCAGCAGCGCGCGGGACTTGCCGGAGTTGGTGGTGCCGACCGACAGCCGCCAGATGTCGTCGTAGTTGGTCGCCGGGCCGTCGGAGGAGATCATGGTGTCCTGCGACTGGGTCGGCGTCGGCGCGATCTTGATAGTGGGGTCGATCACCACCGGGTAGGTGCGCTTGGCGTCGTTCAGCCAGGTCTTGTCCGCCTGGACGGTGATGTGCAGCAGGCCCGCCTTGGCGTCCCACCGCATCGACTGGGTGACCTTCGGGGACCACGCCTTCCCCAATGGGGACGACGGATCGGTCTTGGAGTCGTACATGAACGGCTTGGGCATCACGAACACCGGACGGCCGTCGAAGTCGCCCTTGTAGAACGCGATCGACCCGTCCGGCCGCTGCCAGGCCCGCACCCCATCGGCCTTCACCGTGAAACGCCACGTGCCGTCCTCAGGAGGCGCGTCCAGGACGATCTTCTCCTTCAGCGCGTCCCGGCCGATCTCATAGGCAAGGTCCGCGCTACCGCCGAGCAGGTTTTTATAGGTGACGGCGTTGCCGGTGACCTTCGGCTTGGTGGTCTTGGCCTGCGGAACCCCCAGTGTCAGGCTCGCCCCGTCGGCGTTGAAGGTGACCAGTTCTCCCGGGCGGGTGCCGAAGAAGCTGTGGAAGGCGTTGGTCTGGTTGCCGTAGACGAAACCCTTGCGGTCGGTGGGTTTGATGCGCGGGTCGATGTCGTGCCAGTCGCCGTCCTTGCCGCGGTAGTGCAGCGGGACGGCCGACAGTTCCTTCTGCAGCCGTCCGTCCGCCAGCTGGTACACCTTGGCGTTCGCGCTCCGGTGGCCCGGCAGCTCCTTGACGCGTTTGGCTGGTGCCGCCTTCTTCCCCGGCGGTTTCGGGTCGTTGCGCGGCACACCACCGGCCGGGAGCTTGCGGGGCTTGGGATCGTCATCGCCGAACAGGCCCTTGAAACGGTCCCAGGCGTTGCGCTCACTTTCGGGCTTCCACCCGTCCCCCGGGTCGGACGCCTCGGCGGCGGCTCGGGGCTGCTGCGCCCTGGCCGGCGGCGCGAGCGCCAGCGCCAGAACGACGACCATTATTGCTGCCAGGAGCCTGCGAAACCTGCTCACCACAAAGGGTCCCTTCTCGCCCGGCCGCCAAAGAGCATGATGTTCGACAGCCGGTAACCGGAGAAACGCACACCAAGGCAGATCTCCGGGCAGCCTTAATACGCGCGCAGAGACCTTGAATCAGACACCGTGGCGCCACTGTGCGGGCAGGGCGCGGTTAAGGAACAGAAAAGCGATCAGTCGATTAGCGGCACACGATCAGAACCTGCGGGGAACGCATCGAACCTCCAGTCATCCAATGAAGGACGTGCTCCCCCAGGCACATCGCACTACCGCCGCAACGACGGCCTTCCCGAGTGGGCCGGCGCCGTTCCGCCTTGACGATGCACGGACAGATGATCTCCGTCAACCCCTGCCACCAGGGGATGCCGACATCGGCCACATGATCGTGCGATCGTCCACACAGGTAAGCGTCACCCCACCAGCGAACGTCACATCCCTCCGCAGACTTTTTTTGAAAGACTGCTCTGACGTGCCAGAACGAACAGGGACACCGGAAGCCGTCGGAAGCGGTCTGTGCCCTAGATCACATGGTCCGATTTTCCGGGCGACAATCGGCCGGACAATCGCTCCAATTCGCCGATAGCAGGCCGATGAACTCCGTGTTAAAACCTGGTCATAACGGGCAACCGATCACGGGGCTTTTCGATACACGGAAAGTAGAACCTCGAACGACAGCCCGTTACCTGACTCCATGAGGAGGAAACAAAGGTGAGGGCTCGCCCGCTGATCACCGCCATGACCGCCGCACTCACGGCCGCACTGACCACCACCATGACGATCACCGGGCCGGCCGCCCACGCCGCACACGCCCAACCGGCCCCGGCGCCCGCCGGCGACTTCGACAACGACGGCTACCAGGACCTGGTGATCGGCGCCCCGGCCGGCACCGCCAACGGACAGGCCGAAGCCGGCGCCGTCAGCGTCCTGCGCGGCGCCCCCGGCGGCATCACCGGCACCGGAGCTGTCGTCCTCAACCAGGAAAGCCCGAACGTGGCCGGCGGCTCCGAACCCGGCGACGCCTTCGGCACCGCCATCGCCACCGGCGACCTCAACTCCGACGGCCACGCCGACCTCGTGGTCGGCGAACCCGGCGAAGACCTCGGCGCCATCCCCGACGCGGGCGCCGCCATCCTGTTCTACGGCGACACCGCAGGGTTCACCACCACCGCCTGGCTCGGCCTGCCCGCAGACAGACAAGGACCCGGAGACCGGTTCGGCGAAGCGATCTCCATCGGCGACTTCAACGGCAACGGCACCAACGACCTGGTCATCCTCACCGGCAGCGGCATCGTCCAGCCCTACTACGACGGCGCCACCACCACCTCCGCAGCCCGCTCCCAGAACCGGCAACCAGGCGGCACGACACTGCGCCCCGCCACCCCAGGCAGCTACCGCACGTCCTCCCCGTCACCGGCCACCACCCCATCAGCCACCACCAGGTCGGCCACCGGCGCGGTGACCCGCTCGGCCGCCGCCGACATCAACGGCGACGGCCACACCGACCTGGCCATCACCTACCTCGACACCAACAGCCGCACCCACCTGGTCACCATCCCCGGCTCCGCCGGCGGACTGGACTTCGGCGCGCTCACCGCCATCCCCGGCGGGGGCCGCGCCCTCGCGGCCGGCGACATCGACAACGACGGCTACGCCGACATCGTCGCGGGCCAGCCCGTCGCCTCCGACAACGCGACCACCATCGTCGGCGGCGCCGTTACCGCCTACTACGGCGGCCCGTCCGGCATCACCGCCACCAGCCGCCGCACCACCCTCACCCAGGACACCACCAACGTCCCCGGCACCGGCCAGAACGCCGACCACATGGGCCAGTCCGTCGCCGCCGGCGATGTCAACAACGACGGCTACGACGACGTCTACGCCGGCATCCCCCACAAGGACATCACCACCACCGCCCTCCAGACCGACGCCGGCTCCGCTCTCCTGCTCTACGGCGGCCCCGGCGGGCTGACCGGGGACGAATCCGTCGCCATCGACCAAGACCTCAGCCAAGTCCCCGGAGGCCCCGAAACCGGCGACATGTTCGGATCCGCCGTGACCCTCACCGACACCAACAACGACGGCCACGCCGACCCCGCCGCCGGAGTCGAAGGAGAAAACGCCGCAGACGGCGGCGTCAGCCACCTCCTCGGCGCCACCACCATGCCACCCGCTACCAACGGCACCGCCTACCTCGGCAGCACCCTCGGCCTCGGCACCGCATCCCACGCCGGACAAACCCTCGCCCCCTGACCGCACACCGCCCCACCCCCGCGCCCGACCTCCAAGCGCCCGCCCTCGCCCCGCAGCAAGGCCCCGGCCGCCATGCCCGTCAACCGCTCCGAACCCCACCCCCATGCCTCAACGACCACCCCGCAACCAGCCCGCTCTGCGAACGAACCGAACGCCACAGGCCACAACACCACCCAAGCCGGACTCGCCCAATCACCCGACCGACCAGACCTCACCTGGGCACTGACATCCGCCCGACACGGCGACCAACACGCCTTCAAAGTGCTCTACGACGACCTGCACCCCCGCCTCCTGCATTACCTACGCACCCTCGTCCGCACCGACGCCGAAGACGTCGCCTCAGAAACCTGGCTGCAAATCGGACGCGACCTGCCCACCTTCCACGGCACCTGGCACAAATGGCGCTCCTGGGCCATCACCATTGCCCGAAACCGAGCCCTCGACCACATCCGCCACCAACAACGACGCCCCCACACCCACATCCCACTCCAACAACTACAGGAACGCTCCAGCCACAACGACACCGAAACCGACGTCCTCACCCGCCTCACCTGGCAAACCGCACTACTCCTGATCACCCGCCTCCCCCACAGCGAAGCCCAGGCCGTCCTGCTGCACACCGTCATGGGATACACCGCCACCGAAGCCGGCCACCTCCTCGACAAACAACCCGGCGCCATCCGCACCGCCGCCCACCGCGGACTCCGCAAACTCACCCACCACGCCCACCAACTCGGACTCAACACCGATCACGCGACACACAGAGAACCCGACCGCTCACCAGAGGCGAGGCAGCGCTGCTGATGTGACCTGTGACTGCGCCCCAGATTGAAGCCCCTACCTGACCCCGGAACGGCACCCGATGCCGCACTTACCAAGCGCAGGCGGCCGCGCTGGACCCGATCACGAACTGAGCCGGTCACGGCGACCCCTCCCAAGTTGTCACCCGCGAGCATTATGGGACCCCCTGAAGGGGCCTTTCTGGGGTCTGTCCAGCGGTCGGCGATTGCGGATAGGCCGGTGACCGGCAGCGCGGCGGGGGCTCGACGGGTGTGTGGACACCGAGCCGGCGGCGGTGGAGTCGCCACCGCGGCCGCCCAGCGCGACCCAGCTCGAACCGCCTCGCCGACGGCGTCCTCCCACCTGCCTGGACGCCGCCGAGGCTGCCTCAGGTCGGGCCTGAGAGGTTCAGGTCGGCGGTCGTCTCGACACCGGCCGGTTCGGTCGGGCCGTCCCGGTAGGGGCCCATACCGTGACGGTCATCTTGAGGCGCAGGTCGAGCCGGGTGATCTTGCCGGGGACGATCTTCACCTTCAGCGTGGCCGGTTTGGCGCCCGGACGGTCGCCAGCGGGGGTCACCGTCACGTCGGGCACGCTGGGCACAACAGGTGCGCCAGGAGAACGGGCGCTGTGCACCGTCGGTGGTGAGCGCTGGCCAAGGCCGCCACGCGTTCTAGTCGGTCGCCGGATGCTGCGCGATGCCGAGCCCGTTCCGGGTGCAGTTCCGCTCCCCCGTCGCTACGACGAGCAGGGCTCCCGCGTCCCCGTGGGCGACCGCGGGCGAACACCGGGCGTCGCCGAGGATCATCCCGGTGTCGGCCCGCTGCGGACCGGCGCCGGTCTCGTCGGACGTCTTGGCCCGGAAGCGGCGGGCGGCGCGGGGCTTGACCACGACGGCCGGCATGCCCGCCGCCGCCATGGCCACCAGGCTCGCCACGGCGAACATGCTCGATCCCTCGATGCCCCAGCCCCCTGGCGAGCAGCATGGCCGCGGTCAGAACCATGAGGGGTGTCCAGGCCCAGCGCAGGGCCCGAACCCATGCGGCGCAGTCTCGTGCCCGATGCCGGGACGGGCACGCCTTCCGCACCGCTCAGCGACGCCGGCATCCGGTAGTCCAGCTCGACGATCTCCCTGTCACCGCAGGCGCGCGTACGCGGGTCTCCCAGGCCCGTTCACCTCCTCGAGTTCCACAGCAGGCCGGCCGTCGTCTACACCGAAGGTCACATCAGCGGGCATCTCACCGACGACAAAGCCGCCCGGCAGTACCGTTTAGAACTTCGACTTGATCAGGAGTGCGGCGGTGTCCGCCGATGACTTCCTGGCACGTGATCAGCCGGGACCTGTCGTCCGCGAGGTGGCGCAAGAGCAGCCGTAGTGGCACTACCGGCGGCGAATGCGTCGAGGTCGCGGCGCTCGACCCGGCCGTGGCCGTTCGCGACTCCAAGGATCCCGACGGGCCGGAGCTCGTCCTCGTGGCGGGAGATTGGCGCACGCTCATCACCGGGATCAAGCAGGGTCGATAGCCGGACGTCTGCCCCAGGGCGGGTCGGCGGTCGCCGCTCAAACCGGCTGGTTCGGTCGGGCCGCGGCGACCCCAGCCCCCACCCCGGCCCGTGGCGACCTCGACAGTCGCGATCGCGTCCGAAGGCAGGTTTCGAGCGAAGCGAGAAGCCTGATCGCGCAGCGAGCCGCCAGGCGAGTTCGGAGCGATGCAGCGATCGCACCCGCAGTTCCCGCCGAAGGGAGGGCCCCCAGGGCCCGACCGCCAAGGGAACTGCAAAGCAAACACAGACCGGGGCCCGTCCGGTCACCGGTGACGAGCCCCGGCCGACTGGGTGGCCACCGGGTCGGCCGCCGCCCGCGCTTGCGGCGGCCGAGGCCGGTGGCGTGAGGTTCAGGGTCCGGCGGTCGCCGTCCCGCCCACATGGGACGGGTGTCATCACCGGTTCGGGAATCCGCAGGTCGATGAGTAAGTCTGCACTTATTGTACTCATTGTCAACACTGTGCGGGGGCACATTGTACGCAGACGGGGCCGGGCGGTTAGATTGCTCGTAACCGGCGAGTAACACCATGACGGGGACAACGCCGCGCCGGCACGTCCGCAGGGGCGGGTCCGACGCGGTCGCCGTCACCTGCTCGCCGAGATAACGGCCGCTGAGACAGGAGACCCGCACATGCCCGAGGCAGTCATCGTCGCAACCGCGCGCTCGCCGATCGGCCGCGCGTTCAAGGGGTCGCTCAAGGACATGCGGCCCGACGACCTCACCGCCCAGATGATCACCGCCGCGATGGCGAAGGTCCCCCAGCTGGACCCGAGCCAGATCGACGACCTCCTGCTCGGCTGCGGCCTGCCCGGCGGCGAGCAGGGCTACAACATGGGACGGGTCGTGTCCGTGCTGCTGGGCTGGGACAACGTGCCCGGCGCCACCATCACCCGGTACTGCTCGTCCTCGCTGCAGACGACCCGCATGGCGCTGCACGCGATCCGCTCGGGCGAGGCCGACGTCATCGTGTCGGCGGGCGTCGAGACCGTCAGCCGCTTCGCCAAGGGCAGCAGCGACGGCCTTCCCGACACGCAGAACCCGAAGTTCGCCGACGCCGAGGCCCGCACCGCGAAGGCCGGCGAGGGCGGCGCGCCCGTGTGGCACGACCCGCGCGAGGACGGCGACCTGCCCGACATCTACATCGCGATGGGCCAGACCGCCGAGAACGTGGCCGGGATGCGCGGGGTGTCGCGGCAGGCGCAGGACGAGTTCGGCGTCCGCTCGCAGAACCTCGCCGAGAAGGCCCTCGCCAACGGGTTCTGGGAGAAGGACATCACCCCGGTGACGCTGCCGGACGGCACCGTCGTCGCCAAGGACGACGGCCCCCGCCCCGGCACCAGCTACGAGAAGGTCTCGCAGCTCCAGCCGGTGTTCCGGCCGGACGGGACGGTCACCGCGGGCAACTGCTGCCCGCTGAACGACGGCGCGGCCGCGGTCGTCGTCATGAGCGACACCAAGGCCGCAGAACTCGGCATCACCCCGCTGGCCCGGATCGTGTCGACCGGCGTCACCGGCCTGTCCCCCGAGATCATGGGCCTCGGCCCGGTCGACGCGTCGAGGCGTGCGCTGGCCCTGGCCGGCATGACCATCGGCGACATCGACCTCGTCGAGATCAACGAGGCGTTCGCCGCGCAGGTGCTGCCGTCCGCCGAGGACCTGGGCATCGACATCGACAAGCTGAACGTCAACGGCGGCGCGATCGCCGTCGGCCACCCGTTCGGCATGACCGGGGCGCGCATCACCTCCACGCTTCTCAACGGCCTGAAGTTCCACGACAAGCAGTTCGGCCTTGAGACGATGTGCGTGGGCGGCGGCCAGGGCATGGCGATGGTCCTGGAGCGCCTTTCCTGACGACCTGAACGGTGGCCCGCACGGAAATCGCCCGCCCACGCTCGCCGGGCGGCCGCTGTGCGGGCCACCTGCGCGTTTCCGGAGAACATCCCCGTTATTTACGATCTACGTAACGTAATGGATAGGTGGCCGTTAGGGGGTTGTCACATCCGTTCTCCTGTTGCAGAGTCAGCAGGAAGAGCCCCGCGACCTGGAGGTGCCAATTGTCACTGAACCACTCGCCGGAGACGCACAGCAAGCTGCTAGCCCGCATCCCGCAAGTCACAGGACGTGACATCCCCGAGTGGTTCACCGCCATCGAGAACGGCCCGTCGTTCACCCGCTGCGAGGAACGCAGCTCCTGGCTGGCCGAAGAGCACAACCTCTCCCACGGCTACGCGTCGGCCCTGGTGCGCGAGCACGAGCGCACCCGCCGCGCGCGGCACTACTGAGTCACCCTCCGGCGGAATCCGCCGATCGGCCGGCCCGCCGAGGCTGAGGACGACTCACCGAGAACTTCATACGGACCTTCCTCATATGGACCTGCTCCATGTGACTTGGTGGGATCCCGCCAACGGATGCCCCCGCCGTCGTGCCGCCATGCCGCGCCACGACCCTGGCGCAGAGATCCCACGCAGATCAGCCCCGCGCCGGCCGGCGCGGGGCTGATCATCGTCTGAGGGTGCGGGCGGCGCCCGGTGGTCGCCGCGGGCGGCGGCTAGTCTCGGCCGCCGTAGAGGTAGCTGGCGAGCCGCAGCATCTCCAGGTAGATCCACACCAGGGCCAGCACCAGCCCGAACGCGCAGTACCACGCGAACTTCTCCGGCGCCCCGACGCGGATGCCCTCCTCGATCGAGTCGAAGTCCAGCAGGAGGAAGAAGCAGCCGACGAGGATCGCGACGACGCTGAACACGTAGGCGAGCGGGTTGCCGGGGTCGCGGATGCCGAGGCCCGCCTCGGAGCCGAACATGTTCATCAGCAGGTTGACGAGCATCAGGCTGATCAGCGCCACCGCCGCCGCCATGGTGAACTTGGCGAACTTGGGCGTGACCCGGACGATGCGCAGCGCGTAGACGGCGAGCGTGGCGGCGAACGCCAGCGCCGTGCCGATCACGGCCTGGAAGACCACGCCGTGGAAGAGGTCGTTGTAGGTGTGGCTGATGATCCCGACGACGACGCCGTAGACCGCCGCGAACGCCAGGACCGTCGGCGCGTTGGCCTTGCGGCCGAACGTGATGAACGCCCAGATCCCGATCTGCGCGATGAAGGCGACGACCAGGACGGGGACGGCGAGGTCGGTCGGCACCAGCACCCAGGCCGCGGCCGCGGTGAGCACGAGGGTGACCAGGGTCATGAATCCGCGGACGACGACGTCGTCCATGGTCATCGGCCTGGTGGCGGGGGGCGCGTAGCCCGGCGCCGGGTAGCCCGCGCCTCCCTGGTGCTGCGCGCCGTACCCCGGGGCGCCGTAGGCGGGCGCTCCGTAGCCCGCACCTCCGGCGCGCTGCTGAAAGGCGTTTCCCCGGAACGCCGGGTTCCTGCTGTCCATCTGAGCCTCCACTTCGGCCGATGACCCTCCAGTCTATGCGTGGAAGGCCTTCGTGATCAGCCGGACCCGCCGCTGTCGGTGAACGCTCTTCATCCTCGGTGACGAGCACCGCGACGGCCCCGGCGGCGGGCCGGACGAGAACTGTTCAGTGCCCCTGGTCGGACTCGAACCGACACGTTGGCTCTTTTAGGGAGCCCGCCTCTGCCATTGGGCTACAGGGGCGGCGTCATCATATCGAGTCAGCGGCTCGTCACGGTGGGTCCCGCGGTCGGGTCCGGGCCGGAACGGGTGCCCCGATGGGGGTGTTCCGCACGAATCTCGTACCTGCCGATCAGGCCGTTCTCGCAGGCCAGCGCAGACGTGACGAGGTACAGCAACCAGACGCGGGCCCGGCCGGGTCCGGCCAGCTCCGCACACTCGGCCCAGTGCCGCTGTAGGCCCGCCGCCCAGGCCCGCAGCGTCCGCGCGTGCTGCTCGCGCAGCGCCGCCGCGTTCCGCACTTCGAGGCCCGCCTCCTCCAGCTCGCCGGCGAGCGCGCCGAGCGGCCGCGGCTCGCCCTCGTCCGGGAACATGTAGCCGGTGGTGAACGTGCGCCGGTTCCGGGACGGGCCGGGGCGGCGCACCGGCTGCTGGAGGACGAGCCGTCCGCCGGGCGCGAGCAGTTCGGCCAGGCGGGCCGCGGGACGGTCGAGGAACGCCGCGTCCGCCAGCCCGACGATCGCGTCGTAGGGGCCGTCGCCCGCCTCGGGCAGATCCCAGCCGCGGGCCTCGACGTCGGTTCCGGTGCCGGCGGCCATCGCGCGGACGTGGCCGGCCTGTTCGGACGTGCGGGCCAGCCCGACGACCCTGGCGCCGTGCCGGACGGCGGCGTGCCGGGCGAACGCGCCCCAGCCGCAGTTCAGGTCGAGGAGCCGGGCGCCGGGGAACAGTCCGAGCGCCTCGGCGACGGCTTCGTGGGCGGCGGACTGAGCGGCGTCCAAGTCGGCGCGCGGGTCACCGTCCAAGTCGCCGTGCTGGTCGGCGGGCAGGGGCCACGTCCCGGTGCCGTGCGCCAGCCCGTCCCCGAAGAGCCGGGCGAAGAACGCGGCGGGCTCCTTCATCGGCCCGGCGTGCTCGGCCTGCCCGTCCCGTCCGGCGCCCCGCCGTTCGGCGCGGCCGGGAGCCGACTCCTCGGGCGGCGGCTTCGGCTCGGGCCCGACGGCGCCGAGGGTGACCGCGATGCGCACGATGTCGCGCTTGTCGTCGGCGGTCAGCCGGATCGGCTCGGCACCGCCGCCCATCACCCGCTGGACGGCGTCCAGGGCGGCGAAGACGTCCCCCTCGATGTCCAGCTCGCCGGCGACGTAGGCGCGGACGAACCCCAGCTCGCCGGGCTTCCACAGCAGCCGCCGCAGGGCCCGCCGGTGCTTGATGACGAACACGGGGGCGCCGGGCGGGCCGATGGTGCTGCCGTCCCAGGCCTGGACCCGGATCGGCAGCCCCTCCACCGGCTCCCGCGCCTCCGTCAGCATGATCCTGGTGAGCAGCGGGGCCAGCCGGGCGGCGACCCCGGCCGCGCCGTCCTCCCGCCCGGCCTCCATGGGCGGGGGTTCCGCGGGCGGGACCGCCGCCTCCAGTTCCGCTCGCGCCTCGTTCCAGATGGCGTCTCCGTCGTGCATGGTGAGGGCGCGCCTCCTCCGCGGACGGTGCCGGCCGGTGGTCAGCCGGTCACGCGGTCACAGGTCCCGGACCCGGCCGGCCGCGAGCTCGAACTCCTGGCGGGGCCGCTCCAGCTCGCCGAGCGAGACGATCTCGCGCCGGAAGAAGAAGGCGAGCGTCCAGTCCATGGTGATCCGGAGCTTGCGGTTGACGGTCGGCATCCGAGACAGATGGTAGGTGCGGTGCATGAACCACGCGGGGAGGCCGCGCAGCTTGATCCCGTAGACGTTCGCCACGCCTTTGTGCAGGCCGAGGCTCGCCACCGAGCCGGCGTAGGCGTGCGCGTACGGCTTGCGGGGCTTTCCCCGCAGATCCGCCACGATGTTGTCACCGAGGCGCTTGGCCTGCCTGACCGCGTGCTGGGCGTTCGGCGCGGTGAACTCGCCGGAGTCGGTGAGGTCGGGGACGGCCGCGTTGTCCCCCGCCGCGTAGACGTGCTCCAGCCCCTCGACGGTCAGTTCGGCGGTCGCCTTGATGCGCCCCTTGCCGTCCAGCGGCAGGTCGCTCTGCTTGACGACGGGGTGCGGTTTCACGCCGGCCGTCCACACGAGCGTCCCCGCGTCGAACTCGTCGCCGTCGCTCAGCACGATGTGCCGTCCCTCGGCGGACTTCAGCAGCGTCTCCAGCCTGACCTCGATGCCGCGGCGGCGCAGCGCCTCGGCGGTCCAGCGGCCCATTTCCGGCCCCACCTCGGGCAGGATCCGGTCGGTCGCCTCGACCATCAGCCACCGCATCTCGCCGGGGTCGATCGCCGGGTACCACCTGCAGGCGTCCCGCGACATGTCCTCCAGTTCCGCCATGGCCTCGACGCCCGCGAAACCCGCCCCGACGAACACGAACGTCAGCGCCCGCCTGCGCACCTGCTCGTCGCCCGCGTTGGACGCGGCGATGTCGAGCTGGTGCAGGACGTGGTTGCGCAGGAAGATCGCCTCTTCCACGGTCTTGAAGCCGATCCCGCACTCGGCGAGGCCCGGGATCGGCAGCGTCCGAGAGATGGACCCGAGGGCGACCACGAGCATGTCGTAGCCGATGTCCCGCTCCGGGACGCCGGCGGTGTCGGTGCCCGCGGGACACACCGCGACCCGCCGGGCGGCGTGGTCGATCCGCGTCACGAACCCGTTCATGATGCGGCAGCGTCCGAGGACCTTCCGCAGCGGCGCGACGACATGGCGGGGCTCCAGGTTCCCCGCCGCGGCCTCGGGGAGGAACGGCTGGTAGGTCATGTAGGACTGCGGGTCGATGACGGTGACGACGACCTCGCCGCGGCGCAGTTCGCCGCGCAGCTTGCGCTGCAGGCGCAGGGCCGTGTACATGCCGACGTACCCGCCACCGATGATCACGATGTGCTTCGCGGAGTCCGCGGTGCGCTCGGATGGCATATCGAGGGCGATACCCGCTTATGGGGCCGGCTCACCACTTCGCCCGATTCATGAACTTCACCGTCCGGCCCGGCATCTCACCCGATGTATCACCGAAGACGGTGGGACAGGGCCGGACGGGGGCGTCGAGCGGCCCGGGGCGGCGAGGCCGGAACGGGGACCGGCCCGCCGCCCGGGCCGCTCGGCCAGGCCCTGCCCCGCCGTCGGCAATCTCAACGGGGAAGGGCGAAAATGAGCAGGACTCGATTGCCAAGGATCATCTGGGGGACGTCGGCGGCGGCCGCCGCCGCCATCGCACTCGCGGGCTGCGGCTCCACCACGGACGCCGGCGCCGCCGCGTCCGAGGTCAGAAGCTCGGCGACACCGACCAGCACGGCGACGGCCGGAACCCCGGGATCGGGCACGGGATCGGGCACGGGCTCACCCGGCGAGGGATCGCCCTCCACCGGCTCACCGGGCACCGGAACCGGCGACGGATCGGGAACCGGAACCGGCGACGGATCGGGAACCGGAACCGGCGACGGAAGCGGCACCGGAACCGGCGACGGATCGGGGACGGGAACCCCTGCCGGCACGCCCACCGGCGGGGCACCGGGGGACGGCCGCGGCGGAGACGGCGGCGGGGACTACCCTCTCTGCACCAGCGACACGCTCAGCGCATACCTCACCAACAGAAGCTTCGTGGAGACCAACCGCTATGTGACGCTCGTCCTGACCAACACGTCCAGGACCACGTGCAACCTCCGCGGCTTCGCCAGTCTTCAGCTGCTCAACGCGGGCGGGCTCGTCGAGACGAGAGTCGAGCACCACGGCACGCCCCAGACCGTCACGCTCGGGGGCCACGACTCGGCCTACGAACGACTCCACTGGACGTCGGAGCACGCCGGTGACGAGGGCAACCCCTGCCAGCCCACCGCGACCACCCTGCGGGTCTACACGCTGTACCAGACCCGGCCTCACACGGTGTCCTGGAACCACGGCCCGGTCTGCAACCACGGCAGGATCTGGCTCACCCCCATCACGCTGAACACCGCCGGCTACTAGCCCTGCTCTTCGCGCCTGCGAGCCCTCGGCGTGCACACGCGCGGCCTTCGTCCCTCAGTCCGCCCGCGTCCGGTAGTCGCGGGCGCGGGTCAGGACGGCGTCCAGCATCTCCTCCGTGACCCGCCCGGTGAAGGTGTTCTGCTGGCTCGGGTGGTAGCAGCCCAGCAGCAGCACGGGATCGCGCCGCGCCACCGAAGGCGGCGGCACCAGCTCGGCCTCGGCGCCGTGACCGAACTTCGGCCGGGGACGCGGCACTCCGTACCCGGCCTGCTTCAGCGCCGGCCACACCCCCTGCCAGGCGAACCCGCCGAGGCACAGGATGCAGCGGACGCTCGGCGCGACCATCTCGACCTCGCGCGACAGCCACGGCAGGCACGTCGTGCGCTCCAGCGGCGTCGGCTTGTTGTCGGGCGGGGCGCAGCGGACGGTCGCCGCCATCCGGGCGCCGATGAGCCGCTGCCCGTCGCCCGCGCGCACGCTGGTCGGCAGCGCGGCGAGGCCCACCCGGTGCAGCGACGCGAACAGCCAGTCGCCGGAGCGGTCCCCGGTGAAGATCCGCCCGGTGCGGTTGCCGCCGTGCGCGGCCGGGGCGAGCCCGACGATCAGGATCCGCGGCTCCGGCTCACCCCATCCGGCGATGGGACGGCCCCAGTACTCCTCGTCCGCGAACGCCCGGCGCCGCTGGACGGCTACCCTCTCCCGCCACTCCACCAGCCGGTCGCAGGCGCGGCACACCGACTGCCGGGCGCACAGCTCGTCGAGGTCCGGCGCCTTGGCGGCCAGCTCGACGACCTCGCCGGTGCCGTGGGCGACGGGGGTGTCCGGGGCGGCGGGGTCTTCGGGCCACCCGGAGCCGGGCGGCACGAACGGGGCGTTGGCGGTCGGCATACCACCGATCGTCGCACGCCACAGGCGGTGGCCGGGTTCCGCCCTTGTCTCTGCAGAAGCGGTCCCGGTCGGTACGATGCGTTCGCCGGTCGGGGAGGCGGGTGTCCGGCACGCCGAAGGCGAAGCGGAGGCAGGCAGTTGTCGCAACCGGGCTGGTATCCAGACCCCTACGGCACTGGCAGCCTGCGCTGGTGGGACGGCCGGAACTGGACGGAGCGGCTCAACCCCGAGCCGTCGCGCCCGCCGCGGGTGCGGCTCCCCCAGCAGGAACAGCGGTCGGAGCAGCACGAGGAGCAGGTCCCGTGGACGACCTACGCGGCCCCTGAGCACACGAGCTGGAGCGCCGTGCCCGCCGTCAAGCCGCTGGACGTGAACGTCCGCGGCCTGCACCTGCACGTCGACGATCAGGTCGTGGCCTACGGGAACACCTCGCTCGCCTGGCCG
This sequence comes from Spirillospora sp. NPDC048819, assembly GCF_040650055.1. Classification (NCBI taxonomy): domain Bacteria; kingdom Bacillati; phylum Actinomycetota; class Actinomycetes; order Streptosporangiales; family Thermomonosporaceae; genus Spirillospora; species Spirillospora sp. NPDC048819. Next base: position 296,085 of record NZ_JBEZGN010000005.1, on the reverse strand, counting down.
CACGTGGAGTGGGTGGCGTACTGGGCGGCGGAGCGACCGGCCGGATACGGCCACCTCCCCGGCACCCAGTGGGTCTTCCAGGCCGGCCGGTACCCGTTCCGCAGCGGCCCCCGCGTCGAGGTCGTCATCGAACCCGACGCCCTGTCCGCGGCGACGAGGGGGCAGTCCGCGGCCGGGGAGGGCGAACCCGAACGCGTGTGGGGCCGGTTGATCCAGATGTGCCAGGAGCACGCCGAGCGGCGTCTCGTGGCCGAACTGGCGGGACGGGTCAGGGCGGGCGAGTCGATCGACGTGGCGCAGGGGCTCACCGTCCATCCGGGCGGCGTTCGCGGCAACCGGGTGTCGCTGAGCTGGTCGGCGATCTCCGGCGCCACGGTGGACAGCGGCCGGGTGTGGATCCAGCAGTCCAGCAGCGCCTCGCCGATCCTCTACGTCCCCCAGCAGAACCCGAACGCGGTCCTGATCCCGGCCCTGCTGGCCCAGCTGAAGCACTGAGCGCCCGCGGTCACACCGGGGACCGCGGTCACACCAGGGACCAGGCGATGCCGTCCAGGATGTCGTGTTCGCTCACGACGACCGCGCCGAAGCCGTACTCCCGCATGATCCGGTCCAGGATCAGGGCGCCCGCGCCGATCACGTCGACCCGGCCCGGGTGCATGACGCCGAACTCGGCGCGTTCGGCGCGGGTGGCGTGCAGCAGCCGCCGGGTGACCTCGTGCACCTGGGACGCGGTGATCCGGGACAGGTGGATGCGGGACGCGTCGTACTCGGGCAGGTCGAGCGCGATTCCGGCGACGGTGGTGACCGAGCCGGCGAGGCCGACGAGCGTGCGCGCCTCGTCCACCGGCACGGTCTCGCGGACGGCGGCGAGGGCCGCGTCGATGTCGGCGACGGCGCCGGAGATCTGCAGCGGCGTCGGCGGATCGCCGTCCCTCAGGTGCCGCTCGGTCATCCGGACGCAGCCGATGTCGATCGAGCGCGCGGCGTCGGCCGAGGAGCTGCCGAGCACGAACTCGGTGGAGCCGCCGCCGATGTCGACGACCAGGTAGGGGCGGGCCGGGCGCAGCGCGGCCAGTTCCCGGGTGGCGCCGAGGAACGACAGTCCGGCCTCCTCGTCCCCGCTGATCACCTCGGGGACGACGCCGAAGATGTCGACGACGCCGTTGACGAAGTCGGCCCGGTTCCCGGCGTCGCGGGTGGCGCTGGTCGCCACGACCCTGGTCTTGATCGGGCCCCGCCGGGCCTGGGCTCCGTGTCGCTCGATCAGCTCCGCGTAGCCGCGCATCGCGGTGAAGGTGCGCTCCAGCGCGGCGGGCGACAGCCGCCCGGTCTCGTCGACGCCCTCCCCGAGCCGGACGATCTCCATCCGGCGTTCGACGTCGGTGAGCGTCCCGCCGCCCTCCCCGGGGGCGATGTCGGCGATGAGGAGGCGGACGGAGTTGGTCCCGCAGTCGATGGCCGCGACGCGCGTCACCGTGCCTCCCCCGGATCGGTGTCCGCCTGATCCAACTGATTCGCTTGAACCGCCTGAACCGCGGGGACGCAGGGGCCGGAGCGCCACCACTCCGGGAGCGCGTCCAGCGCCTCGCGCCCGAACGGGTTCACGCCGGGCACGGCCAGCTCGTGGGCGATGAGGGCGTGCAGGCATTTGACGCGCTCGGGCATGCCGCCCGCGCTCTGCATGCCGGCGGGCAGCGGCTCGATGCCGTCCTCGCGGGCCGCCTCGTCGCGGCGGCGCAGGTAGTCCTCGTGGGCGGCGGTGTACCGCGCCCGCAGCTCCGGGTCGCCGGCGAGCCGGTCCTGCATCTCGCGCATGAGGCCGCCGCCCTCCAGGGTCCCGATGGCCGAGGCGGCCTTCGGGCACGTCAGGTAGAACAGCGTCGGAAAGGGCGTGCCGTCGGGCAGCCTCGGCGCCGTCTCGATCACGGCGGGCCGCCCGCACGGGCAGCGGCTCGCCACGCCGCGCACACCGCGCGGCTCCCGTCCGAGCTGAGCCGCTATCGCGGCCCGGTCACCTGCTTGCATCATTTGCGTCCCCACCCGCGGATCTCACGTCGGGCCCCTCCCGCCGGGCGCGTCCGGCCCCTCCGCCGGGGCGTCCGGTTCCGTCCCGCCGAGCCGCGGGACGGGTCAGCGCCGCTTGTCGGCCGCCTCCACCGACCGCCACAGCGTCTCGTACCACGGCGGCCTGTTCGTCGGCCCGCCCTTGCGGGCCTGCCGCCCGTCGCCGTCGCCGCCGTCCAGCACGATGTAGCACTTTACGTCAGGACGGCAGTAATGGAGTCTTCGCGTCGCCTCACGCTCAATGTACGACTTATCCCCCAACTGCTGCTTGCGTTGGGCGAGAATCTCCACCTGGCGGCGGGCCACCGCCTCCTTCTGCCGGAGGTCGGCGATCTCCTTGCGCTGGGCGATGTACTCCCGGACGGGATAGGCCAGGCTCAGCGCGATCGCGCACACCACCACGGCCAGGATGGCCGCACGGCTGGTCAGCGCCGGATTGCCGCGGCGCGCGCCGCCCGCGCGGCCCTCCTCGTCCCCGTGGTCGTCGTGCCCGGCTCCGGGGTCCGCCCGGGACTCGCCCCGCGCCATCAGCCCTGCGCGTCGAAGCGCGGGAACGCGGCGGCGCCGGCGTAGCGGGCGGCGTCGTCCAGCAGCTCCTCGATGCGCAGCAGCTGGTTGTACTTGGCGACGCGGTCGCTGCGGGCCGGGGCACCGGTCTTGATCTGGCCGCAGTTGGTCGCGACGGCCAGGTCGGCGATCGTGGTGTCCTCGGTCTCGCCGGACCGGTGGCTCATCATGCAGCGGTAGCCGCTGGTCTGCGCGAGCGAGACGGCGTCGAGCGTCTCGCTGAGCGTGCCGATCTGGTTGACCTTGACCAGCAGCCCGTTCGCGGCGCGGGCCTTGATGCCGCGGGCGAGCCGCTCGGGGTTGGTGACGAACAGGTCGTCGCCGACGATCTGGACGCGGTCGCCGATCGCGGCGGTGAGGCCCTCCCAGCCGGCCCAGTCCTCCTCGTCGAGCGGGTCCTCGATGGAGACCAGCGGGTACTCCGAGACCAGCTCGCCGTAGTAGGCGGCCATGTCGTCGGAGCTCCGCTTGGTGCCCTCGAAGGTGTACTGGCCGCCCGAGTGGAACTCGCTGGCGGCGACGTCCAGGGCGAGCGCGACGTCGCGTCCGGGGGTGAAGCCGGCCTTGCGGATCGCCTCCATGATCAGGTCGAGCGCGTCCCGGTTGCTCGGCAGCTCCGGCGCGAACCCGCCCTCGTCGCCGAGGCCGGTGTTCAGGCCCTTGGCCTTCAGCACCGACTTCAGCGCGTGGTAGGTCTCGGCGCCCCAGCGCAGCGCCTCGGCGAAGGTGGACGCGCCGATCGGCGCGATCATGAACTCCTGGATGTCGACGTTGGTGTCGGCGTGCGCGCCGCCGTTCAGGATGTTCAGCATCGGGACGGGCAGCAGGTGCGCGTTCGGCCCGCCCACGTAGCGGAACAGCGGGAGGCCGGCGGAGTCGGCCGCGGCCTTCGCGACGGCCAGGCTGACGCCGAGGATCGCGTTGGCGCCGAGCGCCGACTTGCCGGGCGTGCCGTCGAGGTCGACCAGCAGCTGGTCGATCAGCCGCTGGTCGGAGGCGGGGTAGCCGACGAGCTTCTCGTCGATGGTCTCGTTGACGGCCCGGACCGCGTTGCGGACGCCCTTGCCTCCGTAGCGCTCACCCCCGTCCCGCAGCTCGACGGCCTCGAACTGGCCGGTGGAGGCCCCGCTCGGCACGGCGGCGTGCGCCTCGGTCCCATCGGCGAGCAGGACCTCGACCTCGACGGTCGGGTTGCCGCGGGAGTCGAGGATCTCCCGGGCGAGTACGGCCTCGATCGACGACACGGGGAACCCCCTGGTGGTGCGAGTGATCTGACATGGAGCGGTCTGGTGCGGTCACCGAGCCTATCCGCGCGGCCCCCGCACCGCCCAACTGGCTCGCCGCCGACCGGCATGACGACTCACATATCGGACACCGGCACGGCGTGAACTGAACGATCTTTTACCCGCCGCCCACGGTCGTGTTTGCCCCGTTCCGGCAAGAAATCACGGGTACTGGCAGGAACGTGAACGCACCCGGGAGGTCGTCATAGGTGTCCGGCCCCGCTGGCCGCCCGTGCAGCTGAGCCGCTGGATCTGGCGGGCCGCCCTCCGCAATCCCGAGATCCGGGTGCGCGTGACGATAACGGCCGTGCTGGTCACGCTGTTCCTGTCGACGGCGTTGTGCGCGACGGTGCTGTTCCTGGTCAGGCGGCAGGTGGTCAGCGACACCATCGAGGAGCTGTCCAAGGACAGCCGCAGGGTCGTGACCCTGTACCACGCCGGCCGGCTGCAGCAGGAGATCGTCGCGCCCAACAGCGAGCTTCAGCAGGTGGCGGACCGGCGGGACAGGGTGTACGCGGCCACGCCGCGGATGCGGGGCCGGCCGGCCCTGCCGTTCCCGCCCCCGCCGCAGGACAACGACCGCCGCGACGGCCGGATCTGCGACGTCGACGCGCCGGGCGGGGAGTGCTTCCTCGTCGTCGAATACCAGATCGGCCTCGGGGAGGACGCGCTGTTCGTCTACTCCCTGGCGGCGGAGCCGGGACTCCTTCCGCGCCCGCTGCTCACGGCGCTGCTCCTGTTCAGCATCCCGTTCTTCGCCGGCCTCGTCGGCTACGGAACGTGGCGGTCGGCGACCCGCACCCTGGGGCCGGTCGACGAGATCCGCCGGGAACTGGACGAGATCACCGCCACGGACCTGCAGCGCCGGGTCCCGCGGCCGGCCCGCCGCGACGAGGTGGGCCTGCTCGCCGAGAGCATCAACGCGACCCTGGACCGGCTGGAGCAGGCGGTCGCGCGGCAGCGCGGGTTCGTCTCCGACGTCTCCCACGAACTGCGCAGCCCGCTCGCCGCGCTGCGGATGGAGCTGGAACTCGCGCTGTCGGCCCCCGAGGAGACCGACATGTCCGAGACGCTGCAGGCCATCCTGATCAACACCGACCGCTTGGCGGCGGTGGTGGACGACCTGCTGGCGCTGGCCCGCCTGGAAGCCGACCGGAACTTCCAGCGCGAGACGGTGGATCTGACCGAACTGACGGACCAGGAGGTGCTGAGGCGCCCCCGCCGCGCCCAGGTGACCGTCCTGTCGGAGGGGGCGGTGACGGTGCCGGGCGGGCGCGGGGAGCTGGCGCGGCTGCTGACGAACCTGATCGACAACGCCGTCCGGCACGCGTCCCGCGAGGTGACGGTGATCCTGCGCCTGGAGTCGCCCGCGACCGCGGTCGTCGAGGTGATCGACGACGGCACCGGCATCGCGCCCGAGGACCGCGAGCGGGTGTTCGAGCGATTCACCCGGCTGGCCGAGGGGCAGCACCGCGACGCCGGCGGCACCGGGCTCGGCCTGGCGATCTCCCGCGACATCGCCGAGGCGCACCGCGGCTCACTGATCCTCACCGACCGCGCCGACGGCGCCCCCGGCGCCCGCTTCGTGCTGCGGCTGCCGCGGTGAACGCCCGCCCCGGGGGCCGCGCCGCGGCGGGCCGTCAGGAGATCCCGAGTTCGGCGCGGAGCCGTTCGCGTTCGGACTCCAGCAGCTCGATCTGGCCCTCCAGCTCCTCGCGGGCGGCGAGGTACTGGCCGGAGTCGGCGAAGTCCGTGGCGTCGCCGGGCGGCGGCGGAAGGTCGGCGCGGAGCCGGTCGAGGGTCTCGTCGAGGTCGCGGAGCCGGGTCCGCCGGTCATCGCCGGCGGTCTCGCCGCCGGTCCCGCCCGTGTCGCGCCGGTCCGGGTCGCTCTGGTTCGTGTCGCGCTGGTTCATGTGGTCCTCCCGTGGGTCTGCATGCCCGTGACGCGGTGGTCCTCACCCGCGCACGCGATCAGACGCGGATCACGGTCTTGCCGCGGGCGCCGCCGGCCCGGTTGGCGGCCAGCGCGTCCGGCGTGCCCTCCAGCGGCACCTCGCGTTCGACCCGGACCCGCAGCTCGCCCGCGTCGATCAGGTCGGACAGCCGGTCCAGCAGCTCGGCCGTGGGGTCGCTGTCGAGGTTGACCCCGCGCAGCCCCTGGGCCTCCATCGAGTCGGGGTTCACCGACCAGACGGAACTGACGTACGTCCCGCCGGGGCGCAGCAGCTGGGCAAGGACCTCGGTGGCCGTGGTGTCGCCGACCATGTCCAGGACGGCGTCGATCCCGTCGTCGTGGACGGCCAGCACCTGGGCGTTGAGGTCGCCCTTGGTGTGGTCGACGGTCTCGTCCGCGCCGAGCCGCCGCATCGTCCCGGCCATGTCGTCGCGGGCGGTCGCGATGACCTTGGCGCCCTCCCTGGCGGCGAGCTGCACCACGCCCTGCCCGACGCCGCCGGTCGCGCCGACGACGAGGACGGTCTGCCCGGCGTCCACCCGCGCCTCCGCCACGATGTCGAGAGCGGCCGCGCTCGCCGTCGGCACCGCCGCGGCGTGCGTGTAGATCATGCCCTCCGGAATCTTGGCGACGGGCCCGTCGTCGCGGGCGAGGGCGTACTCGGCGAACGCGCCGAGGCCCCGGTCCTCCTGGGCGAAGGTCCCGTAGACCTGCTCGCCGTGCCGCAGCCGGGTCACGCCCTCGCCGACCGCCTCCACGACCCCGGCGCCGTCCTGGCCCAGGATCAGCGGGAAGGACGCGTCGACGGAGTCCTTGAACATGCCGTCGGCGATCCTCCAGTCGATCGGGTTCAGCCCGGCCGCGATCATCTTCACGAGGATCTCGCCCGGCCCCGGCTCCGGACGCGGCAGGTTCATCAGCGCCGGTGTGGCGCCGTACTCGGACACGGCGATGGCTCGCATGACGATCGTCCCCCCGATCGGCTCAGCAGGGGCCCGACACCCCGCCACGTGATCTACCCGGCCGCCGGACGATCACACAGGTCAGAAGATCACACAGTCAGACGGGCGCAAAGGTCAGGCGGGCACACGGGTCAGGCGGGCACACGGGTCAGGCGGGTTCCTGCTGCGCCGGGTCGCCGGGGCGCGGCGGGAGCGTCGGCGTGTTGGTCGGCAGCGGCGGGAGCGGCGGCTGCGGCCCGCCGTCGTCGTCGCCGCCACCGCCACCGCCGCCGTCGCCGCCGCGTCCGGGGCCCTTGCTGACGCGCAGCGTGATGGTGGCGCCCGGCTCGGCGGAACCGGGGCCGGGCGACATCTCCGCCACGGTGCCCTCGTCGTACCTGCGGGACTCGACGCGCCCGCCGACACTGGTTCCGAAGCCGGCGCCGCGGAGCCGGTCGATGGCGTCGCGCAGCTTCATGCCGCGCACGTCGGGGACCTTGACCCGCTCCTCGCCCGAACCCTTGCTGAAGTAGAACGACGGCGGCCGGTGGAACGAGGTCGCGTCCGTGTTCCTCAGCGCCCCGCGCATGCTCTGCTGCCAGATCGGCGCGGGGATCGTCGCCCCGTACACGGCGCCGTAGCACCGGCCGTTCATGCACAGGCTGGTCATCGGGTGCTTGTAGCCGCCGCGCGGGTCGCCGACCCACACGGCGGAGGCGAGGTCCGGGGTGTACCCGGCGAACCAGGCGGCGGAGAAGTTGTCGACCGTGCCGGTCTTGCCGGCGGCGTCGCGGCCGAGGCCCATGCCGCGTGCCGTGCCCTTGGTGAGGACGCCGCTCAGCACGTGGTTGACGGCGTCCGCGACGCCCTTGTCCATCACCCGCTCGCAGTCGCGCGGCGGGACCTTCAGCTTCTTGCCGGACGCGTCGGTGATCTCCTTGATCGCGATCGGCTCGCAGTACTCGCCGCGGGCGCCGAACGCCGCGTAGGCCGCCGCCAGCCGCAGCGGGGAGACGGCGTTGAAGCCGAGCGTGAACGCCGGGTACTGCTCCAGCGGCTTGCCGTTGGCCTGCTTCATCCCGAGGCGTTCGGCCATCTTGACGGTGTCGCAGAGGCCGACCTCCTTCTCCAGCGCGAGGAAGAAGGTGTTGACCGAGTGCTGGGTGCCCGTGACGATGCTGAACTGCTTGCCGCCCTCGCCGTCCGCGGCGTTGCCCAGCGACGCGGTCGGGTCGCCGACGCGCTCGCCGTCGCAGTTGCGGAAGCCGACCGGGACGTACTCGCGCGGCGCCATCAGGCGGGTGCCGAACGGCATGCCCTCGTCCAGCGCCGCGGCCAGCGTGAACGCCTTGAACGTGGATCCGGCCTGCATGCCGATGCTGGAGCCGTGGCTGGCGTCGGCGGCGAAGTTGATCCAGGTCTTGCCGCGCTCCTCGTCCGGGCCGAGCTCGCGGTCGACGACCATGGCCTTGATCTCGCCGGTGCCGGGCTCCACCATCGCCTCGGCGGCGGCCTTGTGGGCCGAGTTCTTGGGCGGGACGTGCTCGTTCACGGCACGCTGCGCCGCCTTCTGCGCCCGCCGGTCCATCGTCGTGCGGATCGTCAGCCCGCCCCGTTTGAGGAGCTTCTCCCGTTCCTTCGCGGTCTTGCCGAACACCGGGTTGATGAGGATCTCGCGCTGGACGTAGTCGCAGAAGAACGGCGCCACGCTGGACACGCAGCCGCTCCGGACGTTCTGGACGTCCAGCTTGACGGGCTGCTTCTTGGTCTTCTCCGCCTTGGCGGGGTCCAGCCAGCCGAGTTCCGCCATCCGGTCGAGGACGACGTCGCGGCGCTGCCGGGCCGCGTCGGCATGCTTGGTCGGGTCGTAGGCGTAGGGGTAGCGGATGACGCCGGCGAGCAGCGCCGCCTCGGCGAGGTTCAGCTCGGAGGCGTGCTTGGAGAAGTAGTGCCGGGACGCCGCCTCGATGCCGTAGGCGCCGTCGCCGTAGTAGGCGATGTTGAGGTAGCGGCGCAGGATCTCGTTCTTGGTGAACCGCTTCTCCACCGCGACCGCGTACCGCAGCTCGCGGACCTTGCGCGCGGCGGTGATCTCCCTGGCCGCCTGCCGTTCGCTGTCGGAGTCGGCCTGGGTGAGCAGCAGGTTCTTCACGTACTGCTGGGTGATGCCGGAGCCGCCCTGCGTCACCGAGCCGTGGCTGAGGTTGCTGGCGAGCGCCCGTAGCGTGCCCTGCACGTCGATGGCGCCGTGCTCGTAGAAGCGGCTGTCCTCGATGGCCAGGACGGCCTTCTGCAGGACCGGTGCGATCTTCTCCAGCGGGACGTCCACCCGGTTCTGGTAGAAGAAGGTGGCGATGGTGCGTCCGTCCTCGGACAGGACCCGGGAGCGCTGCGGTACGCCGGTGGTGGTCAGCCCCTCCGGTTCGGTCTGGAACCAGTCCGCGGCATCGCGGGCGCCGACGCCGGCCGTGCACGCGGTGGGCAGCAGCATGAGGGCGACGATGAAGCCGGCGAGGCCGCCGAGCGCCCCCAGCCCGCGGACCGCGCGGGCCTTCTCCTCGCGGGTGGTGGACGCGGTGAGGATCCGGCGGGGGCGGCCGCCGGGGCGGCGGGGCGGCGCGGAGCCACCGGGGGCACCCTCTCCTGCATCCGGGTTCCCGGGCTCATCTTCGGCCCCAGCCAGCACGCGCTTAGCGTAAACGTGCGTCTCTGGCCGGACCACCCCATCCTCGATGTTCCGGTCGAAATCGCCCAGATTGCCGCTCGATTCAGGCGTGCGGCGCTCGTCGTTCCCAGGCTCGGACACGATCGCGGAATACCCGGGATACCGCCCGCAACTCGGACTCGGGATCAATTCCCCGCTCCGCGGCCTCCCGGACGAGCTCGAAGAGCCGGACGCCCAGGTCGCTCCCCGCGTCCGAGCCGTTCCCCGCACCCGCTCCGGGTGCGGCCTCCGCCGCGCCGCCGGGGCTCGCCGCGAGACCCGCCGCGAGGTCGGCCGGGGCGTTCATCCGCGCGGCGCGGCGCTGGAGCTGCGCGGCCAGCGACAGCGCGGGCTGCCCCATCGGCACGCCGTCGAGCGCCGACGCCTCCGCGCCGCTCTTCTCCGCCCGCTCGGCCGCCTTGATCTGCTCCCAGTTGGCGTTGACCTCGTCGGCGCCGGAGACGGTCACGTCCCCGAACACGTGCGGATGGCGGCGGACGAGCTTGTCGACGATCGCGCCCGCCACGTCGTCGATGGTGAACGCGCTCTCGTCGTCGCGTTCGGCGGCCACCACCGAATGGAACGCGACCTGCATCAGCACGTCGCCCAGTTCCTCCCGCAGCGCGCCGAGGTCGCCGGACTCGACGGTGTCGAGGACCTCGTACGCCTCCTCCAGCAGGTACGGGACGAGCGTGACGTGCGTCTGCTTGCGGTCCCACGGGCATTCGCGGCGCAGCGTGTCCATCACCGACACCAGGTCGAGCAGCCGCGCGCCGGGCAGGTCGTAGGACCCGTGGAGCACCTCCACGTCCAGCGGGTCGTTCACGACCAGGGTGCCGATCTCGCGCATCAGCGGCTCGTCGCCCTCCGGCGCGGCCACCCACAGGACGTCGCGGCTCCGCGCGTCCGCGACCAGCCGGGACGCGTCGGGCGCGTCGACGACCTCCGGGACGATCCCGGCGTCGCGGAGGGGCGCCAGCAGCGGGTGCCCGTCACGGACCAGGACGGCGCCGGCGGACCGGAGCGCGTCCCAGGCACGCCAGGTCAGCAGGCCAGGCGCCACCCGGTGCGTGGTGGCGAGCAGCGTCAGACCCATGTCGGCTCCATGTCAGGCCCCGTGTTTCCCAGAAACTCGTGCGTCTCAGATACCCGAATCGGGGCTGGACAGCCGGTTCACGAGGGGGTTGACCTCGAACTTGCCGGGGTCGTAGCTCCCGTACCGCGGGTTGATCTCGATCTTCATGTCGTCCGCGGTGCGCCGGAACAGCTCGTTCCACTTCTGCCCGGCCTGCTGCGTCGCCGGGTCGAACCGGTTGGTCAGGTTCGCCCCGAAGCGCTCCATCACCGCGACCTGCGTGGCGACCAGGCGCGCCAGGTCACGGGTGCGCTCGCGGGGCAGCCCGCTCGCCAGCGTGATCGACTCGGCCCCGCCCTGCCGGTTCAGGCCCTCGACGGCGTCGTCGACCCGCCCCCCGGTGACCTCGACGCCCGTCTCCTCGGCCACCTCCTCGGCGACCCGGAAGTTGATCAGCAGGGTGAGCGCGCCCCGCAGGTCGGACTCGGAGTCGCCGGCGAGCTGCGGCGCCGGATTCGCCGGGTTGGCGCGCAGCTCGTTGGCGGCCGGGTCCGTGCGGAACTGCTCCCGCCAGTCGCGGACGGTCTGGCTGAGATCGGTGACGGTGATGCGGTCGCCGTCGACGAGGGCGGCGGTCCCCGCCTTCGGCGTGCCGCCGCAGCCGGCCAGCGCGCCGGCCGCCACGACGGCGGCCACCGCGACCTTCACGGACTTACCGAACACGGAACATTCCCATCTCATTGATCATTCTTTGGGGATCGCCTGAACACTACCGCCGTCGCCGGGGGCTCCGGAGGGTCGTCCCCCGGAGACGCTACCGCGCGGCGGTGGCCGATGAGGCCTCCAGGAACAGGGCCTCGACCAGGTCGGTGGCCCATTTCAACAGCTCCTGATCGCGCAGCGGCCTGCCGCCGAGCGGCGCGGTCTTCGGCGCAGGCACCAGCAGCGTGTCGGTCGCCGGCTTCAGGATGCTCTTCGGATACAGCCGCTGCAGCCTGACCTGCTTGGAGTCGGGCAGGTGGACGGGCGTGAACTTGATGAAATTGCCCTGGACGGTGACGTCGCTGAGCCCCGCCCTGCGCGCCTTCGCCCGGAACCGCGCCACCTCCAGCAGGTTCAGCACCGCGACGGGCAGCGGCCCGAACCGGTCCTTCAGCTCGTCTCGGACGGCGCCGATCTCGTCCTCGGACGTGATCGCGGCGATGCGGCGGTAGGCGTCCAGCCGGAGCCGCTCCCCCGGGACGTACTCGTGCGGCAGGTGCGCGTCGACGGGCAGCTCGACCCTCGTCTCGACGGCCTCGGGCTCCCGGCCGCCCTCCTTCAGGTCCCGGACGGCCTCCCCGACCATCCGCACGTACAGGTCGAACCCGACGCCCGCGACATGACCGGACTGCTCGGCGCCGAGGATGTTGCCCGCGCCGCGGATCTCCAGGTCCTTCATCGCGACGTACATGCCGGCGCCGATCTCGCTGTGCTGCGCCAGGGTCGCGAGCCGCTCGTGCGCGGTCTCGGTGAGCGGCTGCTCCGGCTGGTAGAGGAAGTACGCGTACGCCCGCTCCCGGCCGCGGCCGACGCGTCCGCGCAGCTGGTGCAGCTGCGACAGCCCGTACATGTCGGCGCGGTCGACGATCAGGGTGTTGGCGTTCGGCACGTCCAGCCCGGACTCCACGATCGTCGTCGCGACCAGGACGTCGTAGTTGCGCTCCCAGAAGTCGACCATGACGCGTTCGAGCTCCTGCTCGTTCATCTGGCCGTGCGCGATGCCGATCCGCGCCTCCGGGACGAGGTTCGCCAGGTTCGCCGCGACCTTGTTGATCGAGCGGACCCGGTTGTGCACGAAGAACACCTGGCCCTCGCGCAGCAGCTCGCGGCGGATCGCGGCGGCGATCTGCTTCTCCTCGTACGGGCCGACGAACGTCAGGACGGGGTGCCGCTCCTCCGGCGGAGTCAGGATCGTCGACATCTCGCGGATGCCGGTCAGGCCCATCTCCAGCGTCCGCGGGATCGGCGTCGCCGACATCGCGAGGACGTCCACCTGCGTCCGGAGGCGCTTCAGCTCCTCCTTGTGCTCGACGCCGAACCGCTGCTCCTCGTCGATGACGACCAGGCCGAGGTTCTTGAACCGGGTCTGCGACGACAGGATGCGGTGCGTGCCGACGACGACGTCCACGGTCCCCTCCGACAGGCCGCGCAGCGTCTCCTCGATCTCCTTGTCGGACTGGAACCGGCTGATCGGCTTCACCACGACGGGGAACGCCGCGAACCGCTCGCTGAACGTCGACATGTGCTGCTGCACCAGCAGCGTCGTCGGCACGAGCAGCGCGACCTGCTTGCCGTCCTGGACGGCCTTGAACGCGGCCCGCACCGCGATCTCGGTCTTGCCGTAGCCGACGTCGCCGCAGATCAGCCGGTCCATCGGGACGGGCCGCTCCATGTCGACCTTCACCTCGTCGATGGCGGCGAGCTGGTCGGGCGTCTCCACGTACGGGAACGCGTCCTCCAGCTCCCGCTGCCACGGGGTGTCGGCGCCGAACGGGTGGCCGGGGCTCGCCATCCGCGCCGAGTACAGCCGGATCAGCTCCCCCGCGATCTGCTTGACGGCCTTGCGGGCGCGGGACTTGGCCTTCTGCCAGTCGGCGCCGCCGAGCCGGTGCAGGCTCGGCGCCTCGCCGCCGACGTAGCGGGTCAGCTCCTCCAGCTGGTCGGTCGGGACGAACAGCCGGTCGCTCTTGGCGTACTCCAGGATCAGGTACTCGCGGGTGGCGCCCTGCACCGTCCGGCTGACCATCTCCACGTACCGTCCGACGCCGTGCTGCTCGTGCACCACGTAGTCGCCGGGCTTGAGCTGCAGCGGGTCGATGCCGCCGCGCCGCCGCGACGGCATGCGCCGCGCGTCCTTGGTGGACGACTTCTGCCCGGACAGGTCGGTCTCGGTCAGCACGGCGAGCTTGACCGACTCCCAGGTGAACCCGTTCTCCAGCAGCCCGGTCGTCACGTTGACCAGCGACGGCTCGGGCGGCCCGGCGAGGTCGGCGAGCCGCGCGCCGAGGCCCTCCTCCCCGACGAGCTGGACGAGCCGCTCGGCGGGCCCGTGCCCGGCGGTGACCAGCACGACGCGCCATCCGCCGTCGATCCAGCCCTTGAGGTCGCCGACGACGCGCGTGGTGTCGCCCCGGTAGGCCTCCGCCGCCTGAACCCCGAGATTCAAAGCCTCGCCCTCAGGGTTCAGGGCGGTCACGCTCCAGCGCGGCAGACCCAGCTCCGTGCTGTGCGCGCGGACGTCCTCCAGCGAGCGGAACGCGGCGGCGCCGAGGTCGATCGGCGCCTCTCCCCCGGCGGCGGCGTTGACCCAGCTCGCCTCCAGGAACTCCTGGCTCGTCCGGACCAGCTCGGCGGAGCGGGTGCGGATCCGCTCCGGCTCGCACACCAGCAGCGCCGACCCGTCCGGCAGCAGGTCGGTCAGCAGCTCCATGCCCTCCGCGAGGACGGGCGAGAACGCCTCCATGCCCTCGACGGTGTCGCCGTCGGCGATCCGGCTCAGGATCTCCTCCAGGGCCGGGTGCTCCTCGGCCAGCAGCTTCGCCCGCTCCCGCACCTGCGCGGTCAGGGGCAGCTCCCGGCACGGCGGCGCCCACAGCCCCCCTTGCGCCACTTCCAGGGAACGCTGGTCGGCGGCTTTGAAGTAGCGGATCTCCTCGACGGTGTCGCCCCAGAACTCCACCCGGAGCGGGTGCTCCTCGGTCGGCGGGAACACGTCCAGGATGCCGCCGCGCACGGCGATCTCACCGCGCTTCTCCACCAGGTCGACGCGGTGGTACCCGGCGTCCACGAGGTTCCGGACGGCGTCGTCCATGTCGGCGTCCTCACCGGACGCCAGCCGCACGGGCTCAAGGTCGGCGAGCCCGGACACGATCGGCTGGAGCACCGCGCGGATCGGCGTCACGACGACGTCCAGCACACCGCCCTTGCCGATTCCGGGAAAGTCATCCCCGGCCGCGTCCGGGTGGAGCGCGTCCGGGTGGACGAGGCGGCGCAGGACCGCGAGCCGCTGCCCGACCGTGTCCGACCGCGGCGACAGCTTCTCGTGCGGCAGCGTCTCCCACGCCGGGAAGTGCGCCACGCGGCCCGGGTCGAGCAGGCTCGACAGCGCCGCCGTCAGGTCCTCGGCCTCGCGGCCGGTCGCGGTCACCGCGAGGACCGCTCCGCCGCTCGCCGAGGCACCGCCCCGCGCCCTGACGGCACGGCTCAGCGCCGCGGCCAGGATCGGCCACAGCGATGCCGGCGCGACGATCTCGGTGTCCACGCGCGCCTGTTCGAGGGCGCGCTCCAGACCGGGATCGGTGCACGCAAGGTCAACAAGTCCAGAAAGCGTCATCTTCGCCCGCTAATTCGCCATTCACCCCGTGGCAGGGCAGCCCGAAAACCCGGAATTCCAGCGGAACCCCGGTACCGGGTACAAGAGTACGCGCCCGCGGGCCCCGCCCGTTCAAGCGATGGCGCAGCGCACGAAGGTGCACGCAGGGCGACACGGCGGTTACCAAGAATGGGCAAATAGCGGACGGAGTGCAGTCAGACGATTACGCTGCGAAACTGTGACCGAACTGCGCACGCCGCCCATCAACGACGGTGATCTCTTCTCAGAACGCGCTCGCCAGTACGCCCTAGAGAAGCCCCTGCAGCGGATCCACATCCTGGAAGCGGGCTGCGGCTGGGGTACGGGACTGGACCTCGGCGACCGCGGACACCACGTCACGGGGGTCGACATGGACCTCCCCGACCTGCGCGCCTACACCTGCGAGCGGCCCGACCTGGACGCCTGGCACCTCGGCGACCTGCGGACCGTGCCGCTGCCGCCGCGCGCCTTCGACATCGTCCACGCCTCCTACCTGATCGAGCGCGTCCCGCACGCGGAGCTGGTGCTCGACCGGTTCGTCGCCGCGCTGAAACCCGGCGGGCTGCTGCTGGTCCACCTACGCGACCGCAACACCGCGTTCGGCTTCCTCGACCGGGCGCTCCCCCGGTGGATGCACGCCTCCGGCCGCCGCCGGCGGCGCACCCGCCCCGGACGGGGCCCGCGCGGCGCCCACGCCCGCGTCCCGTACGCGGCCTCGGACGGCGACCCCCGGGGCGGGGGCGGCGCGGCCGGGGGCGGCGCCGAGCGCGGCGCCCGGCAGGCCGATTCCGCCCGGCAGGCCGAAATCGCCCGGCAGGCCGAAATCGCCGGACAGGCCGCGGGCACCGAGGCCCCGGTGCGGCCCGCGCCGCGGCCGGTGGTCCGGACGAGCCCGCCCCCGGCGACCTACGACCGGGTCGCGTCCCGCTCCGGCATCCAGTGGTACTGCGTGATGCGCGGACTGGTGGTCTCCGAGGAGTACACCTCCCGGCAGGCCATCGACGCGCTCGGGGCCGGAACCGGCCCGGCCGAGCTGCTGTGCCGCCTGGTCTCGGCGATCAGCCGGGGACGCCTCACCGCAGACCACAGCGAGGTCACGTTCGTCATCCGCAAACCCGAGAACCGTTTCGCCCGGGTCATCTGAACCACCGCACGGGTGGGGCGAAGGTGCGTACTCCCAGGCCGGCACAGTATTTTTCCTGCGGAAACTCCCATGCACACGGACCAGCCCGGCCTCCGCGCCGGGCGGGATCGGAGATCGCGGTGACCGCCGAAGCCGGCCTTCCCGACACGCTGCGCGACCTGCCCGTCTGGACCCCGGGCCCGGTGGAGCTCGCCGACATGGAGCTGATCCTGGCCGGTGTGTACCGCCCGCTGACCGGCTTCCTCGGCTCGTTCGACACCGCCATGGTGATCGCCGGCGGCCGGCTGGCCGACGGCACCCCGTGGCCGGTCCCGGTCACCCTGTCGGTGCCGAAGGAGCTGACCGAGCACGAGCGGATCGTCCTGCAGGACCCGGAGGGCGTGCCGCTCGCCGTCCTGCGGGTCGCCGAGGTGTGGCAGGACCCGACGAGCCAGGCCTGGCGGCTCGCCGGGCCGCTGGAGGCCCTCCGCGCCCCGGCGCACGGCCCGTTCCACAGCCTGCGCCGCCGCCCCGACGAACTCACCCCCCACGACGGCGACGTGCCTGCGGAGTCTCCCGAGGAGGGGCGACCCCCCACATCCCCCGGCAACGTGCTTGCGGTGGCCCCCCGCGGGTTCCTGCACCGCAAGCAACTCGGGCAGCTCCGGCAGGTGGCCGAGCGGCTCGGCGCGGAGGTCCTCGTCCTGCCGATGCTGAGCGGCGAGCACGACGAGTGCCTCGTCCGGGCCCTGCTGGGCGTCCGCAGGGAACTGCCGGACGGCGCCCGGATCATTCCCGTTCCGCTCCCGGCCCGCGGCGACACGGGCGTCTCGGACGACCGCGACGTCCTGCTGCACGCGCACATCGCGGCCGCGTACGGCGCCACCCACCTGCTCGCCGACCGCGAGATCGAGGGCACCGAGATCCCGGTCGTGGTGCCCGAGCCGTGGGCCTACGACGCCGACGTGGAGGTCTGGCGGCCGGTCGCGCGGATCGAGCCCGACCACGTACAGGCGGAGCTGACGCCCGAACGGCTCGGCGAGCTGCTGGACGCCGGCGAGCCCGTCCCCGACTGGTTCACCCCGCCCGCGGTCGCCGCCGAACTGGCGCTGGCGCGTCCCCCCAAGCTCTCCCGCGGCATCACGGTGTTCTTCACGGGCCTGTCCGGCTCCGGGAAGTCCACGGTCGCGCGCGGCCTGGCCGACGCCCTGATCGAGCGCGGCGGCCGGACGGTCACGCTGCTGGACGGCGACGTCGTGCGGCGGATGCTGTCGGCGGGCCTGACCTTCTCCCGCGCCGACCGCGACCTCAACATCCGGCGGATCGGGTTCGTCGCCGCGGAGATCACCCGGCACGGGGGCACCGCGATCTGCGCGCCGATCGCGCCGTACGCGGCGACCCGCGCGGAGGTGCGCCGGATGGTGTCGGCCGTGGGCGACTTCATCCTCGTGCACGTCGCGACGCCGCTGGAGGAGTGCGAGCGCCGCGACCGCAAGGGCCTGTACGCCAAGGCGCGCGCGGGCCTGATCCCCGAGTTCACCGGCATCTCCGACCCCTACGAGGAGCCCGAGGACGCCGACCTGACCCTGGACACGTCGCGGCTGGCGCCGGACGAGGCGGTCGGCGAGGTCCTCGATCTGCTGGTGGAGGGCGGCTGGGTGCGGCCCGCATAGCGCCCCGGGTAGCGGCCCGCATAGCGCCCCGCATAGCGCCCCGCGTAGCGCCCCGCATAGCGCCACCGCGGTCGCCCCATCAGCCGCAGTGCGCCCGACCTGTCCCGTTTGTACCTCTGAACCCGGGTTACGACCCCGTCGGGATGTGCTTTAGGGTATACGCGAGTTTTCCTATATAGCTGGTAGGTCATGCCGATGGACTTCGATTGGGCCATGGCGCTGGGCTCGTTCCTCGTCGCCATCATCGTCGGGCTGACCGGCATGGGCGGCGGCGCCCTGATGACGCCGATGCTCGTGACGTTCTTCGGCGTCAGCCCGCTCGCCGCCGTGTCCAGCGACCTGGTGGCCGCCGCCGTCATGAAGCCCGTCGGCAGCGCCGTCCACTACCGCCAGGGCACCATCAACATGCGGCTGGTCGGGTGGCTCTGCGCCGGGTCGGTGCCCGCCGCGTTCTCCGGCGTCCTGCTCGCGAAGGCCCTCGGCCGCGGCGGCTCGATCGAGGACGTCATCAGCATCGCGATGGGCGTCGCGCTGATGATCGCGGCGGGCGGGCTGGTGCTGCGCGCCTACATGTCCCACCGAAGGCGCGGCGAAGCCCCCGAAGGAGAACGGGAGGCGCCCGAGATCGAGGTCCGCCCCCTGCCGACCCTGCTGGTCGGCCTCGTCGGCGGGCTCGTCGTCGGCATCACCTCGGTCGGGTCCGGCTCCCTCATCATCGTCGCGCTGCTCGCCCTCTACCCGGCGCTCAAGGCCAACCAGCTCGTCGGCACCGACCTCCTCCAGGCCGTCCCCCTGGTCTTCGCGGCCGCCGTCGGCCACCTGCTCTTCGGCGACTTCCGGATGGAGGTCACCGCCGCCCTGCTCGCCGGCTCCGTCCCCGGCGTCTACCTCGGCTCGAAGATCTCCTCGCGCGCCCCGAGCGCCCTCATCCGCCGCTTCCTCGTCCTGGTCCTCGTCGCGTCCTCGCTGAAGATGTTCGGCCTGGGCGCCGTCCCGCTGGGGTGGACGCTCCTCGCCCTGATCGCCGCCGCCGCGACCGTCTGGCTCGTCCTCCGCCGCACCGCCCGCAACCGGGATACTCTGCACTCTCCGGTCGCATCCCCCGGCCGATCCGGCGCGTCAGGAGAGCAGAGCAAGCGTGGACCAACGATGGCCGCATGACACCGTCGACGTCCTCGGCGTGCGGGTCAGCCGCACCGGCGTCGGGCAGTTCCGGTCGCTCGTCGCGGCGGCCGTCAAGGAGCGGACGAAGCTGACCGTCACCTTCGCCAACCCGGACTACGTCCTCAAGGCGCAGAAGGACCCTGGGCTGCGCGACCTCATGAACGGCTTCGACCTCAACCTCCCCGACGGCTGGGGCGTCGTGCTGGCCGCCAGGATCTTCGGGCTTCCCGTCCCCGGCCGGATGGCGAACGACGACCTCACCGACGACCTGTTCGGGCAGCCCGCCGACGAGGGCTGGCGGGTGTTCCTGTTCGGGAACGCCCCCGGCGTCGCCGACGAGGCCGCGGTGAAC
Organism: Spirillospora sp. NPDC048819; assembly: GCF_040650055.1. NCBI lineage: Bacteria > Bacillati > Actinomycetota > Actinomycetes > Streptosporangiales > Thermomonosporaceae > Spirillospora > Spirillospora sp. NPDC048819. The sequence continues at coordinate 276,792 of NZ_JBEZGN010000005.1, read as the reverse complement.
GTCCAGAAGTGGTACCCCGGCCTGAACATCGCGGGCACCCAGCACGGCCACTGGGCGGACGAGCACGGCCGCCTCCCCGCCGAGACCGCCGAACGGCTCGTCGCCGAGATCAACGACGCGTCCCCCGACATCCTCCACGTCGGCCTCGGGACCCCGCTGCAGCAGCAATTCGTGACCGAGTACCGCGACCGCCTCACCGCACCCGTCATCATCACGTGCGGCGCCTACTTCGAGCACCTGGCCGAACGGCGCGACTACTACCCGGCCTGGGTCCTGAAGCTGCGCGTCGGCTTCCTGTACCGGCTGGCCCGCGAACCCCGCCGGCTCTGGCGCCGCTACACCATCGAGCTAGGCGCCTACCTGACCCGGGTCGTCCTCCACCGCCTCCGCCACGGCAGACAGGACCGCGGCGCGAAGCCCGCCGCGTGAGCGACATCTCTTTAGCGCGGCGCTTTCCCGGAACCGCTGTCCGGCATTGGGCCATGTGGTAGGACAAGATGCCATCACCGTCCCCGGCCGCACTCCGGAGCACCTCCATGCGCCCCATCATCGCCTGCCTCACAGCCGTTTCCCTCTCGGCGTTCGCCGTACCAGCAGTGGCGGGCGCGGCCTCCGCCGACATCGCCCAGCCGTCGGTGGTCTCCGCCAATCCGGTGAACAACACCCCCCACGTCCTGGACGGCACCGTCCGCGCGATCGCCGTCGTGGGCGACCTGGTCGTCGTCGGCGGCAACTTCGACGAGGTGCGCGAGGCCGGCAGCGGCAAGAAGACGGTGAAGCGGCACAACCTGTTCGCCTACGACATCCGCACCGGGAAGATCAGCACGGTCTTCGTGCCGAAGGTCGACGGGACCGTCCACGCGCTGGCGGCCGGGACGAGCGGCTGGGTCTACCTGGCCGGGACGTTCAAGAACGTCAACGGCACCAAGACCGGCACGGTCGCCTTGCTCAAGACCACGACCAACGCGCTGCACCCCGGTTTCAAGCCCAACGTCAACTACCGGGTCACGACGATGGTGCGCCGCGCCAGCCGGATCTACATCGGCGGCTCGTTCACCAAGGCCGGCGGGAAGTCCCGTACCGCACTCGCCCGGCTGAACGCGCTGACCGGCGCAGCCGACACGAACTTCGACTTCACCATCACCACGCCGCGGTCCGGCACCCTCAAGGTCTTCCGCCTGGCGGTCGACCCCACCGACAAGCGCATGGTGATCAACGGGACGTTCACCCGGGTCAACGGCCAGAGCCGGGACCAGATCGCAATGATCAACCTGGGCGACGGCGTCGCGAAGCTCTCGTCCTGGTCGACGCGGCGGTACTCCACCCCCTGCAACCTCTCCGCGTTCGACACCTACATGCGCGGCATGGACTTCTCCCCCGACGGCAAGTACTTCGTCGTCGTCACCACCGGCGGGCCCTACGGCCAGAGCCAGCTGTGCGACTCCGCCGCCCGCTGGGAGGCCGGCCGCACCGGCTCCGGGCAGCAGCCCACCTGGGTCAACTGGACCGGCGGCGACACGCTGCTGTCCACCTCCGTCACCGGCGCCGCCGTCTACGTCGGCGGCCACCAGCGCTGGCTGGACAACCGCTACGGGCGCAACAACCCCGGCCCCGGCGCGGTGTCGCGTCCCGGCATCGGCGCGCTCGACCCCAAGACCGGCAAGGCGCTCGCGTGGAACCCCACGCGGACGCTCGGCCACGGCGTCGAGGCACTGGTCGCCCACCCCAAGGGCCTCCTGGTCGGCAGCGACACCGACCAGCTCGGCCGCGAGTACCACGGCCGTATCGGGATGTTCCCCCTGGGATGAGCGCGACGGGGCGCATGTGAGATAAAGGGGCAACGACCATCCAGAGGAAAGGGCGGTCCGTGCACCATCGCGACCCGTTCCCCGGTGGCCATCACAGGCCCGACGCACGCCGCTCCGGGCCCGTCCCGCCATCGCGCGGGAAGGACCGCCGGCGGCGCGGCCCGCGCCCCTCCTTCTACTACACCTCCGCCGGCACCCTCCTGGTCGTCGGCGGCTCCGTCGTCGCGACCGCGCTGAGCGGCCCCGGCCTCGACCGGGACGCCCGGACGACGTCCGCCACCTCCGAATCGGTCGTCCCGGCGGCCGCCGACACCTACGTGGTACGCGAGATGCCCGGGGAGGGGTTCGGCGACGCCGGAAAGATCACCGCCTCGCTCTGGCCCGATTGGCACACCGAGGCGTACGTGGCGTTCGACGTGCCGCAAGGCACCCCGCGCATCACCCGGGCCCGCGTCGAGTTCACCTTCGAGCGCCCGCGCAACCGCCCGCGCCAGGTCGAACTGCGCACGGTGACCGGCTCCTGGACCGAGACGGGCACCTCCTGGCGCAACCGTCCCGCCACGGGCCCCGTCGTCGCGACCGCCGCGACGGGCGACGACAAGATCTCCTTCGATGTCGGTTCGATCGTGAACGGCCCCGGCCGCTACGCGTTCGCCGTCATCAACCGGAACGACTCCTCGGCCGCGTCGCTGCACTCGCGGGAGACCGGGCACGGCGGCCCCCGCCTCGTGCTGAGCACCCGGCCCGGCGAGTCCCCGGCTCCGAGCGCGTCCCCCACCCGGACGCCCGAGGCCTCCGGCTCCGCCCTCCCGCAGCCCGGCCCCGAGCCGACCTGGCGGGCGCCGCGCCCGGCCGCGCCACCCGAGACGCCGCCGGGCGACGGTAAGACCCTCTGCGGCATCTCCCTCAACCTCAAGCCCGGGGAGACGTTCCAGCAGGCCCTCGGCCGCCTGGACGGCAAGTACGGCGGGCTGGAAACCGTCCGGCTGTTCTATCGCGGCGTCCCCCCGGCGTGGCCCGGCAACCCCGACACCGGCAGCCGCCCGCCGATCATCTCGTTCAAGCTCGCGCCCGAGGAGGTCCTCGCGGGCGAGCACGACGAGGCCATGACGCGCTGGTTCGCCACCGCGCCCCGCGACCGCGACGTCTACTGGGTCTACTACCACGAGCCCGAGGACAACATCGCCGCCGGCGAGTTCACCGCCGCCGACTACCGCGCCGCCTGGCGTCATCTGCGGGCCCTCGCCGACAAGGCCGGCAACTCGCGCCTGCACGCCACCCTCGTCCTCATGAGCTGGGACCTCGACCCGCTCTCCAAGCGCGACTGGCGCGACTACTACCCGGGCCGCGACGTCATCCAGGTCCTCGGCTGGGACACCTACAACCTCGGCTGGAAGAAGGGCCGCTACGACTCGCCCGCCACCATGTACGACCGCGTCGTCGCCGTCAGCGCGAAGGAGAAGCTCCCCTTCGGCATCGCCGAGACCGGCAGCTACCTGGTCGGCGACGACAAGGGCGACCAGCGCGCCGACTGGCTCCGCGCCACCAACGCCTACCTGAAGAAGCACGGCGCCCTCTGGGTCTCCTACTTCGACCTCGACTGGGAGACCGGCGACTTCCGCCTCCTGGACGCCCCGAGCCGCAATGCCTGGAAGGAACTCTGCTGAGCCCGACTCCGGCTCGGCCCGGCAGGCAATGACCCGACTGGCAATGAAACGACCCCGCCGGGGTTCCGGCGGGGTCGTGTTCTGAGATGGGTTCGCTTACTTGCGGGCGAGAACGATCGTCCACATGGCGGCGCGGCTGGACGCGTTGGTCGTCGCGGTCTTGCCGCCGTAGTCGCCGGTGGCGACGGCTCCGCCGCTGTCGGCGATCAGGCTCGTGATGCGGCCGCCACCCGAGCCGATGCCCGTGCCACGGGTGGTGACACCGGCCGGCGCCGTCCACGAGGTGGTGCTGGACGACTTGTCGCCCCAGTACGTCACCGCCCACGAACCGCCCGCGCCGACCGACGCGTCCGGGCTCTCGTGCGCGGTGACCGCATCGGAGTCGGTGCCCTTCGCGACCTCCGCGATCGGGTCGGAGGTGTTGGTCCCCGCATAGGCCAGCAAACGGATGTCGGCCTTGGTGTAGCCGCTCAACCCGATGTTGACCTGCGTACCCGCGTCACCGGCCTGCGCCACTCGTTTCCACAGGACGGAGGTCGCGTTGCCGACTTCCTGAGTGTCGACCTCGGTCCAGCCGGCCGGCGGCGTCGTCATCGAGTGGTCGGCGCTGTTGAAGGTCAGCACCATGATCAGGCCGTCGCCGGGCTGAACCGACGCGGGGATCTGAGCGGTCGCGGTCGAGACGTTGGCGTTGCCGCCCGCACCGCCGCGGTAGGCGATGCCCGCCTGGTTCGATGCCACCGTCACCTGCTCCGACTTGGTGCCCTTGCCGCCGGCGTCGTCGGTCACCGTGAGCTTCACGGTGTAGGTGCCGGCCTGCGCGTAGGCGTGCTCCGCCGTCGCGCCGGTGCCGGTCTGGCCGTCGCCGAAGTCCCACGCGTACGACGCGATCGAACCGTCGGCGTCCGCCGAGCCGGACGCGTTGAACGCGCAATCGAGAGCGTTGCAGTTGCTGGTCAGCGCGGCGGTCGGCTCCTGGTTGGACACTCCGCCGGCCCCGCGGGCGAGGACGATCGTCCACATGGCGGCACGGCTGGACGCGTCGGTCGTCGCGGTCTTGCCGCCGTACTGGCCGGTGGCGACGGCGCCGCCGCTGTCGGCGATCAGGCTGGTGATGCGGCCGCCGCCGGACCCGATGCCCGTACCACGGGTGGTGACACCGGCCGGCGCCGTCCACGAGGTGGTGCTGGACGACTTGTCGCCCCAGTACGTCACCGCCCACGAACCGCCCGCGGCGACCGGCGCGTTCGGGCTCGTGTGCGCGGTGACCGAGTCGGCGTCGATGCCCTTGGCGACGGCGGCGACCGGGTCGGCGGTGTTGGTGCCGTCGTAGGCCAGCAACCGGATGTCGGCCTTGGTGAAGCCGCTCAGGCCGATGTTGACCTGCGCGCCGGCGTCGCCTTCCTGGGCGACCCGCTTCCACACGATGGAGGTCGCGCTGCCGACGTCCTGGGTGTCGACCTGTGTCCAGCCGGCCGGCGGCGTCGTCATCGAGTGGTCGCCGCTGTTGTAGGTGAGGATCATGATCAGGCCGTCGCCGGGCTGGACCGACGCCGGGATCTGGGTGGTCGCGGTCGAGACGTTGGCGTTGCCGCCCGAACCGCCGCGGTAGGCGATGTCCGTCTGGTTCGGCGAGACCGCGACCTCTTGGGACTTGACGCCCTTGCCGCCGCGGTCGTCGGTCACCGTGAGCTTCACGGTGTAGGCGCCGGCCTCCGCATAGGCATGCTCCGGCGTCGCGCCGGTGCCGGTCTGGCCGTCGCCGAAGTCCCAGGCGTACGACGCGATCGAACCGTCGGGGTCGGCCGAGCCGGACGCGTCGAACGCGCAGTCGAGGGCGTTGCAGTTGCTGGTGAAGGTGGCGGTCGGCTTCTGGTTGGGCGTCCCGGCGAACAGGAACACCGCCCGGCCGCGCCAGTCGGCGGCGCTCACCTCGGTGGAGCTGCCGGACGGCACCCCGGCCTCGGAGAACGCGACCCGGTAGAGCTTGCCGTCACCGTTGTCGACGTAGTAGAGGTGCTCGCCGTTGACGAACATCCCGCCGACGGAGCTCCAGCTCATGCCGGGCAGGTTGCCGACGGCCGTGTGCTCCTGCGCGCCGACGACGTTGCTCTCGGGCGTGAACGTCCGGTAGTACAGCGCGGACTGCCCGCGCGTGTAGTAGATCCGGCCGTGCGAGAAGAACATGCCGGTGATACCGGCGACCTGCCCGTGCCAGGTCGCCATGTTGACGAGCTGGTCCGCGGTGTTGATCTGGGTGGGGGCGCCGAGCGTGGTCCCGTCGAAGGTGCGTCGGTTGAACGTGCCGTCCGCGACACCGTAGAACAGCTCATTGTTGATCATGAAGGCGCCGCGGGCGGACCGCCAGTCGACGCCGGCGGTGCCGTCGGCGACCTCGTCCCCGGTGGTGGTGCCGTCGAACGAGCGGTGCTTGAGGTAGTTCTGCGCGCCGGCGCCGATGCCGCCTGCGGAGTAGACGTTGCCGGGCAGCTCACCGGTGTGGGACGGCGGGATCACCTTGCCGCCGGCGAGCGGGAACAGCGCGAACTTGGGGTGCCATTCGCCGCCGACGTTGTCGGTGTCGCTGCCGATGTACAGGCCCTCGGCGGTGGCGAGCATGTCGAAGACGCCGACGCCCTTGTCGCGGCCGGGGTTCCAGCTGAACGGCAGCCCGGTGGCGGGGTCGAGCGCGGCGATGCCCTCGCGGGAGACGGCACCCTCACCGGGCCGGTCGGCGGCGAAGGGGTTGTTGGCCCAGCGGAAGTGGCCGCCGACGTAGACGGCGGTGTCGGTGATCTCGACGGCGTAGCTGGTGTCGCCGCCGGTGTAGTTCACCCAGGTGGGCTGCTGGCCGCCGCCGGTCGCGGCGCTCTCCCAGCGAGCGTGGGTGTCGCACAGCCTGGGCGGGCTGCGGTAGGCGCCGGTTGTCGTCACGACGAAGAACTTGCCGTCCGGCGAGAACTCGACGTCGCGCATGTAGGTGTCGAACGACTGGGAGCACTGGTCGGCGTAGCGGATGGTGTCCCAGTTCGCGAGCTGCGCGCTGGCGCCGGTGAGGTCGACCATGACGATCTGGCGCCGGGTGGCGCCGTTGACCGAGCTGAAGTTGCCGACGCCGACGAGCTTGGAGCCGTCGGGGCTGATGTCCATCTTGTAGACCTGGGTGACGCCGTCGCCGGTCTGGGTGCCGGCGATGTTCAGGTCGACGAAGTCGTCGCGTGCGCCGGTCTGCGGGTTGAGGGCGGCGAGCGCGGGACGCGCCGCGCCGCCGGCCGTCGCGAAGGTGCCGGCGACGTAGAGCCGGCCGCCGGCGAGCCGCAGGTCGCGGACCCTCGCGTCGAGCTGCGGCTGGAACGCGGTGATCGGCGCGCCGGTCTGGGCGTTGATCCGGGCGAGCACGAAGTGGCGGACGCCGTTGATCTCGCTGAAGTTGCCGCCGATGTAGAGGGACTGGCCGTCGGGGGCGGGCAGCAGCACGCTCGCCTCGCCCTTGTTGAGGCTCGGCGTGAAGTTCGGGTCGATCGCGCCGGTGGCGGCGTCGAAGGCGAACACCCGGTTGCGGGTCAGCGTGGGCCGGCCGGCTCCGGGCTCCTTGACCTGCGTGAAGGAGCCGCCGACATAGATCTTGCCGCCGATCTTGACGATCGACTTCACCGCACCGTCCAGGACCTGCGGGGTGTGGTCCGCCGGATTGTCGCTGACGACACGTCCGTGGCCGGGCTCCGACCCCCGCTGGTCCGCCTGCGCGGGAGTCGCGACGGTCAGGCCCGTCAGCGTCCCCAGCGCGAGTACGGCCCCCGCGGCGATGGTCCCCCACCTGCGTCTGCCCATCGACCCCTCCGTGCAAAGTAGAAGCAAACCAGTCGTATCGTGCGCGTAAAGGTGACCGGCGCCGGGCAAGCGTAGCCAGTGGCCGAATGGCGCCGACGTTCAGATCCCTAACATTTAGGTTTCAACTATCGAACGCCACTACAATTCAGTCGCACGACGGTCGTGTCCGCAGATCCGCGGACACGTCCATCGCGTCCCGCGAGGTACGCTGCGCACCTCGGAGGGACGCTCATACGGCCGCGGCGGACGGCCGAAAAGCGTGGCCGAAGGTGGCCACCACCCGGTGTCGCCCCCTGGCAGGCGGCCGGGCGTCCTCCAACGATGCGACGGTGGAACCGGGCGGCGCGGTCCGCGTACCCGACGCGCGTCCAGAAACGGAGCAGTGGTTGACCGGGATGCGAGGGATCGCGGGGAGCACGCCCCTCGCGACGCCGCGGCTGCTGCCGTGGCGCCTGCGGCCGGGATGGCCGCTCACCCTCGCGTTCCTCGGCTTCCCGCTGTGGTGGATCCTCGGCCTCGCCAACGTCGTGCTGCTCGTCATGACGGTCCCCATGGCGGTGACGCTGTGGCGGCGGCGCGGCACGCTGGTCGCGCCCGGCGGATTCGGCGTGTGGCTGTTCTTCCTGGTCTGGGTGATGCTCGGCGTGCTGGTGCTGTGGGCGGACGCGCCCCTCGCCGAGCCCGGCGGCGGCTTCAGCAGGCTGCTGGTCTACGGCTGGCGGCTCGCCTGGTACCTCTCGTTCACCGTCGTCCTGCTGTACATCGGGAACCTCAGCGAACGCGACCTGCCGTCCGGCCGGATCGGCAAGCTGCTCGGCTTCATGTTCATCGTGACGGCCGTGGGCGGGCTGATCGGCTCGTTCTTCCCCTCGATACAGCTGACCTCCCCGGTGGAGATGCTGCTGCCGCAGGGACTGGTGGAGAACTCCTTCGTCCGCGACATCGTCCATCCGAAGGTCGCCGACATCGAGTCGATCCTGGGGTTCGAGCAGTCCCGGCCGATGGCGCCGTTCGCCTACGCCAACACCTGGGGCGCCGCCTACGCGTTCTTCCTCCCGTACTTCCTGCTGACGTGGGTCGTGCGGGCCGGGACATGGCGCCGCGGGATCGCGTTCGCCATCCTGGCGGCGTCGCTGTGGCCGGTGGTGTACTCGCTGAACCGCGGCCTGTGGGCGGCGCTCGGCGTGATGGGGCTGTTCGGGGTCGTCAAGCTCCTCCAGGTCGGCGGGCCCCGGGTGATCGCCTGGACGGCGGGGATGGCCGCCATCGGCGCGATCGTCGTGGCGCTGTCGCCGCTGCCGGGTCTCGTCCAGGAGCGGCTGGAGAACCCGCACAGCAACAACCGCCGCACACTGCTCGCCGAGGAGACGACCCGCAGCGCCCTCACGGGGTCTCCGCTGGTCGGTTTCGGCTCCACCCGCAACGTGCAGGGCGACCTCGGCCAGGTGGCGGGCGGCGCGAAGGTCGGCTGCAAGGCGTGCGAGTCGCCGCCGCTCGGCACGCAGGGACACCTGTGGCTGCTGCTGTTCGCCAACGGCGTCGTCGGGACGATCGCGTTCTGCGCGTTCTTCACCTTCCGGTTCTTCCGGCACTGGCGAGACCGTGGCGCCTACTCGCTGGCGGGCTGCGCCGTCCTGATCGCCTGCGGGCTTTTCATGATCACTTACGACATGGTGGAGGTACCGCTGTACACGGTGATGATCGCGGTCGCCCTGATGTGGCGGGCCAGGCGGGACGCCCTCGGCGGCCCCCCGCCCCGCGCGTTCGCCCGCAGCCTCACCGCGGCGAGGTCGCGATGACCGGCACGGCGCCGGACGGCGACCAGACGCGCCGCGCCTGGATCGAGGCGGTCGAGGCGCTGTGGCCGGGCGCGCACGTCGAGGAGACCGGCCCCGGCGAAGCGGACGGCGCCCGCCGCGAGCTGGCGTTCCTGCCGAACGCCGACCGGCCGAGGCTGCTGGTCCCGGCCGGGCTGCCGCGCGCCGCGGCGGCCGCGCTGCGCCGCTACAGCAGCGACCTCGGCCTGAAGCAGCGCGTCTCCCGCGGGCTCACCGCGGCGGCCGTCCGCACCGGCCTGCCCGAGCGGACGCTGAAGGACCGCGTGCGGGTGACCGGCGGCGACGCCTCGATCGAGGACCACCTGGCCGCGCTGCTCGGCCGCCCGGTCGTGCTCAGCATCGGCCTCGGCAGCGCCCGCGCCAACCGCAAGCCGATCCTGCACGTGCTCTCGCCGGACGGGAAGCCGGTCGCGTTCGTCAAGGTCGGCGACACCGGCACGGCCCGCGACCTGCTGGCGGGCGAGGCCGCCGCGCTGACGTACCTGGACTCGCGGCTGCCCGGACCGGGCTCGCGGGCCCGGCTGCACGTCCCGCGGCTCCTTCACCACGGGACGTGGCACGGGCTGGACCTGCTCGTCCTGGAACCGCTTCCGACCAGCGCGCGCGGCTGGCGGCCGCGCGGCCGGGCACCGCTCGCCGAGATGCGGACGCTGTTCGAGGCCGGCGGCGTCGAGCGGGCCCCGCTGCGCGACAGCGGCTTCTGGGACGCGATGACCGTGAGCCCCGCACAGGTCCTGGACGAGCGGCAGCGCGCCCGGTTCGGCGACGTCGTCGAGAACGTCGGCAAGGCGCACGGCGAGCAGGTCCTCGACTTCGGCGCCTGGCACGGCGACTGGACGCCGTGGAACATGGCCTGGCACCGCGGTGTGCTGCGCGTGTGGGACTGGGAGCGGTTCGCCCGCGGCGTCCCGAACGGGTTCGACCTGCTGCACTACCGGCTGCAGGAGTCGATGCGCACCGCGTCCGGTCCGCCTTACGCGACCTGGCCGGACGCCGCGCCGGCGGTGCTGGAGCCGCTCGGGCTGACCGGCGCCGCGGCGGACGCGACCGTCCGCCTCTACCTGCTGGAGCTGTGCCGCCGCTATCTGCTGGCCGCCCAGGAGCCGATCGGCGAGCCGTTGCGCGCCGACACCGAACGGCTCCTCGACCTCTTGCACTCGGCTCTCGCCGGGGGGCCGTCCCCCCGCAGTGACACGCCGCCGCACGCCGGCTCCGGGAGGAACTCGTGATCTCACGCCGTGACGCCCCGCAGTGGGCCAAGGAGGCCGGCCGGGCCGCCGCCCGCGCCGGCGGGCGGCTGACCTCGGGCACCCGCATGCTGCCGGACTTCCTCCTGGTCGGGACGCAGCGCGGCGGCACCACGTCGCTGTTCCGGGCGCTGGCGGCGCACCCGGCGGTCGTCCAGCCGAACCTCCACAAGGGCGTCCACTACTTCGACGTCAACTACCCGCGCGGCCTCGCCTGGTACCGGGGGCACTTCCCGGTCCGCTCGTTCGCCGAGCGCCGCGTCGCCTCGGCGGGCGCCGCGGACGGGGCCGCGCCGATGGCCTTCGAGTCGGCCGGCTACTACATGCACCACCCGCTGGCGCCGGAGCGGATCGCGCGCGACCTGCCGGGCGTGAAGCTGATCGCGCTGCTGCGCGACCCGGTGGTGCGCGCCTACTCGGCGCACAAGCACGAGCTGGCCCGCGGATTCGAGACCGAGCCGTTCGAGCGGGCGCTGGACCTGGAGCCGGAGCGGCTCGCCGGCGAGATCGACAAGATCAAGGCCGACCCCTCGTACGTCAGCCACGGCCACCGCCACCACTCCTACGTGGACCGCGGCCAGTACGCCGACCAGATCGAGCGGCTGTTCGAGCTGTTCGGACGGGAGCGGGTGCTGGTGCTGTACGCGGAGGACTTCTTCTCCGAGCCCGAGCCCTGCTACGACTCGATCCTGGAGTTCCTCGGCCTGCCGCGGTGGCGGCCCGCCTCGTTCGAGCGGCACAACGCCCGGCCCGGGTCCCCGCTGCCGGACCACCTGCACCGCCGCCTCGCCGACCACTACGCCCCCTACGACGACAAGCTCGCCGCACTCCTCGGCGCCGAACCGGCGTGGCGGCGGGCGGGGCCGCGGTAGGACGGCGATGAACAAGCGCACCCTCGGCCCGTCCAGCGTGCAGGCGGAACCGCCGCTCGCGCCGGACTCGATCCCCGTCACCCGGTTCGCGGGCGCCGTCCGGCGGCACCTCGCGGCGCTGGTGATCGCGGTGCTGGCCGGCGGCGCCCTCGGTGCCGCGCATGTCGCGCTGACCCCGGCGACCTACACCGCGCGGATCGCGGTGCTGGCACCGCCCGTCGCGCTGCACCCGGGCATCGACATCGGCTCGGCGCTCGACGCGAACCTGCGGCAGCCGCGCGAGACGACGATGGACACCGAGGCCCAGCTCCTCTGGTCCGACATGGTGCTGACCGAGCTGGCGACCCATCCCGGCTTCGACGCCTCGCACGCGGAACTGCGCGACCGCATCGACCTGACGGTGCCGACCAACACGCACGTGCTGACGATCGGCGTCCGGGCGGACACGCCGGAGAACGCGCAGAACGGCGCCGAGGTCGTCGCCGACGCGTACCTCGCGGTGCGCAGGCAGATCCTCGGCTCGATCCAGGAACGCAACCGGGAGGCGCTGGAGCAGAACCTCGTGCTGCTCAAGACCCAGCTGAAGGCTCTGCCGGGCAACGCGGACCAGCTGCGCCGGCTCACCACCCGCACCCGCCGCCAGGCGATCGTGAAGCAGATCCGCGACGTGGAGCAGCAGCTCGCCGGCCTGAAGAGCAAGCAGGCGCAGCCCGGTGAGGTGCTGAGAGCCGCCGGGCTGCCCGAGAGGCGCGACGACCCCGAGCGCGACATCGCGGGCGCCACCGGCGTCGGCATCGGGCTGCTCGCCTGGGTCGTCTTCGTCCTGCTGCGCGAGACGCGGCCACGCCGCATCCGGCGGCCCGCCGACCTGCGGCTGCACATCAGGCTGCCCATCATGGTGGAGGCGCAGACCCTGGGCGGCGGGCACCGCGAGGTCAGCCGGCGGCTGCGCAACCTGGTGTTCGACACCGAGGCCACCACCGTGCTCGTCGCCGGCGTCCCCGCCTCCGCCGGCATCGAGCTGGCCTACGAGCTGGCCGAGCTGTGCACCGAGGGCGGCTCGCCGACGACCGTGCTGCGGATCGCCGCGGACGGCGAGGGCCTCGGCGATCCGTCCCGTCTCACCCGCGGCCGCCGCGGGTTCACCGTCCGGCTGGTGCGCAGCGACGACGACCGGCAGCTCACCCGGGCGGTGGACAAGGCCGGCCGCGAGTCCCGCATCGTGGTCATCACCACACCCGACATCAACGGCGCCGACACCATCGCCGCGGCCGCGGCCAGCGACCTGACCCTGGTCGTGGCGGAACGCGGCCGGGCCCTGGACCGCGAGGTCGCGAGCGGCGTGCTGGCCCTCGACCAGTCCGTCAGCCCGGCGCGCGGCATCGTGCTGACCGCCCCCAGCCTCGGTGGTCCCGAACCCCGGGCCCCGAGGCGGACCCCTGCCCGGACCACCCCCAGAGCCACCGCTCCCGGACGAGGTTGACATGAACGGAACCGTCCCCGTGCAACGCGCGGTTAAAGTCGTGATGAACAGTCCGCCAAGCACGACACGGATCTATAAGGGGGATCGTCGTGGGAGCTGACCAGACGGCCGACCCGCACGGGGGGCAGCTGCTGTCCCTGGTCCGGCGCTATATGGCGGTGCTGATCATGCTCGGCGTGCTCGGCGCGGGCGCCGGCGTCGCCCTGGAGATCACCGTGCCGCCGCCGTACAAGGCGACGGCGACCGTGCTGGTCAGCCCGCTGGAGGGCAACCCGTACTCGCCGGAGGGACGCGGCGACGACCTGGTGAACCTCCAGACGGAGGCGCAGCTGGTCGCCACCGACGGGGTCGCCAAGATCGTCCAGAAGAAGCTCGGGCGTGAGCCGCAGGGCGAAGTGGAGGTCTCCGTCCCGCCCAACACGCAGGTGCTCAACCTGACCTACACCACCACCAGCTCGGCGAAGGCCCGCGCCGGCGCGCAGGCGTTCGCCGACGCCTACCTGGAGTACCGCACACAGCGCGCCCAGGGCGTGGTGAACAACCAGCTCGGCAAGCTGAAGGCGCAGGCCGCCAAGGTCGAGCGGCTGCTTCTGCAGACCAACCGCGAGATGGCGACCTCCGCCGGCTCCAAGCGGGCCACCCTGCAGCAGCGCGTCACGGCCTACACCAATCAGCTCGGCGTGATCGACGAGCAGTCCAACGACATCGCCAGCACCCCGCTCGACCCCGGCCAGGTGATCACCCCGGCCGACGCGCCGGCGGGGCCCGGCATCATCCGCAAGGCGCTGTACGGTGCCGGCGGCCTGTTCCTCGGCCTGCTCGCCGGCTTCGTGATCATGCTGCTGCGGGAGCGGCTGAACCAGCGGCTGCGCAACGCCGAAGCGGTCGAGGGCCTCGGTGTCCGGGCGCTGTCCACCATCCCGTCCGGCGGCCCGCCCGGCGACTCCCTCGCCCTGGTCAGCGCCCCCAAGAGCCCGGTCGGCGAGGCCTACCGGCGGCTGCGCGCCGCCGTCGTGGCGACCGCGCCGCAGACCCCGGTGGCACTGCTGGTCAGCAGCGCCACCCCGGGCGGCAGCGCCCGGCTGGCCAGCGCCAACCTCGCGGTCTCGCTCGCGTTCGCGGGCGCCAAGACCATCATGATCGACGCGACGACCGAGGACGCCGACATGACCGGGCTGTTCGGCGCGCGGCCGGGCAAGGGACTGTCCGACACGCTGCTCAGCGGCACCGACCCGGCGACCCTGCTGATCCACACCGATTCGCAGCTGCGGCTTCTGCCGCGCGGACCGCGCGCCCTGGAGGCCGCGCACCGGTTCAGCGGCCCCCGCATGCGCGAGACGGTGAAGGTGCTGCGCCGCCGCAGCGAGTACCTCGTCGTCAACGCGGCGAGCCTGCACGACGCCGACGCGCAGGCGCTGTGCACGTTCGTGGACGCGGTCGTCCTCGTCGTCAACCAGGGCGTGACCACCCGGGAGGAACTGCGCCAGGCGTACGTTGAGGCCGAACGCGCCGGCGTCACCGTGCTCGGCGCCCTGCTGGAGCCGCCGGAGCAGCGCGGGGAAAGGCAGGCGCGTCCCGCCCCGCCCCGCCAGGCCCGCCCGCCGCGCGGCGGAGGCGGCCGGGGCGGCGTCGAGACGCGCGCACCTGAGACACGCGGCGGCGACGCGCGCGGCGCCGGCGAGGGGCCCCTCACGTGGGGCGATGACCAGCCGGGCCCCGAGGACGCCCGGCACCCCGACCCGGCCGAGGACGTCGGCGGCTACTGGCCGAGCGCGCCGCACGACGAGAGCGAACAGGGCGCCGTGGACCCGGCGACCCTGACCACCCAGGCGCTGCCGCAGATCAAGGCGCAGCCGGGCGACGGGCGGCAGGTCGCTTCCGGGCCGCCCCGCCAGCTCGGGTCGCGCCGTGCCGCACCACCGGCCGGCGCGGGACGGCGCGGCATGCCGCCGGGGCTTGAGCCGCCGTCGGGGCCGGGCAAGCCCGTCGCCCCGAAGCCCGTCTCGCCGACGGAGGTCACCCAGGGCTCCGGGTCGCCGTCCCCGGCATCCGGTTCGGCGCGGCGCCGCGACAGCAGGGCGCGGCCCTCCGAGCCCGACCCCTCCGACCCTGCGCCTGCGGCGCCCCTGGAAGAGGCGGAGACCGACGCCGCGCTGGAGTCCGCCGCGACACGGACGCAGGAGGACATTTCCAAGTACATGCCGCCCGAGATCCCGGACGAGCCCGCGGACGGGTCGGCCGGCGAGTCCTCGGACGTCGTGCCCCGCTACGGCAAGAAGGCGCACAGGGCCGGACGGCATGCCGGATCCTGAACCGGGCGCGGCTCAGCCGCGTGCGGGCGCCGGCGAAGGCGAAGCGGGCGCACCCAACCTGAACAGGCTGGCCAGAGGCGGCGCGCTCAACCTGGTGGGCGCCGCCGTGGCGGGCGTGCAGGGCCTCGCGCTGGTCTTCCTCGTCGCGCACCTGTACTCACAGCGGATCGCGGGCACGTTCTTCGCGGCGACCTCGCTGTTCATCATCCTGCAGGCGGTCTCGTGGCTCGGCACCGACGCCGGGCTGCTGCGCTGGCTGCCCCGGCACCTCGCGCTCGGCGACCGCGCCGCGGCGCGGCGGACGGTGCCGGTGGCGCTGGTCCCGGTCGTCGCCACCGCGGTGCTCGCCGGGCTCGTCCTGCTGGGCACGGCTCCGTGGACGGCGAGCATCGTCGGCGCCGGCGACCCCGGCGAGGCCGCCGGCATGGTGCGGGTGCTGGCGCTGTTCCTGCCGCTGGCGGCCGCGCAGGACGCGCTGCTGGCGGCGACCCGCGGGTACGGCTCGATGCGGCCGACCGTCCTCGTCGACAAGATCCTCCGGCAGACGCTTCAGGTCGCCGGAGTGGTCACGGCGGCGCTGCTGGCCGACGACGCGATCTGGCTGGCGCTGGCCTGGGCCGCGCCCTACCTGCCGTGCCTGACGATCGCGGCGCTGTGGTACCTGAAGATCAGCCGCGCGGGCTCCGCCGCCGACCGCGCGGAAGCGCGACCGGCCGCCGGCCCCGTCCCGCCGGTTCGGGGAAGGGCCGGATGGCTTCCGCTGGCGGGCGAATTCTGGCGGTTCACCGCGCCGCGCGCGTTCGCGCAGATCTGCCAGACGGCGTTCCAGCGCGCCGACATCGTGCTCGTGGCGGCGCTCAGCTCGCCCCGCGAGGCGGCGATCTACACCGCCGCGACCCGGTTCATCGTGATCAGCCAGCTCGTCACCCAGGCCGTGCAGAACGTCATGCAGCCCGCCGTCAGCCGGCTGCTGGCGCTCGCCGACCGGGCGGGCGCCCAGCGGATCTTCGCGGTGTGCGCGTCGTGGAACCTCGCGCTCGCCTGGCCGGTGCACCTGTCGATCGCGGTCGGCGCACCGGTCTACCTGGGCGCGTTCGGCCCCGGCTACGGCGGGTCGGGCGAGACCGTCACCGTGATCCTGGCGATGGCGATGCTGGTGGCGACCGCGACCGGCGCCCGCGACGTGATGCTGCTGATGGCGGGCCGCAGCGGGCTCAGCCTGATCAACCAGAGCACCGCGCTCGGCGTGAACCTGGTGCTGAACGTGCTGCTGATCCCGCCGTTCGGGATCGTCGGGGCGGCGCTCGCGCGGGCGTGCGGACTGCTCGTCCGGACGCTGCTGGCACTCGTCCAGGTCCGCCGGATCCTCGGGATGTCCCCGGCGAGCGCGGGCCTGTTCTGGGCCGGCGGCTCGGCCCTGGTGAGCTTCGCCGCGCTGCCGCTGGCCGTCCGGTTCGCGGCCGGTTCCAGCGCCGTCGCCCTCGCATGTGCGCTGGTCCCGGGCGCGATCCTGTACTTTGCCCTACTGTGGGTCGGCCGTGAGCGGCTGTCCCTGACCGCATTCGCCTCCCTGCTGCCGGGGAGGCGCGGCCGCGCCGCACACGGGTCCACGGGCCCCGCCCCAGCGGGCCCCGCCGCCCCGCCGGCCGCCGAAACGACATCTGCCAGGAGCGTCCATGCCCACGGGAATTGACATGCCGGGAATGCAGCAAGTCCGCCGGAAGTCCCGCGCGGTGCTGCGCAAGAGCGGGCTCGCGCCCAGCGGCCCCGTGTACGGGCGGCTCGTCGATGCCGGGCGCTCACTGCCGATCCCCGCCGCCGCCCGCGTCGCGGTGTCCACCGCCGTCCTGCGCCGCCCGTGGAAGGTGCCCGTCCGGTTCGACCAGCTCCTCGTCGGCGCGCAGGGCGGCTGGACCGCCCGCGAGTTCGCCGACCGCACCGGCGACCTGCTGTGGCCGTCGACGCCGTTCCTCGACGGCCCGCACGTCGCGCTGCTGCGGCTCGCCGACGAGGTCCCCGACCTGACCGACGAGCAGATCCTGGACAGCGGCTACGGGCGTCTCGGGATGCGCTGCATCAAGGCCGGCGGCAATTACTTCGGCGGCACCGACGAGGCGGGCGTGCTCGCCGCGGCCCGCGTTTTCATCGCCCGCTACCGCGGCGAGCCCGCCCCGGGCGACCACGGGCAGGGCGACCGAGGGAAGGGCGAGAAGCCCCGCCCGCAGCAGAGCGGCCCCCAGGACCCGGTGCTCGTCGCTCCCGTCCGCGGCTCCGACCGGTACCAGATCCTCGACGGCCACCACCGTCTCGCGATCGCCGCGATGAGCGGTGCGGACGGCGCCTCCGTCGTCGCCAAATGGCTTCCCGTCACCACTCCCCTGCAGGACCTCCTGCTCAAGATGAGCTGGCTCGACGGCACCCATGAGCTGTACCAGCCGATCGACGCGCCCGAACTGGAGTCCGGCTGGACGACGGTGCGGCAGTGCACCGACCGGCTCACCAAGATGGACGCGTTCCTCGGCGAACGCGGCATCACCAGCGGACGGTACCTGGACGTCGCGAGCTGCTACGGCTGGTTCGTCTCACAGATGGCCGGGCGCGGCTTCGACGCCGAGGGCATCGAGCGCGACCCGCTCGCCGTGCCGCTGGGCCGCGCGGTCTACGGCCTCCCCGACGGCGTCATCTCGACCGGCGACTGCGTCGAGTTCCTCGGCGGCCACGACCCCGCCCGCTGGGACGTGGTGTCGTGCTTCAGCCTGCTGCACCACTTCGTCCTCGGCCGCGGCTCGGTGACCGCCGAGGAGCTGATCCGGCTGCTGGACCGCGCCACCGGCCGGGTGCTGTTCTTCGACACCGGCCAGGACAACGAGGCGTGGTTCGCCGAGTCGCTGCGCGGCTGGGACCCGCCGCGCGTCGAGCGGTTCCTGCGCGAGCACACCGGCTTCGACGAGATCATCGACCTCGGCCCCGACGAGGACGCCCGTCCGCCGTACGAGGACAACTACGGCAGGCACCTGTTCGCCTGCGTCCGCACGACGTGACGCCCGCACGTCCCGTTCCCGTGCGCCCCGTTCCCGTGCGCCGGGCGGTCGCCGCGCTGGTGGCCGTTCCCGTGCTCCTGGCGGTGGCGGCGTGCGGGGGGTCCGCGTCGACCGCCACGGCGCCGAAGATGTCTCCGCCCGCCGCCGCCGGGTCCGCGGGCGAGCGGACCGGTGTCGTGTGGACGAGCGGCCTCAACACCAGCGGGCAACTCGGCCGCCCCGGCCCGGACTTCGACGCCGCGCTCGCGCCGGTCACCGGCGCCGGCGGCGAGGGCCGGCTCGGCCGGGTGCACGCCGTCGCCGGCGGCGGCCGCCACTCGCTGGCCATCGTCGACGGCGGCGCGGTCGTCGCGTGGGGGGCCAACGACCACGGTCAGCTCGGCGACGGCACCACCCGCGACAGGCGCGTCCCCGTCCCCGTCCGCGCACCCGGCGGAGATCCCGGCCGGCTGGACGACGTCGTCGCGATCAGCGCCAACAACGACTTCTCCATGGCGCTGCGCGGCGACGGCACCGTGGTGACGTGGGGTGAGGGGTCGTCCGGCCAGCGCGGCACCGGCGAGCGCACCGCCCCGCGCGTCCCCACGGTCGTGAAGGCGCCGGACGGGAGCGGGCCGCTCACCGGCGTCACCGCGATCGCCGCCGACGGCCACACCGAGCTGGCGCTGCGCCGCGACGGGCAGGTGCTCGCGTGGGGCGCCAACGACTACGGGATGGTCGGCGACGGCACCCGCGAGGACAGGTCGCTGCCCGTGCCGGTGCGCGGCCTGGACGGCGCCCCGCACCTGACCGGAGTCATCCGCATCGCGATCGGCGGCCAGCACGGGCTGGCGCTGCTGCGGGACGGGCGGGTCGCGTCATGGGGACACAACGATCTCGGGCAGCTCGGCGACGGGTCCCGCAAGGACCGCCTCACCCCCGCCCTGGTGTCGGGGGTGCGCGGTAAGGGCGACCTCGGCGACGTCACCGCGCTCGCCGCGGCCGAGAAGCACAACTACGCGCTCCGCGCGGACGGCACCGTCGTCGCCTGGGGCAACAACACCGCCGGGCAGCTCGGCGACGGGACGCTGAAGCTCCGCACCGCCCCCGTCCCGGTCGTCGGCAGCGACACCGAGGACGAGAGGCTGCGCGACGCCGCGCACGTGTTCGCGGGCGAGGCGTACGGCGCGGCGATCCTGGCCGACGGGACGACGCTGACGTGGGGCGCGGGCGGCAGCGGCCAGCTCGGCTCCGGGAAGCGAGCGCCTCGCAGCCGACCCGGCACGGTGGCCGCCGCCGGCGGCGCCGCCTTGGGCGAGGCCCTGTCCGTGGGCGTCGGCGAACGCCACCTGATCCTGCTGGTGAGCCCCTAGACGTCCCTGCGGGGCCCGGACTCTTCGGCCGACGGCCCCTCTTCCGGCCTAGGCGCGGACGCCTGCGTACCGGGCGCAGGCGGCTGCGCGGCAGGGGCCCCGGGTGCGGGCGCACCAGGCGCACCTTGTCCAGACCCACCGTGCCCAGGCCCACCCTCTCCAGGTGCGCCCTGCCCAGGCGCGCCTTGTCCAGGCGCGCCTTGTCCAGGCCCACCCTGCCCAGGCGCACCCTGCCCAGGCCCACCCTGCCCAGGCCCACCCTGCCCAGGCCCACCCTGCCCAGGCCCACCCTGCCCAGGCCCACCCTGCCCAGGCGCGCCCTGTGCGAGGGGACCGGGCGGCGGGCCGCCGGGCGCGCCCGGCGTTGCGGGAGCGGGCGTTGCGGAACGGCGCCGCCACAGCAGGAACCCGGCCCCGGCCACCGCCACGGCCACCGCGGCGCCGCCGCCCAGCACGAACGGCATGGCGGAGCCGTCGTCCTCCGGTGCGGCCTCCGGGGCGCCGGCGGCCGGCCCGGTCGGCTGCGACTGGGCGAGGGTCCGCTCCTCCTGCTGCTGCACCTCCGCCGGCGCCTCCGGCGCGGGCTTGCCGTTGTTGCCGGGCTTGCCGGGCGGGGGCGGCGCGTACTTCGACTCCGGCAGCGTCTGGACGAACCTGAGCAGCGCCAGGTCGGGCTTGCCCTTGCTCCCCTTGACGGCCTTGTCGTAGACCGTCCTCACCTGGCTGCTCGGCAGCGTGTTCGAGGCCACCTTGAACTGGTCACCGGCCAGCACGGCGTAGGTGCCCTCGCGGTTCATCAGGCCCGGCAGCTGCTTCAGGATCTGCCCGGCGTCGTTCCCGGCCGGCACGATCGCGATGAAGACAGGGACGGACCGTCCCTGCGCCTGGCGGAGCAGTTCCTGCGCCCCGTCCGACCGGTAGTACTTGGCGTCCGAGTCGAGGTAGTAGCCGCTCTCGGTGATGCCCTCGGCGACCGCGTCGAGATCGACCTCCGCGAGCGCGGGCGTTGCGGTCAGTCCGAACGCCGGCGCCAGCGCCAGCGTCAGCACCCCGGACGCGACGATGCGACGGGAAGAGATGTTCACGAGAGCGGCTCCTTCTAACACTCTGCGGCGACCATTGACAGTACCGACGTGACGTGGGGAAAGGCGGCCAAAGCCGGGAAACGGTACCGATGCGTCAGATACCGCGTCCCCGGGTGTGCAGGGCGAGCAGGATCCGCTTGCCGGACACGACGCCGGACGCGACGGCGAGCGCGAACGGCACCCGCCGCTCGGCCGGGTTCGCCTTCAGCGCCCGCGCCGACCAGCGCAGCGCGTCCCGCCGCCGTCCGACGGTGGCGCAGCCGAAGGCGAGCTGACCGTACACGCGCCCCGCGGCGCCGGATTCCTTCCCGATCTCCGGGTAGTGCTCCAGGAACCACTCCAGCGCCGCCACCTTCGTCTCCCACGCCTGCGCGTAGTACGAGGTCAGCCCCCACAGGACTCGGACGTGCGGCTCGTCCACGTTGACGACGGGGTGGCGGCGCGCGGCGCGCAGGGCGAGGTCCCAGTCCTCGCCCTGGCTGCCCGGAATCGTCTCGTCCACCATGCCGATCTCGATGAGCGGCTCGCGGCGCGCCACATAGGTGGACGAGTGGACGCTCATCATCCGGTCCCGGATGAGGGCGTCATAGGTGACGCGGTCCGTCCCGGCCAGCCGGGGCAGCTCGCGCCCGTCGAAGTCGATGAGGATCCCCGAGCTGCACAGCACCGCCTCGGGTTCCCCCTCAAGGGCCTTCACCTGCGCCGCGAGCTTGCCGGGGAGCCACAGGTCGTCGTCGTCGCAGAACGCGACGAGGTCGGTGTCCAGGGCCAGGATTCCGGAGTTGCGGGCCCCCGCGAGGCCCGGCTCGCGGGTGTTGGCGATCACCTCGACGCGGTCGCCGGCGAGCGAGGCGTCCGGCTCGGCCCGGTCGAACACGACGACGGCGCGCAACTCGCCCTCATAGTCCTGCGCGAGCACCGACTCCAGGGCGCGTCGCAGCAACTCCGGCCGGTTGTGCGTCGGGAGGACGACTCCGACGGATGGGGGCATCGATTGCCTGCCTTGAAGGTTCGGGGGGTGGGCCGGGAGCCGGAGGGTGAACGAGCCGCGGGGCCGCCGGTGCGGCCCCGCGGCGGCCGTCAGCTCGCGCCGGTGATCATGCCGGCGGCGACGGTGTTGTTGGTGGCCTCGTCGACGAGGATGAAGCCGCCGGTGAGGCGGTTGCGGCCGTAGTCGTCGACGAACAGCGGCTGCGTCACGCGCAGGGAGACGCGGCCGATCTCGTTCAGGCCGAGCGCGTCCGCCTGCTCGTCGCGGTGGAGGGTGTTGACGTCCAGCCGGTAGTGCAGGTCCTTCACCAGCACCTTCGCGGTGCGGGTGGTGTGCTTGATCACCAGCTTGGAGCGCGGGGTGAGGGCGCGGTCCGGGGTCATCCAGCAGACCATCGCGTCGATGTCCTGCGCCACCTCGGGGCGGTTGTTCGGACGCGCGATCATGTCGCCGCGGGAGATGTCGATGTCGTCGGCGAGGCGGAGCGTCACCGACATCGGCGCGAACGCCTCGTCCACCGGGCCGCGCGGGCCGTCGATCTGCGTGATCCGCGTGGTCAGCCCCGACGGCAGATGCACGACCTCGTCGCCGGGCTTGAGGACGCCGCCCGCGACCTGGCCGGCGTAGCCGCGGTAGTCGTGCAGCTCCGGGTCGGTGGACGCGTGCGGCCGGATCACGTACTGCACCGGGAACCGCACGTCGATCAGGTTCCGGTCGGACGCGATGTGCACGTGCTCCAGGTGGTGCAGCAGCGAAGAGCCCTCGTACCACGGCATGTTCACGCTGCGCTCCACGACGTTGTCGCCGTGCAGCGCCGAGATCGGCACGAACGTCAGGTCCGTCACCGCGAGCTTGGAGGCGAACGCCGTGAACTCCTCCACGATCCGCTCGTACACGTCCCGGTCGTAGTCGACCAGGTCCATCTTGTTGACCGCCACGACCAGGTGCGGGACCTGCAGCAGCGTGGCGAGGAACGCGTGCCGCCGCGACTGCTCCAGGATGCCCTTGCGGGCGTCCACCAGGATGATCGCCAGGTCGGCGGTGGAGGCGCCCGTCACCATGTTGCGGGTGTACTGGATGTGCCCCGGGGTGTCGGCGATGATGAACTTGCGGCGCGGCGTCGCGAAGTAGCGGTACGCGACATCGATCGTGATGCCCTGCTCCCGCTCGGCGCGCAGCCCGTCGGTCAGCAGCGCCAGGTTCGTGTATTCCTCGCCCCGGTCGGCGCTCGTGCGCTCCACCGACTCCAGCTGGTCCTCGAAGATCGACTTGGAGTCGAACAGCAGCCGGCCGATCAGGGTGGACTTGCCGTCGTCGACGCTGCCGGCGGTCGCGAACCGCAGGAGGTCCATCGACTTCGCCCCGTACTGGGCCTGCCCATGCTGGGCCTGCGCGGGCTCGTTCGCGGCCATCAGAAGTAGCCCTCCTTCTTGCGGTCCTCCATCGCGGCCTCGCTGGTGCGGTCATCGGCGCGGGTCTGCCCGCGCTCGGTGATCCGCGTCGCCGCGATCTCCTCGATCACCTCGTCGAGGGACGAGGCGCTCGACTTCACCGCGCCCGTGCAGGACGCGTCCCCGACCGTCCGGTACCGGACCGTCGCCTCGAACTCCGGCTCGTCGTCGCCGCGGTTGGCGAACCCGGTCTGCGCGTCCAGCAGCAGCCCGTCCCGCTCGAACACCCGGCGGGTGTGCGCGAAGTAGATCGGCGGAAGCTCCAGCCCCTCCCGCCGGACATAGTCCCAGATATCCAGCTCCGTCCAGTTCGACAGCGGGAACACCCGCACGTGCTCGCCCTGCACGATCCTGGTGTTGAACAGATTCCACAGCTCCGGACGCTGGTTCTTCGGGTCCCACTGCCCGAACTCGTCCCGGAACGAGACCACCCGCTCCTTCGCCCGCGCCTTCTCCTCGTCGCGGCGCGCCCCGCCGAAGGCGGCGTCGAACTGGTGCTCCTCCAGCGCGTCCAGCAGCGGCGTGATCTGCAGCCGGTTCCGCGACGCGCGCCGCCCCTTCTGCTCCACCACCCGGCCGCTGTCGATCGCGTCCTGCACCGACGCCACGACCAGCCGGACGCCCAACTCGGCGACCCGCCGGTCACGGAACTCGATCACCTCGGGGAAGTTGTGCCCGGTGTCGACGTGCATCACCGGGAACGGGATCGGGGCGGGCCAGAACGCCTTCTCGGCCAGGCGCAGCATGACCAGGCTGTCCTTGCCGCCGGAGAACAGGAGCACCGGCCGTTCGAACTCGGCCGCCACCTCCCGGAAGATATGGATCGACTCCGCCTCAAGGACGTCCAGCTGGGACAACAGATAATCGGAACGCTGCATGGTCTGGGGCTTCTCTCCACGCTCTCTGGCAGATGCAACCGGTGGCACGCGACGTGCGCACGCCTTCCCACCGGATCCGAACGTCAGCACGCCTCGATCAAATCCCGCCCGGTCTACGGTGCAGGTCAGGGTAGGGCGCCGCGCACATCCCGGATGCCGGACAGCAGCGTCGGCGCCGACACAGGGTGACACAACAGGATATCCGGCAGCCGAGGGTCCTTCCGGTTGTACTCCAGAACCGACCCGTCGATCCGCGACGCGTGCGCGCCCGCGGCGAGCGCCACCGCCGCCGGCGCCGCCGAATCCCACTCGAACTGGCCGCCCGCGTGCACGTACGCGTCGACCTCACCGAGCAGCACCGCGGAGATCTTCGCCCCCGCCGACCCGATCGGCACCAGCTCCACCTCCATGCCCTCCGAGGAGGGACGACCGTCCGCAGCCCCCGGAACCGCTCCTGAGATGCGCTCGGCCATCTGGCGGACGAACTCCGGCGGACGCGTGCGGCTCACGGCGATGCGGAGCTTGCCCGCATCCGGCGCCGGAATGTGCAGCGGCACCTCACGCGGCAGCGCCCCGCGGGCCGTCCCCGACCCCGCCGTCACCGGGTCGGGCTCCCCCGGATCCACCCGGACGAGCGACGCGCCGCCGGTCGCGTCCGTCCGGAGCATCAGGCCCTGCGCCGGGAGCGCCACCGCCCCGGCCGCCAGCCGCCCCCCGCCGGACGCGTCCCGCTCCCACAACGCCACATGAACGGCCCAATCACGGCGGCCCTCCTCGGAGAACTCGCGGGTGCCGTCCAGCGGATCGACGATCCACACCCGGCCTGCCGTGAGCCGCTCGGCGTCGGCGGTGTTGCGGGTCGGGGCACGGTCATCACCCCGCGACCGCTTTCCCGCGACCGAGGAACGACCCTCCTCCGACAGGACGGCGTCACCGGGACAGCGCTCCGCCAGCGCCTCCATGAGGTACTCGTGCGCCCGCAGGTCGCCCGTGTCCTTGAGGACGCGCGCGTCCGCGAACCCCACCTCGTCCCGCACGCCCAGCAGCAGCCGGCCCGCCGCGCCGGCGAGCTCCGCCGCCAGCACGTGGTCGTCCGCCGCCACTCCCGCTGTCATCCCTTGATCACATTCCCGACTCGACTGGTCTGTTCGGTCCACTTTCTCATGCGGCCCCGCCGCGCCCGCGGGCCAGGGTGGCCCATCGGCCGGTGCCCGTCACTCAGTAGGCGCCGGAACCGCGGAACACCGCCGACCAGGTCTTCCACATGATCTGCAGATCCATGGCGAGCGTCCAGTTGTCCACATAGCGCAGGTCGAGCCGCACGGACTCCTCCCACGTGAGGTCCGAACGGCCGCTCACCTGCCACAGCCCGGTCAGGCCCGGCTTCACCACCAGCCGCCGGTACACGTCGCCGCCGTACTGGGCGACCTCCTCCGGCAGCGGCGGACGCGGCCCCACCAGCGACATCTCACCGCGCACCACATTGATGAGCTGCGGCAGCTCGTCCAGCGAGTACCGGCGCAGCCACCGCCCCACGCGCGTCACCCGCGGGTCCGCACGGATCTTGAAGAGCACGCCGTCGTTCTCGTTGCTCTCCAGCAGCTCGATCTTGCGGGCCTCGGCGTCGCGCACCATCGTGCGGAACTTCAGCACCGTGAACTCCCGGCCGCCGCGCCCCACCCGGGACTGCCGGAACATCACCGGACCCGCGCTCGTCACCTTGATCAGGAACGCGACGCCCAGCAGCAGCGGGCTCAGCAGCAGCAGCCCGCTCAGCGCGGCCGTCCGGTCGAACAGGCCCTTGAACACCTTGCGGCCGCCGTCCAGCTCCGGGTGCTCCACATGCAGCAGCGGCAGCCCCGACACCGGGCGGATCGAGATCCGCGGACCCGTGACGTCCATCAGCGCCGGCGCGACCACCAGCTCCACGTCGTCGCGCTCGATCTGCCACGCAAGCCTGCGCAGCGCCACCCCGTCCATCTCCGGGCACGCCAGGACCGCGACCGAGTCCGCGCCGATCCGGTCCGCCACGGCCGCCGCCTGGGAGAAGTCGCCCAGCACGGGAACACCCTCGACTTCGCTCACCGCGTCGTCGCCCGCGGCCAGAGCCGACGGCAGGCACACGGCCACGATGTCCATCCCGTGGTAGCGCTTCTGCCGCAGCAGCTTGATCAGGTCCTCCACCGACGTGCGGTGCCCCACCGCGACCACACGCCGCATGCACTCGCCGTTCCACCGCTTCTTGTGCAGCCACTTGCGCAGCCGGTACCGCGCCAGCAGGTTCAGGAACGTCCCGAGCGGCAGCGCCATCACCACGTACCCGCGCGCCACCTCGGTCTTCGTCGCGTACGCCACGATCGCGACCGTCGCGGTGAGGATGAACCCGGCCCGCAGGACCCGGTGGAACTCCTCGTACCCCACGCCGACGTACCGCGGCTGATAGGCGCGGCACAGCATCAGCGTCGGCAGCCACACCATCGGAAGCACCACCGTCAGCGCCACGTACGGGGCGTTCAGCTCGGTGGGGACCCCCGGAAACCTGAGCACGAACGCGATCACGCCCGCCATCAGCATGCTGAGGAAGTCCAAATAAACCGCTAGGCGGCGATAGGATCCACTCCAGTTCTGCGACCCCGAGCGCTTGTGCTCATGGCGGATCGATGACTCGGCCTGGACCTTGTCAACGACTGCCATAGACCACTCACCAATCCCCTGTAACGCGCGCACCGACTGCGCGATTCACATCGAAGACGGTTGAACGCCACCTGAGGTTCACATGCATCACGAACCTCAGTCGATGAGCATCCTACGATCTCTTTGCCGTGGTCACGGGCCGAACCCCGTCCTGAGCACGGCAACCCCGACGAACCCGGACGGATGCGGACGAAAACACCGCACGTCGGCGTGATCACCGGGCATGATCGAACCCGCTGACCGGATCCGGTCAGCCCGCGTGGAAGACGTTCTGCGCCGCGCCCAGCCCATCGGCGATCAACGCCTCCGCCGCGTCCGCGGCCCGGTCCACCTCCAGATCCAGGACCTTCCGCTCCGCCGCCGAGAAATCCTTCAACACGAACGCCGCCGCGTCCATCCGCCCCGGCGGCCTCCCCACCCCGAACCGGACCCGCAGATACTCCCGCGTCCCCAGCGCACTCGTCACCGAACGCAGCCCGTTGTGGCCGTTGTCACCACCGCCCCGCTTCAAGCGCACCGCACCGAACGGGATGTCCAGCTCGTCATGGACGACGATCAGCCGCTCCACCGGCACCTTGTAGAAATCACAAAGCCCCTTCACCGGCCCGCCCGACACGTTCATGAAGGAACGCGGCTTCGCCAGCACCGCGCGCGCACCCGCCAGCCGCCCCTCGAGCACGTCCGCCCGCGCCCCGAAGACCTTCGAGCGGTGCGACTTGAACTTCCCGCCGACCCGGCCGGCCAGCACGTCCAGCACCATGAACCCCGCGTTATGCCGGTTCTTCGCATACGACGGCCCCGGATTGCCCAGCCCGACCACCAGCCACAGATCCGCGCTCATCCGAACTCCTCCACCACGACCCCCCGCCAACGACCCTCGGAACCAGCACGGCCCCCGCCGGTGCACACTGAATCTGCGCACCCGCGGGGGCCATGAAAGAACACTGCGGCCGGCTACCCGGCGAGCGTCGACGCCACCGTCACTCGGCGGCGCCCTCGCCCTCGCCCTCGGCGCCCTCCGCCACGGCCTCGGCCTCGGCCTCGGCCTCGGGCTCCGTCGACACGCTCGCGTCGAGGATCTGCAGAATCAGAATGTCCTCGTCCGCCGCCAGCGTCGCTCCCGACGGCAGCTTCAGGTCCTTCGCCAGAACCTGGCTGTCGATCTCCAGCTCGCTGATGTCCAGCTCCACCGACTCGGGGATCTGCGTGGCCTCGGCCTCCACCGAGATCTCCACCGCGGTCTGCGCGACCTGACCACCCGGCACCACATCGCCGACCAGCTGCACCGGCAGCTCCACGACGACCTTCTCACCGCGCTTCACCAGCAGCAGATCGACGTGCTCCAGGAACCCCTTGATCGGGTCGCGCTGGACGTCCTTCGGCAGCGCCAGCTCCGCGCCGTTCCCCAGACCCTCGATCGTCAGCAGCACGTTCGGCGTCTTCAGCGCCAGCATCAGAGCGTGCCCCGGCAGCGAAATGTGCTGCGGGTCGGTGCCGTGACCATAGAGGACGGCGGGCACCTTGCCGGCCCGGCGGGTGCGCCGCGCGGCACCCTTACCGAACTCGGTGCGCGGCTCGGCGGCAATGCGTACCTCGGACACGGCGAAAACTCCTCGTTTGTTGCGATCCACGGCCGTCCGGCACTGGACGTCCGCTACGGACAGAGCGAATCAGGCGATGCTCGATGCGTCAGGCGCCTCGAAGATTCTTTGCGTTCCCCGGGGAATGCGGCTCCACTACCGGCACCGCACTGACGACCCAGGCATACGCGGGTTAATAAAGTCTAGCAGTACTCATGGCAGTGCCCTTGGCGGTCGGGCCCTGGAGGGCCCTCCCTTCGGCGGGCACTGCGGTGCGATCGCTGTGTTTGCTTGCAGTGCCCTTGGCGTCGGGCCCTGGAGGGCCCTCCTTCGGCGGGAACTGCGGTGCGATCGCTGCATCGCTCCGAACTCGCCTGGCGGCTCGCTGCGCGATCAGGTTTCTTGCTTCGCTTGAAACCTGCCTTCGGACGCGATCGCGATTTCTCAGGTCGTCGCGGGGTTGCGGTGGTGGCTGGGGTTGTCGGGCATGAGCCAGAACCTCGGGGCGTGCCCGAGAAAATCCCGAACCTCGCGGCCCGGAGGAGGTGCCCCGGGGTCAGCTGTGGCCGCCGAAGAGGCTCGTTACCGAGCCGTCGCTGAAGACCTCGTTGATCGCGCGGGCCAGCAGGGGGGCGATCGACAGGATGGTCAGCTTGTCGAACTGCTTCTCCTCCGGGATCGGCAGCGTATTCGTCAGCACCACCTCGGAGATCCGCGAGTTCTTCAACCGGTCCACCGCCGGACCCGACAGCACACCGTGCGTCGCCGCGACCACCACCCGGCTCGCACCCTGCTCGAACAGCGCGTCAGCCGCCTTCAGGATCGTGCCGCCGGTGTCGATCATGTCATCGACGATCACACAGGTGCGGCCCTCGACCGCGCCGACGACGTCGAAGACCTTCACCTCGTTCGCCACGTCCGGGTCGCGCTTCTTGTGAATGATCGCCATCGGCACGCCGCCGAGCCGGTCCGACCAGCGTTCGGTCACCCGTACCCGGCCCGCGTCCGGCGCCACCACCGTCACCTGCGAGGTGTCCAGGCGGCTCTCGAAGTGCTGCGCCAGCAGATCCAGCGCGAACAGATGGTCCACCGGTCCGTCGAAGAAACCCTGGATCTGCGCCGTGTGCAGGTCGACGGCCATCAACCGGTCCGCGCCCGCCGTCTTGAACAGGTCCGCCATCAACCGCGCCGAGATCGGCTCACGGCCCCGGTGCTTCTTGTCCTGCCGCGCATACCCGAAGAAGGGCGTCACCACGGTGATCCGCTTGGCCGACGCGCGCTTCAACGCGTCCACCATGATCAACTGCTCCATGATCCACTGGTTGATGGGAGCGGTGTGGCTCTGGATCACGAAGGCGTCGGAACCGCGAACCGACTCCAGGAACCGCACGAACGTCTCACCGTTCGCGAAGTCGTACGTCGACGTCGGCGTCAGATCGACGTGCAGGTTGTCGGCCACCTCCTTGGCCAGCTCCGGATCGGCTCGGCCGGTGAAGAGCATCAGCTTCTTCTGACCGCTCGCTTTGATCCCACTCACCTCTGACAACTCCCCCTCATTGGAACTGTGCTTTATGTGGGTTGTTGTCCCCACTCCCCGCGCACCACAAGAGTCGGCCGCACGGATGCTCGGTTTCGGGGAGGACGCCGCTGTCCCCCACCTCCCCGCTCTGCGGCGGGGCAGTCCTCATCGGGCGCGCCGCGCTACGGCGCGTCCTCCTCCCGGGCACGGCGGGCCGCCTCCGCCGCCGCGGAACCCGGCCGTCTCCGCTCCACCCAGCCCTCGACGTTGCGCTGCCGCGCCCGCGCGACCGCCATCGCCCCCGGCGGGACGTCCTGGACGATCACCGAACCCGCCGCGGTGTAGGCGCCGTCGCCCACCGTCACCGGAGCGACGATCATGTTGTCGCTGCCGACCTTCACATGCGAGCCGATCACGCTGCGATGCTTCTCGACGCCGTCGTAGTTCACGAACACCGAGCTCGCGCCGATGTTGGAGCCCTCGCCGATCTCCGCGTCGCCCACGTAGGTGAGGTGCGGCACCTTCGTGCCCTCGCCGATGTCGGCGTTCTTCGTCTCGACGTAGGTGCCGACCTTGGCCTTGCGCGCAAGCCGCGACCCCGGCCGCAGATAGGCGTACGGGCCGACCGTCGCCTCCGGGCCAACCTCCGCCTCCACGCAGACCGCGTTGATCACGGACGCGCCTTCGCCGACGCGCGTGTCCGTCAGCGTGCAGCCCGGCCCGACCCGCGCGCCCTCGCCCAGGTGCGTCCGGCCGTGCAACTGCGTCCCGGGGTGGATCTCCGCGTCCTGGTCGGCGGTCACCTCCACGTCGATCCAGGTGGTGGCCGGGTCCACGATGGTGACCCCGGCCCGCATGTGCGCCTCGAGGATCCGGTCGTTCAGCTGCCTGCGCGCCTGCGCGAGCTGGACCTTGTCGTTCACGCCCTGGGTCTCCACC
The DNA here is from genome assembly GCF_040650055.1 of Spirillospora sp. NPDC048819. Lineage (NCBI taxonomy): Bacteria > Bacillati > Actinomycetota > Actinomycetes > Streptosporangiales > Thermomonosporaceae > Spirillospora > Spirillospora sp. NPDC048819. Next base: position 246,204 of record NZ_JBEZGN010000005.1, on the reverse strand, counting down.
CAGTCGGCCGCAAGATGCGCGCCGGCCCGGTGACCGTCCCCGCGCAGGATCGCCACCACATCGGTGAGATACTCCTCACCCTTGGCGTTGTCGGTGGTCACGCGCTTCAGCGCGTCCGCCAGCAGCGCGCCGTCGAAGGCGTACATGCCGACGTTGATCTCGTTGATGGCCCGCTGCTCTTCGGTGGCGTCCTTGTGCTCGACGATCGCCGCGACGCTCCCGTCCGCGGCTCGGACCATCCGCCCGTAACCGGTCGCGTCCGGCATCTCGGTCGTCAGGACGGTCGCCGCGTTCCCCTCGGCCTCATGCGCCTGGACGAGCGCTCGCAGCGTCTCGCCCCGCAGCAGCGGGTGATCGCCGTTCGTGACGACGACGGTCCCGTTCAGCGCGCCGGTCTGCTCCAGGGCCATCCGCACGGCGTGGCCCGTCCCGCCCTGGCGCTCCTGCACGGCCGCCTCGGCGTCCGGCGCGGCCTGGGCGAGATGCTCGACGACCTGCTCGCGCCGGTGCCCGACGACCACCACGAGCCGCTCGGGCTCCAGTTCTCGCGCGGCGGCCAGGACATGGCCGAGCATGGTTCGCCCGCATAGCTCATGCAGCACCTTCGAGGTACGGGACTTCATCCGGGTGCCCTCGCCCGCGGCGAGGACGATGACGGCGGCCGGGCGGCTCGCAGCACTCACAAGGAGGCTCCTCGGCATCGCGGACGGGATCGGTGACGAGCGCGCCCACCTGCACCATCACGGCATGACAGGCCCCGGCGCACCCGACACGGGCAGGATACCGCCCAACCCCCACCTGTCACCCCGCCGCCCACCCCGCGACAGGCCTGCGACATTTCAGACAGCTCCGCCGCCAGGGCTCGAACCTGGAATCTTCTGGACCAAAACCAGCTGCGTTTCCAATTACGCTACGGCGGACCGGCAGGCCTCTCCCGCGCGCGGGACGCCTGCCCGAGCCACGATACCGGCCGGAGCCGCGCGTCCCACACCCATTACCGAGGCGCGCCCGGCCGGCGGGGATCTCGCCGCTTTCGTCATGCCACAAGTCGGCAGATATGTCTCAGGTCGGTTTAGAACGGCTGGTGCGGGCAACTCGTCTTGCGTGGCGCTCGCTCACGGCCGGGGCGCGGGCGGCACACCGGCCTCCGCGAGGACGAGCCGGTTGACATGAGAGACCGCCGGGAAGGCGGCGCCGGTCGGTGGGCCGGTGAGCGAACCTTCGTCGGGCTTCGAACGTTGATGCTGGGTGAGGGCCATTTCGTCACCCTTCCGCGGCGGTCTGAGAGTCATCTGATCCGCAAGAGAGTTTTGTGGCCCATGAGGCAGTTTCCCACTGAGTTTACGGTTCGGCAGGTGCTACCTACGGTTCCGTAGGTTACGTTGGCGTAGGTAAGGCTGCCCCTAGTCGCAGGAAGTGGTGACGCATGACAACGGCTCCAGCCATGGATCCCCCTCGCCCGCAGCGGCGTCCAGAGATCGACCCCGAGCCCCAGGGCAACGCCGAACGCGTGCTCGTCGCCGTGTTCACCGGTGTGCCGTTCCTGGCCCTGTTCGCGGCCGTCCCGCTGGCCTGGGGAAGCTTCCTCGGCTGGACGGACGTCGTCCTCGTGGCGGTGTTCTACGTGCTGTCCGCCGGGGGGATCACGGTCGGGTACCACCGGCACTTCACCCACGGATCGTTCAAGGCCAGGCGGGGCCTGAAGATCTTCCTGGCGCTGGCGGGAAGCCTGGCCATGGAGGGGCCCGTCATCACGTGGGTCGCCGATCACCGGCGTCACCACAAGTACTCCGACAAGGAGATGGACCCGCACTCGCCGTGGCGGTTCGGCACCGACTGGAAGGCGCTGGCGAAGGGGCTGGCGTGGGCGCACTACGGCTGGCTGTTCGACGCCAACCGGACGTCCAAGGAGCGGTTCGCCAAGGACCTGCTGAACGACCGGGACATCAAGCGCATCCATCTGGCGTTCCCCGCGCTGGTGGCGGTGTCGTTCTTCCTGCCGGCGGCCATCGGGGGCCTGGTGACGATGTCGTGGGCCGGGTTCCTGACGGCGCTGTTCTGGGCGGGGTTCGTGCGGATCACGCTCGTCCACCATGTCACGTGGTCGATCAACTCGATCTGTCACACGTTCGGCAAGGAGGACTTCGAGGTTCGCGACAAGTCCCGGAACGTGTGGTGGCTGGCGATCCCGTCGCTGGGCGAGTCGTGGCACAACCTGCACCACTCGGACCCGACGTGCGCGCGTCACGGCGTGCTGAAGGGGCAGGTCGACATCAGTGCGCGCATCATCTGGGCGTTCGAGAAGACGCGGCTGGCGTACGACGTGCGGTGGCCGAACGACGACCGGCTGGCGGCGAAGCGCACCAAGCAGGCGGTTTGACCGCCACAATTGATCCCGTGACAGAACCCGCCCCCAGACCGCGCAGAAAGCGGATGACCGGCAAGGAACGGCGCGAGCAGCTTCTCGACATCGGCCGGGGGCTGTTCGCCGAGCGCGGCCTGGACGGCACGTCGGTGGAGGAGATCGCCTCCGCGGCCGGTGTCTCGAAGCCCGTGGTGTACGAGCACTTCGGCGGTAAGGAAGGGCTCTACGCGGTCGTCGTCGACCGGGAGTTCGAGAGCCTGCTGAGGCTCGTCACGGAGTCGCTGAACTCGGCGATCCATTACCGCGGGAAGCTGGAGAAGGCCGCGCTGGCGCTCCTGCAGTACATCGAGGAGCATCCGGACGGGTTCCGGATCCTCGTGCGGGACTCGCACGGCGGCACGGGCACCGGCAGTTACGCGAGCCTGCTGAGCGAGATCGCCGGTGAGGTCGAGCACGTGCTCGCCCAGGAGTTCGACCGGCGCGACTATGACGACAGGTTCGCGCCGATGTACGCGCAGATGCTGGTCGGCATGGTGGCGATGACGGGCCAGTGGTGGCTGGACGTCCGGAAGCCGCGTCGTGAGGATGTGGCGGCGCACGTGGTGAATCTGGCGTGGAACGGCCTGGCGGCGCTGGAGCCGAGGCCGTCGCTGGATCCGCGGCGTCGCCGCAAGGAGATGGAGCGCCGTGAGCGGCGCGCGGAGAAGGCGGCCGCGAAGGCGGAGAAGGCCGAGGAGAAAGCCGCGGCGAAGGCGGAGAGGGCGCACCGCAAGGGGCGCCGCGAGGTGGACGGGCTGACCGACCCTTCGGTGTGACGGGCGGTGCCGGTGTGACGTGCGCCGGTGTGACAACCGGTGGCCGCCCGGAGTTCGTCCGGGCGGCCACCGGCCAGGGGTCGCCGGCTTCGGGTTGCGAGGCCGGGATTCGCCGGAAGCCGCCCGCCCGTCCGAGCCGGCACACCGCAGGGGAACGAGTAGCGTCCCTCGGCGGGCGGGCGGCGTCCCGTCTATGGGGTTGTCCGTCTGGCGATCACGAAGATCCTCCGGAACGGGAACACGGTGCCGTAGGGAGCGGCGGGGTAGGCCTGCCGTAGCGCTTCGCCGTAGGCGGTGAGGAATTCATCTGTCTCGCCGGGGTCGAGGGCGGTGAGGACGGGGCGCAGCGTGGTGCCTTTGACCCATTCGAGGACGGGGTCGTCGCCGTGGAGGACCTGCGTGTACGTGGTCTCCCAGGCGTCGACGGCGTATCCGCGGCGGGTGAGGAGGTCGAGGTAGCCGGCCGCGTCGAGAACGGGGGCGTCGTCCTGGAGGGCGCCGAGTTTGCGGCGCCACCTGTCCGAGCGGCCCAGTTCGCGGAGCAGGACATGGCTGGGTGCGTCGAAGTTGCCGGGGACCTGGAAGGCGAGGCGTCCGCCGGGTGCGAGGGCGCCGGCCCATCGGGGCAGGAGGTCGGTGTGCCCGGGGATCCATTGCAGGACGGCGTTGCTGACGATGAGGTCGACGGGCTGTTCGGGGCGCCAGGTCGCGGCGTCGGCGACCCGGAACCGGAGCCGGCCCGGGATTTCGTGTTCGCGGGCGCGGGCGATCATTTCGGGTGAGCTGTCGAGGGCTTCGACGGCGGCGCGGGGCCATCGGGCGGCGAGGGTGGCGGTGAGTTCGCCGGTTCCGCATCCGAGGTCGGCGATGCGGGCCGGGTCTGTGCCCGTTTCGCCGAGGCGTGCGGTGAGTTCGGCGAACGGCCTGGCGCGTTCGTCGCCGAAGGCCCCGTACTGGACGGGGTCCCAGACGGCCGCGGCTTGTCTCGACATCAAGAGAGAGCATGCCCGACCCATATCTTGATGTCAAGAATCCTTTGGGTCTAGGACGATTGACGGATCCCGCGCCGGTGGCGGCGTTCGTAGGGTCGTCGCATGGAACTCGGTGAAGGCGGATGGGCGCTGGTGCTCGGGCCCGGCGGGCCGGTCGGCACGGCGTGGCTGACGGGTCTCGCGGCGGGGCTGCGGCGCGCGGGAACGGATCCGGCCGCGGCGGATGTGATCGTCGGGACGTCGGCGGGCGCGATCGCCGGGGCGATGATCGCCACGGGGCGGGACCTGGCGGCGCTGGCGGAGCTTCCGCCCTCGGACGAGCCGCGGGCGGCGGCGGACGGTTCGGTGATGGCGAGGGTGTTCGAGATCGGCGGCGACTCCGACCTGGACCCGGACGAGGTCAGGCGGCGGATCGGGCGGCTGGCCCTGGAGGCGGAGGCGCTGCCGGAGGAGCGGCACCTGGCGAGCATGGAGTTCCTGGTGGGTCGGTCAACCGCCGCCGGGGGGTCGTCCGCCCAGGATGAAACGGACGAGTGGCCACCGGGGCGGCTGCTCATCACCGCGGTGGACGTCGAGTCGGGGAAGCCGGTCGTGTGGGATAGGACGAGCGGCGTCCCGCTGGCGGCGGCCGTGGCGGCGAGCAGTGCCGCGCCGGGGTTCGCGGAGCCGGTGACCATCGGCGGCCGCCGGTACATGGACGGCGCGTTCGGCGGCGGGTCCAATGCGGGCCTGGCGAAGGGCGCCGGTGCGGTGGTGCTGGTCGAGCCGATGGCGCACATGTCCGACGGCGCGGGGGCCGATGTCCGGATCGTCCCCGACGAAGGGGCGCTGGAGGCGTTCGGGGAGAACGTCGGCGACCTGGCGCGGTGGGCGCCGGTCTACCGGGAGGGGTTCCGGCAGGCCGCGGAGGCGGCGGCGCGCATCAGGTCCGTGGCGGGTGTTTGAACCCGGTGTCCGCCGATTGGTTGACATCGGCACCGAACGGGCGGTGTTTCTCGATATCAAGACAGGTAGGGTGTCGGCATGCAGGATGAGGTGGACCGGCTGGTCGAAGCGTGGAACACCGAACGTCCGGACCTGGACGTCCGGCCGCTGCAGGTCCTCAGCCGCGTCTCCCGGCTGGCCCGGCACCTCGACCGCGCCAGGCGGTCGGTGTTCGTGGACCACGACCTGGAGTCGTGGGAGTTCGACGTGCTCACCGCGCTGCGCCGGGCCGGGGCCCCCTACCAGCTGAGCCCGGGGCGGCTGCTGCGGGCGACGCTGGTGACGTCCGGGACCATGACGAACCGCATCGACCGGCTCGCGGCGGCGGGCCTCGTCGAGCGGCACCCCGACCCGCAGGACAAGCGCGGCGTCCTGGTCCGCCTCACCGACGCGGGCCGGACGCGGGTGGACGCCGCGTTCGCCGACCTGCTGGACCGGGAGCTGGCGATACTGGACAGCCTCAGCCCCGACCAGCGCGACGTCCTCGCCGGCCTGCTCCGCACCCTCCTCATCCCGTTCGACAAGGACACCGAACGCCACTAGCGCCCTACGCCAGGGCGGTCTCCAGGGCGGCGGCGATGCCGCAGAGGCGTTCCTCGCCGCCCGCGGGGCCGATGAGCTGGACGGACGCCGGCAGATGCGACCCCGGCAGCGGGACCGGCAGCGCGAACGCCGGGAGGCCCGCGACGTTGATCTGGCCGGTCAGCGTGGTGAGCAGAAGATCGGAGTGGTCGTCGTCGCCGGGTTCGGGCGCGACGACGGGCAGGACGGGCAGCGCGATCGCGGCGTGCCGGGCGAGGATCGCGTCCAGCTCCGCCCTGATCGCCTCGCGGACGCCGGCGGCCCAGCCGAGACGCCCTGCGGCGGCGACGTCGTGCAGTGTCTGCAGGCGCCGGTGGATGCGTCCGCTCATCTTCGGCGGGTCGCTGATCAGGTGGCCGTTCTGCCGCCACCCCTCGTCGGCGACGTAGAGCCCGTTGGCCGTGGCGGCGTCGTGGTAGTGCTCGGACGTCACGTCGGTGACGGGGCCGAGGCGGCGCAGGGCGTCGTCGACGGCGGCGTCGATCGCGGGATCGATCTCGAAGGCCGGGCCGACGCGCAGGCGCGCGATGGTCATGGACGCCTCGTACGGGACGGGTGCGAAGCCGGGCTCGATGAGGCTCATCCCGAGGACGACGGCGGCGACGTCGCGTCCCAGCGGCCCGACGACGTCGAGCGTGGGCGACAGCGGATACACGCCGTCGAGGGGGACGCGCCCGCTGGTGGTCTTGAGGGCCGCGATGCCGCAGCACGCGGCGGGAATGCGGACGGAGCCCGACGTGTCGGTGCCGAACGCGACGTCGGCCTCGCCGGTCGCGACGGCGACGGCGGAGCCGCTGGACGACCCGCCCGGGACGCGGGACGGGTCGAGCGGGTTCACCGGGGTGCCCGCCCACGGGTTGACGCCGTCGGCGGCCACGCACAGCTCGTTGAGGTTGGTCTTCCCGGCGATGCGGGCACCCTGGGCGCGGGCCGAGGCGACGACGGGTGCGTCCGCGGCGGCGGGTTCGGCGCGTTCCGCGACGGCCTGGCAGCCCGCCGTGGTCGGCAGCCCGGCGACATCGATGGCGTCCTTGACCGCGAGCCGGGGGCCGTCACCGGGCTCGTCCGTCCTGATGATCCATGTCGTCATCCAGGGATCATCCCCGGTCCGGCCTGGGAACTCCAGCCGGGGTCAGCCGATGTCCTCGGCGAGCATCAGCCACTCCTCCTCGACCCCGGCGGCCTCGGCCTGGATCTCCCTCAGCCGGCCGTCGAGCTCCTGCAGCTTGGTGTAGTCGGTGGCGTGCGCGGCGAGCTGCTCGTGCAGCTCGGCCTCCTGGCCGGCGAGTTTCTCCAGGCGGCGTTCGAGCCGGTCGAGTTCCTTGCGGGCCTTCCAGTCCTGCCCTCCGCCCTTCGGCGCGGCCGGCGCGGGCGCGGCCCTCTCCGCGGGCGCCGCCGGCCTGTCGGGGCGCGTCGGCTTGGGGGCCGTGCCGGCGGCGCGGCGTTCGAGGTACTCGTCCACCCCGCCGGGCAGGAGCGACACGCGGCCGTCGCCGAGGAGCGCCACGACATGGTCGGTGATGCGCTCCAGGAAATACCGGTCGTGGCTGACGACGACGAGCGTCCCGGGCCAGCCGTCCAGGAGGTCTTCGACCTCGGTGAGGGTCTCGATGTCGAGGTCGTTCGTGGGCTCGTCGAGAAGCAGGACGTTGGGTTCGGCCATGAGGAGGCGCAGCAACTGCAGGCGGCGCCGCTCACCGCCGGACAGGTCGCCGACGGGCGTCCACTGGCGGTCGCCCGGGAAGCCGAGGCGTTCGAGGAGCTGGCTCGCCGTCCAGTCGCGTTTGCCGACGGTGATGCGGCGGCGGATCTCCTCCACCGCCTCCAGGACGCGGCGCGACGGATCGAGTTCCTCGAGGTTCTGCGAAAGATGCGCGAGCTGGACGGTCTTGCCCCGCACCACCTTTCCCGACACCGGCGAGACGGACCCGTCGAGCAGGCGCAGGAGGGTGCTCTTGCCGCTGCCGTTGACGCCGACCAGGCCGACCCGGTCACCCGGGCCGAGCCGCCACGTCATGCGTTCGAAGATGGTGCGCTGAGCGTCGCCCTCGCCGAGCGCGACCTTGACGTCCTCCACGTCGTAGACGGTCTTGCCGAGCCGCGCGGTCGCGAACCGGGTCAGCTCCACCGAGTCGCGCAGCGGCGGCTCGTCGGCGATCAGCGCCTGCGCGGCGTCCACCCGGAACTTCGGTTTGGACGTGCGGGCCTGCGGGCCGCGCCGCAGCCACGCCAGCTCCTTGCGCAGCAGGTTCTGCCGCTTGGCCTCGGTGGCGGCGGCGATCCGGGCGCGTTCGGCCTTCGCCAGGACGTACGCTGAGTAGCCGCCCTCGTAGCGTTCGACGCGGCCGTCGACGACCTCCCAGGTCCGCTCGGTCACCTCGTCCAGGAACCAGCGGTCGTGGGTGACGATGAGCAGCGCGACCCTGCGGCCCTTCAGGTGCCGGGCGAGCCAGTCGATCGCCTCGATGTCGAGGTGGTTGGTCGGCTCGTCCAGCAGCAGCAGGTCGGACTCGGGGACCAGGAGCCGCGCCAGCGCGACGCGGCGGCGCTCACCCCCGGACATGCCGGCGAGCGGCGCGTCCAGGTCGAGGTCGGCGAGCAGGCCGGCGAGGACGTCGCGGGCGCGGACGTCGCCCGCCCACTCGTGCTCGGCGCGGTCGCCCAGCACGACGGACCGGACCGTCGCGCCCTCGGGGAACTCGTCCCGCTGCGCGAGGGTGCCGAGGCGCAGGCCCCGCGCATGGGTGACGCGCCCGGCGTCGGGTTCGGTCTCGCGCGCGACGACGGACACCAGGGTGCTCTTGCCGCCGCCGTTGCGGCCGACGACGCCGACGCGGTCGCCCTCGTCCAGGCCGAGGGACACGGCGTCGAGCAGCGGCTCGGGCCCGTAGGCCTTGGCGACGTTCTCAAGGTTGATCAGATTCACGACGTCAGCCAGGCTAGCCGACCGCGCGGGTGCTCAAGGCCCGGGAGGCGGCCCCGGCGGGGGCCCCTGTCCCTGCGGGGGGCCGTATCCGGGCGGGACGTACCCCGGAGGGCCGTGCCCGGGTGGCGGGTTCCCAGGCGGGCCGTATCCGGGCGGGAGGCTCTGGTTCCTCTTCCGGCTCGACGACGCGGCGACGATGACCACTACGACCACCACGGCGATCAGCAGGACCAGCAGGACGATTCCGACCAGCAGCGCGGCGAACGACATCAAGCGGGCCTCACAGATCCGAGGGACTCACCGGACGGCCGGGGGCGATGCCGGCCCGCCCTCGCTCCGTGCCCCAAGGGTAGTGGCCTGCCGCCGCCGCGCCGCCACCGAACCGGGCGCGTCGCGGCGGAGCGCGCGGTCGCGGCGCACGGCCAGCAGGAGGAGCGTCGCCATCATCGCGACCGCCACAAGGGCCATCAGCCCGGACAGGTACGTCATCGGTCCACCTCGTCGGAGGGAATCGGTGTCACGGGTACAAGACGCCCGCCGCGGGCCCGAAGTTCGCTTGTGTGACGAGCGCAGCTACCGCGTCCGCCCGCGCGGCCGGCCGCCTCCGCCGGACCACGCCGGTCACACCCGTCACATTTCGTCACACACCGTCACATTTCGTCACACGACGGTCGCGCCCGGGACGGGACCCGAGGCCCGCAGCACCTGCGCGGCGACGCCCGTACCGTCCAGCGCGCCCGCGATACCGGCCGCGTCCTCCTCGGTCTCGGCGAGGAACGCGCAGGTGGGGCCGGACCCGGAGACGACAGCGCCGACCGCGCCGAGGTCGCGGCCGGCGTCCAGGACGCGGTCCAGCGACGGCCGCAGCGACAGCGCGGCGGGCTGCAGGTCGTTGGTCAGGGCGGCGCCGAGGCCCTTGGCGTCACCGGTGGCGAGCGCGGTCATCAGCTCCTCGGACACGCCCGGCCGCGGCGCGCCCTCCCCTTCGGCCTCGCGGATCCGGTCGCATTCGGCGTAGACGGCGGGGGTGGACAGGCCGCCGTCGGCCGTCGCGAACACCCAGTGGAAGGTTCCGCGGGTGAGGGCGGAGGTGAGGCGCTCGCCGCGTCCGACACCGACCGCGGTGCCGCCGAGGACGGCGAACGGGACGTCGCTGCCGATCTCCGCGCCGAGCTCCATCAGGTCGTCCCTGCCGAGAACGGGCTGCTCCCGGTCGTCCCACAGCCGCGCGCAGGCGACGAGCGCGGCGGCGGCGTCGGCGCTGCCGCCCGCCATGCCGCCCGCGACGGGGATGGCCTTGCGGATCCGGAGCGCGACGTTCGGCTCGACGTCCAGCCGCGCGGCGACGAGCCTGGCGGCCCTGGCGGCGAGGTTGTCGTCGTCGTCGGGGACGCCTTCGACCGCGACCCGCGAGTGCGGGGCGGCCTGGACGCGCACCTCCAGCCGCCCGGCATGCGCGGCGGTGACCTCGTCGAACAGGGACACGGCGTGGAACACGTTGACGAGGTCGTGGTAGCCGTCATCGCGGATCGGCCCCACGCCGAGCTGAAGGTTGACCTTGGCGGGGACGCGTACGGTCACTGCGCTCACGCCCGAAACCCTACGGCCTGTTGATATTTCCCGGGCACGTCCCCCCGCGACTCACACCGCCCGCGGGTCAGCCGCCGCTGGTCACCGGCAGGTTGCGGGGGTTGAAGTAGGGGGTCGTGGCGAGCTCGCGGAGCGCGGAGACGGCGTGCTTGTCACCGGTCACCGAGTAGGCGCGGCGCTTGTCGCGGGCGTTCTCGGCCTGCTCGTCGGAGTTGAAGTAGACGACGGCCTTGACCTGCGGGTCCTGGAGCGTCTTGGCCGCCTCACGGAACCATTCGGCGCGGCGCTCACCGTAGGACCGCGGCACGCCGAACTCGGCGATCATGATGGGCTTGGGACGTTCCCGCGCCCACTCCATGAACGACTTCACGTCCTCCGACAGGTCGCGGTAGTCGGACCCGCCGGTCCGGGCGTCGGCGCAGATCCAGTCGACGTGGTCGTCGCCGGGATAGAAGACGCCGGCGCCGTCGGCGCCGCCGAACCCGCGGGCGGTGGGGCACCACACCCAGGCGACGTTCTGGACCCGCTCCTGTTCGAAGATCCGCCGCAGGTGCTTCCACGCGGCGATGAAGTCCGCGGGCGAGTGGACCTGCTTCCTCGCGGGCGCCGCGTCCATGTTCCGCGACCAGCGCAGGAAGATCGGCTTGCCGAGGTCCTTGACGGCGCGGGCGCGCCGCTGGATCAGCGCGTCGTACTCACCCTGGACGATCTTCCTGGTGTCGGCGCCGCCCCAGGTCAGCAGCAGGTAGCGGTTGCCGTCGACGACGGACTTCTCCAGCCCCGCCGGGAAGTCGGACGTCCAGCCGCGGTAGCTGTGCACGACGTCGAGCCGCCGCCCGAGTTCCCCCTCGAAGCGGGCGATCGGCGCCATGCCCGGCTTGCCGGCCTCATCGCCGGACGGTGAACCCGGCGGCGACTCGGAAGGGGACCCGGACGGGGACTCGGTCGGGGACCCGGACGGCTTCGCGGACTCCTCCGGCGGCACCCAGGCCCCGAAGTAGGCGCCCTCCTCCGGCGGGACCGGCGCCACGCCCGCCCGCGCCGTCGTCGTGATCGTCGGTGCCGCGCCCGCGCCGTCACCGCAGCCCGCCGCCACCGTCGCGATCATCGCCGCGGTGGCGAGCAGGGCCGTCCCCGCGATCGGCAACCTCGCCCGCGCCGTCCGCGAACGCGCCTTCACCATCGACCTCCGCTTGTACCGATGTCGGTGTCCCCGGAGCGATGTGTCGCCCAGTCCACCTCGTAACACGCCGGCCGCATTGCGCACCAGCTTCAAAAACACATCTAGGGAGCCTCGGGATCAACTGCCCGGACTGAAGGACCATACTCGGCAATGCGGGCGAAGGCGGCCACGTCCAGAGCTTCGCCCCGCGCGCGCGGGTCGACGCCCGCGGCGCGCAGCGCCTCCTCGGCGGCGGCCGGGGATCCGGCCCAGCCGGCGAGGGCCGCGCGCAGCGTCTTGCGGCGCTGCCCGAACGCGGCGTCGATCACCGCGAACACCTGCTCGCGGGTCGCCGTGGTCGGCGGCGGCTCACGTCGGGTGAACGCGACGAGCCCCGAGTCCACGTTCGGGGCGGGCCAGAACACCGCCCGCCCGACCGCCCCGGCGCGGCGCGCCTCGCCGAACCAGGCGAGCTTCACCGACGGCACGCCGTAGATCCGGCCGCCGGGCGGCGCGACCATCCGGTCGGCGACCTCGGCCTGCACCATGACCAGCGCGGAACGCAGCGACGGCAGGGTCGCCAGCAGGTGCAGGACGACCGGCACCGCGACGTTGTAGGGCAGGTTCGCGACGAGCGCCGTGGGGCCCGGCCCCGGAAGATCTGTGATCTTCATCGCGTCGGCGTGCACGACCTCCAGCCGTTCCGCGCGGCCCGGGGCCCGCGCCGCGGCCGTGGCGGGCAGCTCGGCGGCGAGCGTCGCGTCGATCTCCACGGCGACGACGCGCCGTGCCTCCGCCAGCAGCCCCAGCGTGAGCGATCCGAGCCCGGGCCCGACCTCGATGACGACGTCGTCCGGGCTCAGCCCGGCGGCCCGGACGATCCGCCGGACGGTGTTGGCGTCGATGACGAAATTCTGCCCGAGCGTCTTGGTCGGCCTGATGCCCAGCCGCTCTGCCAGCTCCCGCACGTCCGCCGGCCCGAGCAGGCTCGATGTCTCCCCCACAAGACAAGTGTCCCAGCTCAGGAGAACAGGAACTTGCCGCAGTTGGGCCACTGCCCCTGCCAGCGGCCGTTCACCTTCTTGTAGAGGAGCTGCGCCCGGTAGGTCTGCTCGCCCGCACTGGCGTCGGACGGCCGGCCCTTGCCGCCGACCGACTGCCACGTGGCCATGGAGAACTGGTAGAGCCCGTAGTACCCGGCCGGGTTCACGGCCTTCGGGTTGTTGCCGGACTCGCATTTGGCCAGCCCGCGCCAGTTCAGCCCGGCGGCTGCGCCGCTGCCCGCCGACTTCGGGCCGACGGCGAGGATCCGCGCGACGGGCTTGCGCTTCACCTTCTGCGCGAGGACCTTCGCGACCCTCCTGGTCTTGCCCTTCTTGTCCTTGCGCGGGACGTACGCCCACTGAATCACCTTGATTCCGGGCTTGCCCTCGCGCAGCACCTTCTCGCTCCACGGCGGCACGGAGGAACTGCTCTTGCGGATCGTCTTGGCGGGCGTCTTGACGGTCTTCAGCTTCGGCTTCGACAGCAGCCGCACGATCTTCACAAGGTCCCCGGCGGGCTGGTCGACCGCCGGTTTGACCAGGTCGTACGGGTTAAGTGTGATCTTGGCCTGGTCGAGGACCTCCCGGACGGTGGTGCCGGTCGTCATCGTCTGCGTCTTCTCGCCGTCGACCACGATGAGGACCTGGCGCGGCGCGGGCGCGCTGGTGCGGGGGGCGTCAGCGGCGGCCATGCTCTTCGGGTCCGTCCCGCCTCCGCCGCAGCCCGCCAGCAGCGCGGCCGCCACCAGGACGGGCACCGCGGGAGCCAGGGAGCCGCGGCGCCCCCTGCTCCAAAGCGCCCTGTTCCGGGGCACGGGGTTCGGGGGCACGGGTTTCCAAGGCACGGGTTTCCTCCAGGGGGGCCGGGCTCGGGGGCGCCCGCTCAACGGCCAGAGATTAGAGCCACCCGCCCGTCCTCCGCCACCTCATCACCCACATGCGCCCCCGCCGCACCCCGGAAATCGCCACAGAACCCGATTGATCCGGAAACGGAACGCTAGGCTACCGGCCCGTGGTCCGGTGGCTCGCAGCGGCCGGCAGGCCCGCTCAGCCGCACCGCCGCGGAACCTCCCCGTGAGAGGCCACGTCCCAGGATCATGCGCCGCCGACTTCTGATCACCGGGCTCTTCGTCATCGTCTTCTGCGCCTGGGCGTTCTATCCGGCCGTCCTGGCGTACACGTTCACCGGCGGCGAGCGCGCCACCGCCACCGTCGCCGAATGCTCCGGGGGCGGCGGGGGGCCGCGGCCGACCACCGCGACCTGCCACGGCACCTGGCGCACCGAGGACGGAGAGCGCGGCGAGGGCGAGATCTACGGGCTCGACTACGACCAGACCCATGGCCGCGACGACGACGCCGTCCCCGTCCGGATCGGCCCGCTGGGCCCCCACGCGAACGGGTGGGGCGGCTCATGGAACTACTTCCTCAGCCTGCTGCCGATCCTGCTCTTCACGTTCCTGTTCGCCTGGACCCGCCGGCGGTTCATCCTCCCCGGGCGAAGGCTCGCCGAATCGCTGCTCACCGCGTCCGGCGACGTCCTCGTGATCTCCGAAAGCGAAGGGGTCCGCCGCCCGGACGGCTCCCCGTACGCCACCGTCACCACGAGCCTGGAGCCCCCGCCCGGCCACCGGCGCCTCCAGTTGCCGGGCCGCCCCCCGTACACCCGTGACCAGCCGACGCTGGGGTCGCGCGACAGCCTGCACCGGTTCCAGCCCGTGGTGGACGCCGCCGGCCGGCCGCTGATGCATCTGGAGCACCGCTCCGACCGCGGGCTGCACCCCGAGCACGTGCTGCTCGACCCGTCGGGCGCCCCGAGGCTGCTCATCCGCCCGGACACCGAGCGGGGCCCCTTCCGCTACCGGCTGCTGGACCCCGCCGGTGCCGGTGTCGGCACCGCCGGGCCCGCTGAGAACGGCAACATGACGACGCTGGAGGTCCGCGACGCCGGCGACAGGCCGGCCGCCACCGCCGCCAAGCTCCGCCGCCGGCGGGTGCTGCGGATCGAGGACGGCGTGCCGCCGCTCCTGCGGAACGCCGCCATCGCCCTCGTCCTCATCAAGTTCGTCAACATCGACTGACGCCGGCTGACACCCGCCCGCCCCGGACCGGGGGGGCTCACCAGGGACCGAAGACGCGTTCTCCGTTCGCGGCGATCGCGGTGCACAACTCGGCCACGTCCACGCCCTTCACCTCCGCCATCGCCCGCACCGTGTGCGGGATCAGGTACGAGGCGTTCGGCTTGCCCCGGTGCGGGATGGGCGTCAGGAACGGCGCGTCGGTCTCCACCAGCAGCAGGTCGAGCGGGGCCGCCTTCAGGGCCTCGCGGAGCGGCTCGGCGTTCTTGAACGTGACGTTGCCCGCGAAGCTCATCACGTAGCCGTGCTCGACGCAGATCTCCGCCATGGCGGCGTCGCCCGAATAGCAGTGGAAGACGACCTTGTCGGGCGCGCCCTCCTCGCTCAGGACGCCGAGCACGTCGTCGTGGGCGTCGCGGTCGTGGATGACCAGCGCCTTGCCGGTCCGCTTGGCGATCGCGATGTGCGCACGAAACGCGCGGTGCTGGTCGTCCTTCGGCGCCCAGTCGCGGTAGTAGTCCAGGCCCGTCTCGCCGATGGCGCGGACCTTCGGGTGCGCCGCCAGCCGCTCGACGTCGTCGAGGACGGCGGCGGACACCCCGGTCGTCTCGTTCGGGTGGATCGCCACCGCCGCATACACCTCGTCGAACTCGCCGGCGGCCTCCACCGCGAAACGCGACGACGGCAGGTCGCAGCCGATCGTGACGATCCGGGCGACGCCCGCCGCCTTCGCCGACCTGAGCTGCTCCTGCACCGGCGTGTCGACGATGTCGAGGTGGCAGTGGCTGTCGAACACGTCGACCGGAAGGCGTTCGGGAAGCGGCGGGAACGAGCGTGAGCTCTGCCCGTCCCCGTCGGGGCTCACCGGTTCTCCAGCCGGGCGAGTTCCTCCTCGACCACGGACGTGTCGAGCTTCTTGAACAGCGGCGTCGGTTTGGTCAGCGGAACGCCCGGCTTGATCGGCATCGACTCCCAGCGCGCCTCCGTGGCGTAGTCGCCGGTCAGGATGCGGTAGTCCGGCCCGCCCTCCTCGGAGACCGTCTTCAGGTCCGGCATGCCGCTCCACACGCCCCGCCCGCCGAGCATCTCGTACACCTTCTGCGACGAGTTCGGCAGGAACGGCGTCAGCAGCGTCTTGGCGTCGTCGACGACCTGCAGCGCGGTGTGCAGGATCGACTGGACGCGGGCCGGGTCGTCCTTCAGCTTCCACGGCGCCTGGTCCGACAGGTACCGGTTGGCGTCGCGGACGACGTCCAGCGCCTCGGTGATCGCGTTCTTGAACCGGGACCGTTCGAGTTCGGCGCCCACCGCCCGGAACGCGTTGCGGCTGCGCTCCATCAGCGCCCGGTCGGCGTCGGTGAGGTCGCCCGCCTCCGGGACCGCGCCGAAGTTCTTCGCCGCCATGTTCACCGAGCGGTTGACGAGGTTGCCCCACGCGGCGACCAGCTCGTCGTTGTTGCGGCGGACGAACTCCGCCCACGTGAAGTCGGTGTCCTGGTTCTCCGGCCCGGCGATCGCGACGTAGTAGCGCAGCGCGTCGACGTCGTAGCGCTCAAGGAAGTCCTGCACGTAGATGACGACCTGGCGGGACGAGGAGAACTTCTTGCCCTCCATCGTCAGGAACTCCGACGACACGACCTCCGTCGGCACGTTCAGCGCCCCGAGCGAACCGGCCGTGCCGCCCTTGTCGCCCTGGCCGGAGTAGCCGAGCAGCATCGCCGGCCAGATCTCGGCGTGGAAGACGATGTTGTCCTTGCCCATGAAGTAGTACGACAGGGCATCCGGGTCCTGCCACCAGGCGCGCCACGCCTCCGGGTCGCCCGCGCGCCGCGCCCACTCGACGGACGCCGAGAAGTACCCGACGACCGCGTCGAACCACACGTACAGCTTCTTGGCCGGGTTGTCGCGCCAGCCGTCCAGCGGGATCGGCACGCCCCAGTCGAGGTCGCGGCTGATCGCCCGCGGCTGCAGGTCGTCCAGCAGGTTCAGCGCGAACTTCAGCACGTTCGGCCGCCACGCCAGCGACCCGCCCTGCTTGCCGCGCAGGTACCGGCCGAGGACCTCGGTGAACGCGGGCAGGTCGAGCATGAAGTGCTCGGTCTCGACGAACTTCGGCTTCTCCCCGTTGATCCGGGACACCGGGTTGATCAGGTCGACGGGGTCGAGCTGGTTGCCGCAGTTGTCGCACTGGTCGCCGCGCGCCCCGTCGTACCCGCAGATCGGGCAGGTGCCCTCGATGTAGCGGTCCGGGAGCGTGCGGCCGGTGGACGGCGAGATCGCGCCCATCGTCTTCTGCGGGAAGATGTAGCCGTTGTCGTGCAGGCCCTTGAAGATCTCCTGGACGACCGCGTAGTGGTTCAGCGTGGTGGTGCGGGTGAACAGGTCGTAGGACATGCCGAGGCCGTGCAGGTCTTCGGCGATGACGCCGTTGTAGCGGTCGGCGAGCTCGCGGGCGGTCACGCCCTCCTTGTCGGCCTGCACCTGGATCGGGGTGCCGTGCTCGTCGGTGCCGCTGACCATCAGGACCTTGTTGCCCGCCATCCGCTGGTAGCGGGCGAACATGTCGGCGGGCAGCGCGAAACCGGAGACGTGCCCGATGTGACGGGGCCCGTTGGCGTACGGCCATGCGGGCGCGGTCAAGATGTGACGGCTTGACGAGGACATGGAATCAAGGGTAGTCGCGTCACGGGGGCCCATGTACGCGAGTAGCCTGGTCCGGCGTCCCGGCGGGACGCCCGCCCCGTAAGAGCAGGCTCCGCGAGTCGCACGACGCTGGAAGGCAGAAGCGAGGCATGGCCCACACGCAGGCCGACCAGCAGGCCGACCAGCAGGGCGTCGCGCAGGCGGCGGGAGCGGGAGAGGACCGGAGCCCCGGCGGACACGGGCGGTCGCTGACCGGGCGTGTGATCTCCCGGTTGCGGCGGACGCGCCGGGTGGTGTGGCTGACCCTGCTGGTGGCGGCGTCCGCGGTGCTCGTGCAGTGGGTGATCATGACGCCGCCGCTGTACTTCGACCCGTACTACGTGTGGCTCGCCGCCCGCTCCTGGCCCGACATCCCGCTCACGACGTGGCCGTACGACGAGGTCCCCCACCAGGTCACCCGGATCGGCCTGGTGCTGCCCGCGCGGCTCGTCCAGGAGGTTCTCGGGCCCGGCGAGGCCGGCTACTTCGCCGTCGCGGCGCTCGGCGGCTGCGCGTTCTTCGCCGGGACGTACCTGGTCGTCCGGTCGCTGTTCGGGGACGCGGCGGGGCTGGCGTCCGCGGCGATCCTGCTCGTCCACCCGTTCTTCACGATGACGAACCCGTTCGGCCACGAGATCACCTGGTCGACCGGGGTGGTGCTGCCGGACATGCCGGGCGCCGGGCTGTTCGCGATCGGGATGGCCGGCCTCGTCGTCGCGAGCCGCAGGACCGGGCGGGCGCAGACCCGCATGCTGCTGGCCGCCGGGGTGTTCCTCGGCGCGTCGTTCCTGGTCCGGGAGTTCCTGGCGTTCCTGTTCCTCGCCATCCCGGTGTACCTGGCGCTGCTGCGGATCCCGTGGCGGCGCAACGTCACGGTCGGCGCGCCGATGCTCGCGATCCTGGTGGTCAACCTCGTCCACAACCAGCTGGTCTGGGGGACGCCCCTCGCCGGCCTGGTGTCGGCCGCCACGCACGGCGGCCAGTCCCGCGACTACGTGACGCGCGAACTCGCGCTCCGCTCGTTCACGCGCGCGATGCACGACTGGCATCCGCTCGGCCTCGTCTTCACCGTCGCGCTGGCGCTCACGATCGTCGGCTGGGCCGTCACCCGCGACCGGCGGCTCGCACTGGTGCTGGTGTGGTTCTTCACGCTCGCCGTCCCGCTGACGCTGTTCTCCGGCGTCCTCGACCCGAACGACATCAAGCTGCGGGCGTGGCTGCAGCGGTACTGGTTCGCGGTGCTGCCCGCGCTCCTCGCCGGCGGGTTCGGGTCGCTGATCCTGATGCTGCGGATGCTGCCCGCCGGGCTCATGTCCCGGCTGCGCCCGCTCGCCGTCGTGCTCGTCGGCACCGTGCCGGTCGCGCTCGGCGGAGCGTACGCGGCCGCCGCCGTCCGCGCCGTCCCCGACCTGCCGCGCGACACGGCGTGGGACGAGTTGCGCGGCTACATCGGCGAGCACCGCGAGCTCACGCTGATCTGCGCGGACCGGCGGCTCGCGCAGACCCTCACGTTCTACACGCGGGACGTGTGGGGCGACCCGGTGTGGCGCGGCGAGATCCGCGACTTCCCGCACTACCTGCCGAAGGTGCCGAGGAACGCGACCGAGGGCCCGATGCTCTACACCCGCTGGCGCGGCATGGAGTCGCAGATCGGCGGCGGCTGGCGGCCGTCCACCGAGCAGGGCTGGACGCTGATGTGGCGCTCCTCCGACGGCGTCCTCCAGATCTGGAACCCGCCGCCCTCGCCTCCGGAGGACTAGCGGGACCAGGCGACCCAGTCGCCTTCGACGGTGCGGCGGCTGTCGACGACGCGCCAGCCGGGCGGGGCGCCGTGCGGCCAGGACGCGGTCGCGGGGACGTCCTTCGGCCACGCCAGGACGACGACGTCCGCGTTCTGCGGCGGCGGGGTCCACCGGGCGTTGAAGACGCCGCCCTCGCTCCACCACGCCCAGTAGTAGTGCGAGAGCCGGATCGTCCACGGGACGTTCCAGTCGATGGCGATGGACCGCTGGGCGGGCAGGTCGACGCTCGGCCGGATGTCGGTGTGCGCGGTCGCATCGCGCACGAGCGGGCGCGCGATGCGGTCGGTGGCGGTGAGGCACATCCCCACGGCGACGACCGCCAGCACGACCGCGAGCAGCAGCGGGCCGCGGCGCCGCAGCCGGACGAACACGACGGACGCGAAGAGCAGCACCAGGCCGGCCAGGGTGGCGTGCCACAGGCGGAACGCCGTCCAGTCCCAGGTGAGGAACGCCGTCTCGGGAAAGTCGTAGGCCGTGTAGGTGTACTGGGTGAGCAGGTCGCCCGCGTACCACTGGACGATGCACGCGGCGGTGAGCGTCAGGGTGACCGCCGCGGCCGACGCCCACAGCAGCGCCCGCTGCGACGCGCGCAGCAGGACCGCGACGCCGGCGATGAACAGGACCGGCGTGATGCAGGCGAGGTAGCGGCCGTACACGTAGTTGCCGATGCGGTACTCGACCGGCAGGGCCGCCGAGGTGGCGAACGCGATGCCCGCCACGATCGCGACGACGGCGAGCGCAAGCGCCCGCGTCCGCCCGGACGCGCCCGAGGTGCCGGACGCGCCCGAGGTGCCGGACGCATGCGCGCCGGGCGCGCCGGGCGCGCCGGGCGTGCCGGGTGTGCCGGGTGTGCCGGGTGTGATCGACAGGGCGGACGCTGCGGCGGCGGGGCGGATCGCGACGAACGCGACGGCGACGAGGCCGACCGCGGCCATGCCGCCGGTGGCGACGGCCTGGTACCAGACCTGGCCGGTCCCGAGCGACAGCATCCAGGCCCACCCGTCCACGCTGGTGAGCCGCCGGGCGACGTTGCCGCCGAGGTCGTTGTCGCCGTGCGGGTACATGTGCGGGAGCAGCGAACGGTTCAGCAGCGTCGCCGCGGCCGTCCCGGCCGCTGCGGCGAGCGCGGCGGCGGACACGCCCCGCCACGACCGCCACCGGAGCAGCAGTGCGGCCGCCAGCAGCGCCGCGTGCACGACCAGCAGGATCGCGCCGCGCGAATGGCAGGCGTAGGCGTAGGCGGCGAGGAGCGACGCGCCCGTCCCGGCCAGGTGCAGGCGGGCGGCCGAGCGGCGGTCCGCCGGGGGCGGGGCGTTCAGCCAGGTGTGGACGAGCAGCAGCCAGCCGGTCAGGATCAGCGGCAGGATCGCGTCGGTCAGGACGAACGCGGAGTAGAACAGGACGCTCGGCAGCATCGCCGTCACGTGCGCGAAGACGTACGACCAGCGCCGGCGGACCCGAAGGCGGCGCAGCAGCAGGAAGGCCAGCGGCAGCATCGCCGCGCTGACCAGCGCGTTGATGAACAGGGCGCCGCGGTAGACGCCGACCGGGTCGTCGCCGAACCAGAACGCGGGCGTCAGCAGCAGCGGGTATCCGCCCCGGTAGATCGTCCCGGACGACATGTCGGCGTCGGGTCCGCCGGTCAGGACGCGGGCGGCGAACAGGTAGCCGGACTCGTCCGGTGTCGCCACCGGCACCGTCTGCCCCGAGCTCAGCCAGAGCCGCACCGCGACCTGCGCGATCCAGCCGAGGGCGAACAGCCAGGCCCAGCGGCGGCGGCTCGTCCCGGCGCGGGCGGCGGCCGGATCGGCGGGGGCGACGGGTGGGCGTGCGACGGCCGGGGACGTGGTGCCGGCGTCCGCCGGTATTCGCGTGCTCATCGACGTACGGGCCCCCCGGGCACGGACTGGCAGAAAAACGAAGATCCCTCGCGAGTCAAAGCCTGGCACAGCCCGGGCGGGGCACCGGCCCGGGTCGGGGGAACACTCAGGGACTTGTCGGAATTCGCCACGGTGTGCCCTGGCGCGATCTCAGCTGGTGACGATCATTCGCCGGGGCACCCGCGGCGCTCCGCGTGGCGGGCCGTCCGTCAACTCCCGGACGGGCCGTCCTCGTCGCCGTCGCCCTTGGGCGCCCGCACGCCCGTCTTCGCTGCGGCGCGCCCGGCGGGGACCTTCGCCGCGGCGGCCTTCCCCGCGGGGACCTTCTCCGCCTCGGTCTTCTCGGCGGCTGCCGCGGCGTCCTCGGCCTCGCCCTTGGCGACCTTCTGCGCGGCGGCGTCCACGACCCCGGCGGCCTCCTCGGCCGCGTCGGTGAGCGGCGGGTGCTGGCGGCGGCGGATGCCGAGGATGCTGACGAACAGCGAGGCGAAGATGGCCTGGAAGCTCATCACGAGCGCGGTCGCGGCGGGGACGACGATGCGCAGCGACTCGCGCGGGTCCAGTTCGCCGAAGCTGTTGACCCGCCAGTGCAGCAGCGACGCGACGAGACCGGCCAGACCGGCGGCCGCGAGCAGCCCGCCGAGCAGGAGCCCGCGTTCCAGGCTCCACCAGTCGATGATCTTCTGGACGCGGCCGTCGTGCGGCAGGAATCCCTCCTGCATCGCGTACACCTTCGTCAGCAGCGCGAACAGCACCGCCTGGAAGCCGATGACCAGCGCGGCGCCGGCGCCGACGAGGGTGTCGACGTCGAACGCGATCTCCCCGACGGTGACCGGCCCGGTCGACAGCGCGATTCCGGCGACGAGTCCGAGAGTCATGAAGACGAGACCGGGGATAAGGAACAGCCAGCGCGGGCTGTAGAGCATGAGGAAGCGGAGATGACGCCACCCGTCACGCCAGGTGTTCAGGTGCGGGGCACGCGTCCGGCCGTCCGGCGACAGCGTCGTCGGGACCTCGCGGATGTCGTATCCCTGCAGGGTCGCCTTGACGACCATCTCGCTGGCGAACTCCATGCCGCCGGTCTGCAGCCCGAGCCGCAGGATCGCGTCCTTGTCGAAGGCGCGCAGCCCGCAGTGGAAGTCGCCGCTCTTGCTGCCGAAGAACAGCCGGCCGACGAAGCTGAGCACCGGGTTGCCGAGGTAGCGGTGCAGCGGCGGCATGGCCCCGTCGGCGATGCCGCCCTTGAAGCGGTTGCCCATGACGAGGTCGGCGCCGTCGCGCAGTTCGTCGAGGAACGGCCCGAGGGTGGCGAAGTCGTAGGAGTCGTCGGCGTCGCCCATGGCGACGTACCGGCCGCGCGCGGCGGCGATCCCGCCCATCAGGGCGTTGCCGTAACCCTTGTCGATCACCGGCACGACCCGGGCCCCCGCGTCGCGGGCGAGCTGCTGGCTGCCGTCGGTGCTGCCGTTGTCGGCGATGACCACCTCGCCGTCGATGCCCTTGTCCTCGAAGAAGCCGATCGTCTTGCGGACGCAGGTCTCGACCGTCTCGGCCTCGTTCAGGCATGGCATCACTACGGAGAGTTCCACGCGATCTCCTTCGTTACCCCTGGTGACCGTCTGCGGTGTTTTCCACTAATCTCTTGGGTTCCGCGGGGCGGCCCGTCGTCAGTTCATGATGCCTGCCGGGGACGGGTAATGATGGCCGCTCTCGTCAAGAGCACCCGTATCGTGTTGCTCACTTGCAACCGAAAGACCCTCTCCGCCACGGTCGCGGGCGGCAGGCTAGGACGTCAAGCATACGGGCACAGCGGCCCGGAAAGGTTGGGTCGGCTGTGACGCGCGCCGGAGAACGCAGTGCCACCGGACCGGGGGCCGGACACCGAAGGGGAGGTGCGGCAGTGGCGGGCGAATCGCCGCAGGGCACGGCCCTCGGCACGGCGCCGGGCACGGCGCTCGACGGCCCTGCGTCGCGCGGGGACACGTCGGGCGGCGACGCGGGGGGCGGCGGCGACGCGGGCGCCGGGGACGGATCCGCCGAGGTCACCCCCGCCTTGCGGCCGGGCGTGGCGGACACCGCGGCACGCCGCGACACGCCCGGTGGGACGACGACCGCCGGAAAATCGGCCGACGGCATTAAGGACGGGCCGAAATCGGCCATACGACCCGACCCCCAGTCCGGTCCGGTGCGCACCGCGGACACCGGCGACGGGCCAGGCCCAGGCGGCGACACGCCTGACGAGAGCGCGGATTCCGGACGCCGGCGACGCGCCCGCGGGCTGTGGACGCTGGCTCGCCGGCATCCGGCCTTCAGTGTGATCATTGCCATAGCGGCGCTGCTCCGGGTCGTCGCGATGCTCGGCTACCAGCCGGTGATGTTCTTCAACGACAGCTTCGACTACCTGCACGTCGCGACCGACCCGTACCCGCACCCGCTGCGTCCCGACGGGTACGCCTTCCTGCTCCTGCTGCTCAAGCCGTTCCACAGCTTCGCGCTCGTCGCCGCCGTCCAGCACCTCATGGGCCTGGCCATGGGCGTGATGATCTACGCGCTGCTGCGGCGAAAGTTCCGGCTGCCCGGCTGGGGCGCCGCGCTCGCCGCCGCGCCCGTCCTGCTGGACGCCTACCAACTGCAGCTCGAGCACCTGGTGCTGTCCGACACGATGTTCATGTTCCTGGTGATGAGCGCGGTCACGCTGCTGCTCTGGCACGACCGCCCGTCCTGGCGGATCGCGGCGGCGGTCGGGCTGATCGTCGGGCTGTCCTGGCTGACCCGCTCGGTCGGGATGCCGGTCCTGCTCGGCGTGCTGGTGTTCATGCTGATCCGGCGCAGCGGCTGGAAGATGATGGGCGTCACGCTGGCGGCCTGCATGCTGCCCGTCCTGTCCTACATGGGCTGGTACAAGCTCGACAGCGACAAGTTCGCGATCACCGAGAGCAACGGGATCTTCCTGTACGCGCGGGTCTACAAGTTCGCCGACTGCCACCGGATGGACGACCTGCCGGTCCGCGAGTACCCGCTGTGCACCGAGCCGGCGAACCGGCTGCCCAACTCCCAGGACGGCATCTGGAACGCCCAGTCCCCGCTGAACCGCTACACCGGCACGCGGTTCGGCCCCGAGAACAACGCGCTCGGCAACGACTTCGCCAAGCGGGCGATCATCGCGCAGCCCGCCGACTACCTGCAGGTGGTCGCCTACGACTTCTTCCGGGTCTTCCGGTGGGAGCGGACGGTGTTCCCCGACCCGGACACCTACCGGCAGTACGAGTTCCGCACGACCACCAGCAGGACGCTTCCCGACTGGAAGATGGACGGCAACTCGATCGCGTCCGCCGAGGCGAAGGCGTACGAGAACGGCGACGCCGAGACCCGGGTCGTCGAGCCGTTCGCCGGTGTCGCCCGCGGCTACCAGGACGTCTTCTACCTGCGCGGGACGATGGTCGGCGGCATCCTGCTCATCGGCCTCGCCGGGCTCGTGCCGCTGTGGCGGCGCTTCGGCGGCCCGGCGCTGCTGCCGTGGACGCTCGCGACCGGGCTGCTGCTGGCCCCGGCGGCCACCGCCGAGTTCGACTACCGGTACATCCTGCCCGCCGTCCCGCTGGCGGCGCTCGCCGCCGGGATGGCGTTCGCGCCGGAGGTCCGCGGCACGGTCGCCGGGTGGGGACGCCGGCTGCGGCGCGGGGCCGGTTCGGGCACGGCCGCGGCCCCGGACGCGCCCGAGGTCCCGGCCGAACCCGCCGAGCCCAAGATCCCGGAGGTCGCGGCCAAGTAAGCCCGGCCGCGGCCAAGTGAGCCCGGCCGCGGCCACCAGGCGTGCGCGGCTACCAGGCGTGCAGGCGGCGGAGGTGGAACACCATCGCCACGTCGTCGCCGCTGCGCGCCTCCGGCACCTCGCCCCGCTTGGCCGGTACCGCCGACAGCGCCTTGACGTTCTGGCTCTGGCAGCGGGGGCAGCACCGGTCCATCCAGGGCGTCATGCAGGGGTGCCCACCGCGCTCGTAGATGACGGCCTCGTGCCCGTGCCCGTCACCGCAGTGGCGGACCTCCAGCTCCTCGTTCCAGGTCGTCGAGCAGTTCAGACACTCGAAGACCCACGCTTCATGGGTCGACCATGCCTCCCGCACGGCCATCACCCCCTCGGTGACGCCCTCTCCCACATGTCGCCTTCCACGGATCCGTGTTCCCCGTCCGCGGAAGGCCCGTGACGGGCGCACACCGCGCCCGCCGTCCGCCGCTTCCACGTTATTCCCAGGACGAGCCGATTGGATCGCTCCGAAGCCGGTCAGTTTCCTAGCGGCACTGCCAGCATTTCCCAGCCGCGCTGCCAGCAGGACCGCGTCCGGCGGGGTTACTTCTTCGCCTGGACGACGGCGTCGTAGACCACGCGTTTCGGGGTGCCGTTCTCCTTGGCGACGTCCACGATGGCCTGCTTGCGGGGCGTCCCGGCGTCCACCCGCGCGGCGACGGCGGCCGCGAGGTCGGCCGGATCCGACAGCCCCTCCGGCTCGGGCGCGCCGCCGACCACCAGCGTGATCTCGCCGCGGACGCCGTCGTCCGCCCACGCCGCCAGGTCGCCGAGCGTCCCCCGGCGGACCTCCTCGTAGGTCTTGGTCAGCTCCCGGCAGACGGCGGCCGGACGGCCGGCGCCGAACGCGTCCGCCATCGCGGTGAGCGTGCCGGGCAGCCGGCGCGGCGACTCGAAGAACACCATCGTGCGCGGCTCGCCGGCCAGCGCGGCCAGCCGCCGGGACCGCTCGCCCGGTTTGCGCGGCGGGAAGCCCTCGAAGCAGAACCGGTCGGTGGGCAGGCCCGACACCACCAGCGCGGTCGTGACGGCGGACGGCCCGGGCAGCACCGAGATCGGCACCCCTTCGCCGATCGCCGCGCGGACGAGCCGGTATCCGGGGTCCGACACGCCCGGCATCCCCGCGTCGGTGATCACGAGGACGTCCCGCCCGGACAGCAGCTCCTCCAGCAGCTCCGCCGCCCTGGCCTTCTCGTTCTGGTCGTAGTACGACACGATGCGCGCGGTGAGCTCCACGCCGAGGTCGCCCGCGAGGCGCCGCAGGCGCCGGGTGTCCTCCGCCGCGATGACCGGGGCGTCCGCCAGCGCGGCGCGGAGCCGCACGGACGCGTCCTCGGCCCGCCCGATCGGCGCGGCCGCAAGCAGCAGGGTCCCCATCACGCTCCCATTCTCCCAGCGGGGGGACCCGCGAAAGCCCATGAGGCGCCTTGCGGCTTGGGCGACGCAATAAACTCGCCCAATGGCGACAACGGATCTGGTCCCCGCCCCGGCCGTTGGGTCCCGGCGAAGGCCGCCCCCGCTCCGGGAGTGGCTCGCGCCCGCGATCCCGGGCAGCCCGCTGCTGGCCTGGCTGGGCCCGCTGCTCGTGACGCTGTTCGCGGGCTACCTGCGTTTCGACGGGCTGGGGACGCCGAAGACGGTCGTCTTCGACGAGACCTACTACGCCAAGGACGCCCTGGCGCTGCTGGAGTTCGGCTGGGAGCACAACACCGTCGAGAACGCCGACAAGATGCTGATCGCCGACCAGAACGCCGACATCTGGGGCGAGGGCGCCGCGTTCGTGGCGCACCCGCCGTTCGGCAAGTGGATGATCGCGATCGGCGAGTGGATCTTCGGCGCGACGCCGTTCGGGTGGCGGTTCATGGCCGCCCTCGTCGGGACGCTGTCGGTGCTGATCCTGTGCCGGGTCGCCCGCCGGATGACCGGCTCGACGCTGCTCGGCTGCGCCGCCGGGTTGCTGCTGGCGCTGGACGGCCTGCACTTCGTGACCAGCCGCGCGGCGCTGCTCGACATCTTCGTGATGTTCTGGGTCCTCGCCGGGTTCGCGTGCCTGGTGAACGACCGCGACCGCTCCCGCCGCGTCCTCGCCGAGAAGATCGAACGCGGGGACGCCTCGGTCTACGGGCCGTTCCTCGCGCACGGCTGGCGGTACGGCGCGGGGATCTGCCTCGGGCTGGCCTGCGCCACCAAGTGGACGGGCGTCTTCTATGTCGCCGCGTTCGGGCTGATGGTGGTGCTGTGGGACTACGGCGCCCGCCGCGCGGCCGGGGTCCGGGCGCCGTTCGCCGGGACGATGCTGCTGGAGGCGGTTCCCGCGTTCGTCCAGATCGTCGTGGTGGGGCTGGTCACCTACGTGGCGACCTGGTGGGGCTGGATCTTCAGGCCCGGCGGCTGGGGACGCGGCGACGTGTCCGGCAATCCGCTGTGGCGGCCGTTCGAGGCCCTGCCGGACCTGTGGCGCTACCACGGGCAGATCCTCGGTTTCCACAGCGGGCTGGACGACAAGCACCCGTACCAGTCGTGGCCGTGGGACTGGCCGATCCTGCGGCGTCCGGTCGCGTTCTTCTACACCGAGCCGAAGAACGCCTGCGGCGAGGCGGGGCGCTGCTCCCGCGAGATCCTCGGGATCGGCACGCCCGCGCTGTGGTGGGGCGCGCTGGTCGCGCTGATCGCCGTCGCGTTCATCTGGGTCATGCTGCGGGACTGGCGGGCCGGGGCGATCCTGCTCGGGTTCCTCGCCGGCTGGCTGACCTGGTTCCCGTCGGCGTTCAGCGAGCGCACGATGTTCCTGTTCTACGCGACGCCGGTGATCCCGTTCATGGTGCTGGCGATCGTCCTCGTCATGGGGTACCTGATAGGGTCGGCACCCGCCGCGGTGGGGGGCGCGCACGCGGCCCGTCCGGGCGAGGACGGTTACGACGATGCGTATGGACCCGGCTCACCCGGTCCCGACGCGTTCGGGCCGTCCGGTGCGCACCGGCCGGAGGCAGTCCAGGCGGCGGGGATGCGGCGGCTGATCGGCGCCGCGGCCGCCGGGGCGTTCCTGCTGGTGGTGCTGGCGAACTTCGCGTACTTCCATCCGATCCTGTCGGCGCAGACGATCCCCTACGACGACTGGCACGAACGGATCTGGTTCCGGTCCTGGGTGTGACGGTCCGCGGCGCGTTCAGGCCGTGGCCTCGGCGGTGAGGGCGGGCGCTGTGCGGGGGCGGAGCGTCCGGGCGCCGAGAAGGCAGAGCGCCAGGGCGAGGACACCGCCGATTCCGGCCCCGGCGAACGCGCCCGGGACGCCCGCGACGTCCTGCCCGACGCCGGAGACGAAGGAGCCGACGGAGCCGCCGGCGCCGACCGCCGCGACGACCCACGCGAAGGCCTCGGTGACGGTCCCGCTCGGCGCGAGCCGGTCGACGAGCGCGAAGCTGCACGCCAGCACGGGCGCGAGGAAGACGCCGCTGACGAACGCGAGCAGCGACATGACCGGCAGGCCGGGCGCGAGGACGAGCGGGATGTACCCGGCGGCGAGCGCGGCGAGCAGCCACGCCAGCCGCCGGTGCGGCTCGCCCGCCCATGGCCGGGCGCCGTAGACGAGCCCTCCCACGAGCGCGCCGCCCGCCATGCAGGCCAGCAGGAGCCCGGACGCCAGGTCGCGGCCGTACCGTTCGGCGTAGGCGACGACGGCGACCGCGTAGACGCCGAGCGCGATGCCGGCGCAGGCGAGCGACAGCAGCAGGATCCGCAGCCCCGGGGACCGCAGCGGCCCGGCCCAGTCTGCGGCGCGCGGCCGGCCCCGCCATCTGCGCGACGGCCCGGACAGCGCGACGACCAGCGTCCCGGCGATGCCGAACGCGCCGGTGAGCAGCAGCGCCGCCTCGGTGTTCACGACGGCCGCGGCGACGACGAGCAGCGGGCCGACGGTGAAGAGGATCTCCTGGGCGGCGGCGTCCAGCGCGTACGCGGCGTCGACCTGCTCCTGGCCGTCCAGGACGTCCGGCCACAGGGCGCGCAGCCCGGCCTCCAGCGGCGGGGTGGCGAACCCGGCGACGACCGCCGCGATGACGGCGACCGGCAGCGGTTCGGCGCCGACGACGGCGAGGAGGCCGAAGCCGGCGGCGGCGACGCACGCGGCCGGAAGCAGGACGCGCGGCTGGCCGAGCCGGTCCATGGCGCGGCCGAGGACGGGCTGGCCCGCGGCCGTCGCGAGGCCGAAGACCGCGGCGAGCGTCCCGGCGAGGGGGTATCCGCCGCCGTCCGCGCGGATGTGCAGCACGACGGCGAGCATCCCCATGCCGTTGGGCAGCCGGCCGAGGAGGGTGCCGCCGAGCAGCCTTCCCGCATACGGCCTCCGCAGGAAGACGACATAGCCGCGCATCGAGGCCCCCGAAGATCCAGTCATACGTATTACGCCCAGGGTCATACGTACCACTTCGGAGGCGTCCGGCTCTAGTCTGAATTGGACCCAATCCGGTCCGCGTTGGTCCCGAACCACTCCGCAGGGAGGCGCAGGTGTCCTTAGTCGGCCGTCCTACCAGCAAGGACGTGGCTCACGAGGCCGGGGTCTCGCAGTCCACGGTCTCGCTCGTGCTCGGCGGCAAATGGCGGGGCCGGGTCTCCCCCGCCACCGCGCACAGCGTGCGCGGCGCGGCCGAACGCCTCGGCTACCGGCCCAACCAGGCCGCCCGGAACCTGCGGCTCGGCACCACCCGGACCGTCCTGCTGATGGTCCCGACCCTGACCGCGCCGTTCTTCGGCCCCGTCTACACGGGCGCGGCGCGGGTCGCGGCGCGGCACGGCTTCGGCGTCGTCGTCTCGACGTGGCCGGACGACGCGGCCGGGCCCGCCGACAGCCCGTTCGCGGCGCCGGACGAGGCGATCGACGGGATCCTCGCGTCCTCGATGGCCGTGGAGACGCTCGGCCGGTTCCGGGAGACGCCCGCGGTGATGCTCGACAGCGGCCCCGCCGCCCGCTCCGGCGGCTCCGTCGCCGCAGCCGGCGTCCCCACGGTCGACTTCGGCGTGCCCACGGTCGACTTCGGCGTCGCCGACGGGATGCGCGCGATCGCCGGCCACCTCACGGGCCTCGGCCACCGCCGGATCGGGCATGTGGCCGCCGCCGTCGACCAGTGGACGTTCCACGCCCGCGCCGGCGCCCTCGCCGCCGCCGTCGCCGCCCTGCCCGGCGGCCGGCTGACCCGGTCCACGTGCGCGATCGACGTCACCTCGGCCAAGGAGGCGGCCGGGCGGCTGCTGGACGGCCCCGACCGCCCGACCGCGCTCGTCTGCGACGACGACCTGATCGCCGCGGGCGCCTACAAGGCGGCGCGGGCGCGCGGCCTGGACGTCCCGTCCGACCTGTCGGTCACCGGGTTCGACGACGTGCTGCTCGCGATCGCGCTGGAACCCGAGCTGACCACCGTCCGGCTCCCCGCGGAGGAGCTGGGCGCGCAGGGCATGACGGCGCTGCTCGACCTCCTCGCCGGCGGCCGTCCCGCTCCCCGCGTCCTGCCCGGCGAGCTGATCGTCCGCGATTCCACGGCGGCCCCGGCGGCCGGCACCGGGTGACTCGTGGGCCGGGCGAGGCCGGGTATGAGCGGCCCATGGATTCTCGTCCGCCCCGTCCGTCCCGATCGCCCCGGCCGTCGCGGACCGCCCGGCCGTCTGAAACCGACATCGAGGCGCATCCGGCGAACCGCATCGGCGCGGCGCCGCCACGGACGCGGGCGTGGCGGGGCGGCAGGCTCCAAGCCGAGGGTTTCCCCGTCCACGAGCTGCGCGAGTACCTGCGGCAGCCGGACGTCGTCGTGTGGCTCGACCTGTGCGGTCCGCGCCACGAGGATCTCCACGTCATCAGCGACGAACTGGCACTCGACCCGGTCGCGGTGGAGGACGCCGTCTCCCGGGACGAGCGGGCCAAGCTCGACCGCTACGACGGGTACTCGTTCCTCAACGTGTACATCCCCGTCCTGGACGGCACCGACCTCACGCTGCACGAGCTGTCCGCGTTCGTCTCCGAGCGTGCGCTGGTCACGGTGCGGCAGAACCCCGACCTCGACATCGACGAACTCGTCCGGCGCTGGGACGGGACCGCCGGCGCCGACCTGGGCGACACCGGCGCCTCCTGGCTGCTGCACGGCATGCTCGACCTGGTCGTGGACCGGCAACTGGAGGCCGTCGAGGCACTCGACGACGAGGCCGACGCGGTGGAGGAACTGGTGTTCGGCGATGAGTTCCCCGTCAAGGAGATCCAGCGCCGCAGCTACCGGCTGCGCAAGGCCCTGGCCGGCCTGCGGCGGATCGCGCTGCCCATGCGCGACGTCCTGAACACGCTGCTCCGCCGCGATCTGCGACTCGTCCCGCCGCCGCTGGTGCCCTACTTCCAGGACGTCGGCGACCACGCATGGCGCGTCGCGGAGTGGACGGACGCCGTGCGCGAACGCGTCTCCGACCTGCTGGAGACGCGGCTCGCGCTGCAGAGCAACCGGGTTAACGAGGTGATGAAGAAGCTGGCGGGCTGGGCGGCGATCG
The DNA here is from genome assembly GCF_040650055.1 of Spirillospora sp. NPDC048819. Taxonomy (NCBI): domain Bacteria; kingdom Bacillati; phylum Actinomycetota; class Actinomycetes; order Streptosporangiales; family Thermomonosporaceae; genus Spirillospora; species Spirillospora sp. NPDC048819. The sequence goes on along the minus strand of NZ_JBEZGN010000005.1, from coordinate 214,979 downwards.
TCGCGGTGCCGACCGCCGTCACCGGTTTCCATGGGCAGAACGTCCTGTTCCCCGGTGCCGAGGACCGCTCCGGTTTCATCACCAGTACCGTCATCATCGTCGTCTCCTGCGTCACCCTCTACCTGATCTTCAAGCGCCGGGACTGGCTGTAGTACTGCCGTATCCGCAGTTCACCCCATATCTATATTCAAACGGATATCAATGTTTCTCCAATATCAATATTGGACATCGCCGTCGCGGCTCTGGTGTGCTCACCGCATGCGAACGAGATCAACCCGCCTCGGAACCGTCCTCGGAGCCACCGGCCTGACGCTCTCCCTCCTCTTCGCCACCGCCGGATGCGGCGGCGGCCCGGAGACCGGGGCCGCTACCGCGACGCCCCAGAGCGCCACCGCTCCGCTGCACGCGGGGACGGACCGTCCCGCCCCGTCCCAGGGCACGGTCAGCACACAACTCCGCGCACTCGAGAAGGCCCGCCAGGTCCGCATCGGCGCGTATGCGATCGATACCGGCAGCGATCGCGCCGTCGGGTATCGCGCCGGCGAGCGCTTCCCGTTCCTGTCCACGTTCAAGGCCCTGGTGTGCGGCGCCGTCCTGCAGAAGGCCCGCCGCTCGGATCCCGGCCTGATGGACCGCGTCATCCGCTACGAGGAGACCGACCTCGTCGACTACTCCCCCGTCACCGAGAAGCACGTGAAGACCGGCATGACCGTCGCCGAACTCTGCCACGCGGCGATCACCGTCAGCGACAACACCGCCGGGAACCTGGTGCTGAAGCAGATCGGCGGCCCCGCCGCGCACACCGCGTTCTTCCGCTCGCTCGGCGACCCGCTCAGCCGGCATGACCGCTGGGAGACCGCGCTCAACGACTGGAAGCCGGGCGAGCGGCGCGACACCCTCGTGCCGCGCACCTGGGCCCGCAGCCTCCGGGCGCTCACCGCGGGGGACGCGCTGGCGCCCGCCGACCGGGCCCGCCTGATCGGCTGGATGAAGGCCTCCGAGACGGGCGCCGACCGTATCCGCGCCGGGCTGCCGGCGGGCTGGACGGCCGGCGACAAGACCGGCACGGGCGGCACCTACGGAACCGCGAACGACATCGCGGTCGCCTGGCCCCCGTCCGGCGGCGCGCCGCTGGTCATCGTGGTGACGACCAACCGGCGGACGGCGGACGGCGCCGCCGACGGCGCGGCGATCGCCAAGGCCACCGCCGTCCTGGTCCGCGCCCTGCGGCCGGCCGGCTAGAGGCGCGATGGTCCCGGGCCGAACCAACGCCTCCGCGCGTCCCCTCCCGGCCCGGGGCCCGTCCCCCGGCCCGGAGGCGCCCGCCGGGAGATCCGCCGACCGCCGGATCATCCTGGTGGTCGCCGCCATCCAGATCGCCATCGGACTCGGCTTCTACGCCGTGTTCGGGCACGTCGTCGCCCATATGCGCGACGGCGTGGGCCTGGCCGCCGGGACGATCGGCCTGGTGCTCGGCACCCGGCTCCTCATCCAGTACACGCTGCTGCTGCCGGTCGGGGCGCTGACGGACGCGCTCGGCGCGCCCCGGGCCGGGACGCTCGCGTGCGTCATCCGCGCCGGCGGATTCGGGCTGCTGGGCACGGCGGACGGCATCGCCGGGCTGGCCGCCGCCGCCGTCCTGCTCGGTGTCGGCGGCGCCCTCTACCATCCCGCCGCCCAGTCGCTGGTCGCGGGACTGTCGCCCGCCCGCCGCCCGGGCGGCTACGCGACCTACCTGATCAGCGGGCACGTCTCCGCGGTGATCGGCCCGCCCGCCGGACTGGTGCTGCTGGCCGGCGGCGGCTTCCCCGTCCTCGCGGCGGCCGCGGCGGCCGCGTGGGGCATCGCCGCCGCCCTCTTCCTGCTGCTGCCCGCGGGCCCGCGCGTGCCCGGCGCCCCGGAGCCCCGGACGCTGGCGCGGAGCCTCGCCGCGGTGGGCCGCGACCGCCGGTTCCTCCGGTTCGCCGTGGTCGTCGCCCCCTCCACCCTGCTCGCGACCGCGACCACGACCGTCGTCCCGCTGAAGGGCTTCGGCTCCGGCTGGGCGACGGTGTTCTTCTGCGCGGCCGCCGCCGTGATCGCCGCCGTCCAGCCCTGGTGCGCCACCGGCGGCCGGGCCGGCAGTCCCCGCGTCGTGCGTGCCGGGCTGCTCCTGTCGGGCGCCGGATACCTGGCGCTCGTCCCGCTGGACGGAACCGGGCTGACCGGCGGGGACGCCGCGCGGGTCGCGGGGCTGCTGACCGCGGCCGTCCTCAGCGGGCTGGGGGCGGGCCTCCTGCAGCCGTCGATCTTCCAGGTCGTCGCCCGGCACGCGCCGCCCGGACGGGTCGGCGCGTACCTCGGGACGTCGTCGTTCCTGGCCGGGATGGTGGCCTTCGCCGGCGGCCTGGCCGTCGGCGCGCTCTTCGACGCGGGGTCCGCCGGCGCGGCGGCCGCGCTCACCGGCCTGGCCGTCCTCGCGCTGCTGGCCGCCTGCGCCCGCCCGCAGACGACGCCGTGACCCCCGCCCCCGGGTCAGAGGGCCTTCAGGAACTTCGCGGCGATGGGCGCGGCCGCTTCGGCGCCGGTGCCGCCGCCCTCGACGATGACGGCGAAGGCGACGTCCTTGCGGTAGCCGATGAACCAGGCGTGGGTCGGCGGTTCCTCGCCCGACCCGTACTCGGCCGTCCCGGTCTTGCCCGCCGTCCCGGACGGGAAGCCGGCACCGGACGCGGTCCCCTCGCTGACGACGGCGGGCATCAGCGCCTGCAGGGCCTTCTCGACCGCCGGCTCCAGCTTCTTCGGCGGCACGGGCTTGCGGCCCTCGGCGTCGGCTGCCTGCGAGGCGACGTCCGCCTCGACGACGCGGGGCGAGCGCCAGGTGCCGTCGGCCGCCGCCGCCGCGACGCTCGCCATGTTGAGCGGGCTGGTCAGCACCTTGCCCTGGCCGAACGACGCGGACGCGAACGCGGTGTCGTCCGCGTTGCCGGGGAACGCGGCGCGGACGGCGGGCAGCCCCGCGATGATCGGGACGTTGAACCCGAACTGGCCCGCGACCTCGGCGAGCCGCTTCTCGCCGAGCTTGTCCACGGCGAGCCGCGCGAACGTGGTGTTGCACGAGTGCGCGAACGCCTCGCGGAACGGGATCGTCCCGAAGTCCTCGTGCTGGTAGTTGTGGAAGGAACGGCCGCCGATCGTGGTCGTGGCCGGGCAGGCGACCTTCGTGCCGACGCCCAGACCGTCCGCGACGAGGGCGGCGGCGGTGACGACCTTGAACGTGGAGCCGGGCGGGTACTGGCCCATCAGGGCGCGGTTGTACCCGCCGGGCTTGTTCGCCACGGCGAGGATCTCGCCGGTGGACGGGCGCAGCGCCACCATGGACGCCGGCTTGCTCGCGTCGCCGAGCGCCTTGCCCGCGGCGGCCTGCACCTTCGGGTCGATGGTCGTCTTCAGGGGCTCGCCGTCGGCGCCGCCGAAGCGCTGCAGGGTCTTCACCTCGTCGTCCTCGGCGTCGACGATCTGCGCGGCGAGGGCGGGCGTCCCGGCGAGGCGGCGCTCGTACTGCTGGTGCAGGCCGCCGGTGCCGACGGCGTCGCCCTCGCGGTAGGGCGCGCCGAGTTCCTTCGCGGCCTCGGCGGACGCCACCCCGAGCTGCCCGGCGAGCTGGCGGGCGGACCCGGACGGCGATGTGCTCAGCACGCTGCCGTCCGCCGCGAGGACGGCGGCGCGGTCGGGCCAGTCGCGGGCCACGCGCAGCCGCTGCCCCTCCTTGAGCCCGGGATGCAGGAGCTGCGGCGACCACCGGACGAGCCACTCCCCGTCCCGCTCGACGAGCGGGAGAGCCCCGTCGTACTCGAAGGTCCGGTCGCCGGCGAGCGTGAGTTCGGCCGTGTAGGACCCGCCCGCCTCGCCGTCGTCCGGATCTCCCACCGAGGCGACGGTGTAGCGCTGGCGGACGACGCCCATTTCTTCCCGCATGCCGGTGACGCGCTTGTCGAAGTCGGCGGGCGGCCGGTCGGTCAGGGCCTTCATGGCGGCGGTGTCGCCGCCGCTCCAGGCCGCGAGGTAACGCTCCGCGGTGTCCCTCGGGTCGTCCCCCCGGCGCAGGAACCACACCGCCCCCGCCCCCACGATCACGACCACCACCGCGACCGCCGCGGCGATGATCACACGGGTTCGGTGCATGTCGAACTCCCTTCCCCTGTGGCAGGGCTCCTTGGATGAAGACACAAGAACACCAGCCGCACCCCGGAATGTCCAAGATTGATATCAGTGTCACAGAGATACGAATATTGATATCGTCGCTGGTCGTGAACGTCGTGGGGCATCTGCGCTGCTTCGTCGTCGTGGCCGAGGAACTGCATTTCGGCCGCGCGGCGGAGCGTATCGGCATGGCGCAGCCGCCGCTGAGCCAGCGGATCCAGCGGCTGGAGCACGAGCTCGGCGTGCGGCTGTTCGACCGGTCCAGCCGCAGGGTGGAGCTGACCGCCCCGGGAAGGCTGCTGCTGGACGAGGCCCGTGACATCCTCACCCGCGTGGAACGCATCTACTCCGTCGCCGAGCGCGCCAGGCTCGGCGAGATCGGCACGGTCCGGGCGGGCCTGCCGAGCGACCTCGGCGGGCCGATCGTCGCCGCGCTGATCGCCGCGTTCCGGGACCGCCGCCCCGACCTGCGGCTCGACCTGCGGGAGACGGGAACGGCCGAGCAGGTCCGCGCACTCGCGGAAGGCGCGCTGGACGCCGGGATCGTCCGGCACCCGTGCGACTCCCGCGACCTGGAACTCGGCCCGATGCTCGCCCAGCCGCTCGGCGTCCTCCTGCCCACCGGCGAACCCCCTACCGGCGCAGACCCGACCAACGCACCCCCTGCTGGCGTAGACCCGACCGGCGCACCTCCTGCCGGCGCAGACCCGGCTGGCGCATCCACTGCCGGCGCAGACTCGACCAGCGTATCCACTGCCGGCGTAGGCCTGGCCGGCGCTGGTTCTGCGGGCGCGGGGCTCGCCGCAGGTCCCGAGGTGCATCTCGTCGACCTCGGCGGGCACGACCTCGTGGTGTCGCCGCGCGAGGAGGCGCCCGGCGCGCACGACGAGCTGCTGGCGGCCTGCCGCAGGCACGGCTACGCGCCCGCCGCCGTCCACGAGGCGCGGCACCCGCAGTTCGCGCTCGGCCTCGTCCTCGCGGGGACGGCCGTGGCGCTCGTTCCCCGGGTCGACGACACGGCGGGCGTGACGTGGCGTCCGCTGGTGGGCGAGCCGCTAGTGCGGCGGACGTCGTGCGCGTGGCGGCGGGCCGCCGACCCCGAGCACGCCCGCGCGATCGCCGACTTCACCGCCGTCGCGACCGCCGTCCTGCGCAGCGAGGCCGGTATGACACCGCTGGACGCCGCACCGGCCCGCCGTGTCATTCCCCGCCCGTCCTCGGGATTCCTGGCATGAGCGGGCCGGGGATGCGGGGGTCGCAGAACATCCGGGTGGACGTGACGGAGCGCATCGAGGCGGAGTTCCATTCCGCAGGTGTGACCGGTTTCCTGCACGTCACGGACATGGACACCGGGCGGGAGGTCGCGGTCCGCGCCGACGATCCCGTCGTGCTCGCGTCGGTGTTCAAGGTGCCGCTGCTCGTCACGTTCCACCGGCAGGCCGCCGAGGGCCTCCTCGACCCCGCCGAGCCGGTCACGCTGCGTCCCCAGGACCGCACCGCCGGCCCGACCGGGATCTCGGCGATGCAGGACGAGGTCCGCATGTCGCTGCGCGACCTGACCCTCCTGATGATCACGGTGAGCGACAACGCGGCCGCCGACGCCGTCCTCGACCGGGTCGGCCGCGACGCCGTCAACGCGACGGCCGCCGCGCTCGGGCTCCGCGACACCGTCGTCGAGGTCAGCGGGCGCGAACTGCACGAGACCCTGCTGGCGGACGCCGGCGCCGACACGTTCGCGGACGTGTGGACCCGGCTGGACGAGCCCGGCGTCGCGGCGCGGCTGCGCGCCCTCGACCCGCTGCGCACGAGCCGCAGCACGCCCCGCGACATGACCCGGCTGCTGTCCATGATCTGGCGGGACGAGGCCGCGCCGCCCGACGGGTGCGCGGCGATGCGGCGGCTTTTCGGGCTCCAGGTCTGGCCGCACCGCCTGTCGTCCGGGTTCCCCTACGACGACGTCGTCGTGAGCGGCAAGACCGGGACGCTGCCGACCCTCCGCAACGAGGTCGGCGCCGTCGAGTACCCGGACGGGGGCCGTTACGCCGTCGCGGTGTTCACCCGGTCGCTGCTGCCGATCGCCGTCCTGCCGCACGCGGACGCCGTCATCGGCACCGCCGCCCGCATGGCCGTGGAGTCTCTTCGGCGCCCCTGAGCATTTTGCGAACGGTCCAATATCACCGATCCGCGTGACCGCTAAGCCAGCACTCCTTCGGGAAACATAAGCTGTACCCCGGCTTTGATCACTCATGGGGAGAATTCGTTGCGGCTGCCGGATCATCTGGAGCTACTGCTCACCGACGAGCCGGTGCTCGACGTCTACTCGCACGGTCCATGGCGCGTCCCGGACGGGCTGTTCGAGGAGATCTCGGCGCGGATCGACGGGCTGGCGGCCGACCCTCGGGCCGCGGAGCTGACGACCGACGAGCACAAACTGCTCACGCTGCCGGCGGCGCTGGTCACCGCGGAGATCTTCGGCATCCTGGCGTTCCTGCCCGGCGGCGGCGCGATCAAGGCGGGCTCGTGGTCGCAGCTGCCCGAGCGCCTGCTGTACCGGCATCTGGTCAATCCGGGGCCGCTCAGCACCCGGATGACCCGCTGGGACGCGCCGGGCGGCCGGTGGCGTCCGCCGGTGGACTGGCTGATCGAGGCGCCCGACCGGGAACTCGCGATCGACTTGGCGCGCGACTGCCTGTCCGTCCTGGAGGGCATCGAGCCGCTGGAGGAACGCCGCAAGGCGCTGCTGCGGCTGTACGACGACGCGCCCGTGTGCGACGTGAACCTGCCGAAGATGGAGCTGCGGGAGCACTGGCACGCGCACGCCGGCGACGACATCGTCACGGCGCTGCCCGAGCTGCTCGGCCCGGTCGGCTACCTGGAGTGGGTGTGCGCGGGGCTGCTCGCGTCCTACGAGAAGCTGACGGAGGCGGCGCCGCGCGACGAGAGCGTCGAGGTCCACCTGATCCAGCTGCTCCTGCAGGGCAGCATGGAGCACGTCCCGGCGGAGCTGTCCGCGGCGCTGGGCGAGGACCGCTACCGCGAGCTGCAGCAGCGCTTCGTCGTCGAGCGCCGCGGGTTCAAAGCGGGCGCGTGGCAGGAGCGGACGCGGGCGTGGCTCGTCCGGGCGATGGTCGCGGGCGCCGCCGACGCCTGCCGGGGCTGGCTCGACATGGCGATGCGGTTCTGCGCGATCGTCCAGGGCCTGCCCGGCGACCCGTGGTTCCCGAAGGCCGAATGCATCCCCGTCGGCCAGTTCCAGACGGACCTGCGGCGCCTGTACGCGCCGCGCCGCCGCGTCGTCAACCCGCTCACCGAGACGTTGAAGAGCGTCCCGGAACCGGCCGGGGACGCCGAGATGCGGCGGGACGGGCGGGCCGCCGCGCGGGCGGAGATCGCGACATCGCTGGTCGAGCAGCCCGAGGTGGTCGAGGCGCTGGACGAGCTGACCCGCGGCAACGAGCCCGTCCGGCTGCTGATCTCCGGTCCCGACGGCACCGGCAAGCGCGACGCGGCGCAGGAGCTCGGCAGGGCCCTGGCGTTCGGCCGCGACCCGCACTGGCTCACCGACAACCTGTTCACGGGCCAGCGGCTGTCGGACGCCGTCGCCAAGCTCCACGCCGACGCCCGCGACTGCGCCGGCGACCGGCTCCTCATCATCGAGGGCCTCGACGGCATCGTCACCGACCCCGGGAACGGGGAGGCCATCGCCGCCGAACTGCACCGGCTGCTGGCCGTCCACCCCGATCTGCACCTGGTGGCGCTGTGCGGCACCGACGGCGAGGAACGGATCCGCGACATCAACCCCGTCCTGCCGCAGCGGTTCCGGATCGCGCGGACCCGGCCGTTCACCGCGCAGGGCCACGCCGAGCTGTTCCGCCGCGCCCTGGCCGCACGCGGGGCCCGCGGCACCCGGCAGGCGGTCGAGGCGGCGGGCGCGCTGCTGGCCGCGACGCCGCCGATGCAGACGCTCCGCAACGCCCGCCTCGCCCCCCACCTCGCCGACCAGGTCGTCGCCGCGGCCCGGGCACGGACGACACCGGACGCGAACGCAGCGGGCACCGGACCGGATGCCGCGGTCCCGGCCGCCGCAGCACTGGACACCGCAGTCCCGGCCGCCGCAGTCCCGGCCGCCGCAGTCCCGGCCGCCGCAGTCGCAGACACCGCGGCAACGGACACCGCGGCATCAAACGCAGCAGCTTCGAACGCAGCGGCGCCGGCCGTGGCGGCCGGGCTGGTCATCCGCAAGCAGGACATCCCGGAGACGCTGGACACCTCGCAGGCCACCGGCAACCCGCTCGCCGAACTGCGCGACCTCACCGGCCTCGACACCGTCAAGCACGAGATCGCGCTGCTCGTCGCCGGGACGCACGCGGCGCGGCTGCGCAGCGAGTCCGGGCTGACGATCACCCCGCCGACCCGGCACATGGTGTTCACCGGCAACCCCGGCACCGGCAAGACGATGGTGGCCCGGCTGCTCGGCCGCATCTACAAGCGGCTCGGGGTGCTGTCGTCCGGGCATCTGGTCGAGGCGTCCCGCGCCCACCTCGTCGGCGAGTACATCGGGCAGACCGCGCCCCGCACCCGCCGGCTGGTGGAACGCGCGATCGGCGGCGTCCTGTTCATCGACGAGGCCTACACGCTCACCCAGTCGCCGCTGAAGGGCGACTACGGGCATGAGGCGATCGCCGAGCTGGTGAAGCTGATGGAGGACCACCGCGACGACCTCGTTGTGATCGTGGCCGGGTACGAGCAGGAGATGGCGGAGTTCCTCGTCGCCAACCCCGGCCTGGACTCCCGCTTCCCCAAGCAGATCCACTTCCCCGACTACACCGACGACGAGCTCATCACCGTGTTCGGGCAGCTCGCCGCCGCGGACGGCTTCCGGCTCGCCCCCGGCACCGAGGAGGTCCTGCTGACGATGCTGCGCCGCGCGCCGCGCGGCCCGTCGTTCGGCAACGGCCGCCTGATGCGCAACATGCTGGACGTGGCCGTCGCGAACCAGGCCGACCGTGTCGCGTCCGCCGCCGTCGCCGCCGGCAGGGACGGCGGCGCGAAGGCCGGCAAGGGCACGAAGGTCGCTAAGGGCGGGCGGGGCGGCGAGGACGGGCGGGGCGGCAAGGGCCGCAAGCCCCCGAAACCGCCCACCAAGAAGGAACTGATCACGCTCACGGCCGACGATCTGCCCCCGCTCCTGGACCATCCGGAGGAGTTCTTCGGCCTGTACCTCTGAGCGGGTATGACCTCAGGCGGCTTCCCCGCCCGCCGACGGCGAGGAGGCTGCCATGGCGCACGGTCTTCCGGGGGACGAGCGCTTCCTGCGCGGCATCGCCGACCGGGAGACGGCCCGGCTCCGGGACGGCACGCTGCCCTGGTCGTGGTGGCTGGAACGCGCCGTCCTGCATGGGCGGCGGCACGGCTACCTCGGCATCCTCCTGATCTGCGCCCAGTGGCGCGGCGCCGTCGACGTCCGCTCCTACGAGGAGTGGCGTTCCGCGGGCCGCCAGGTCAGGAAGGGTGAGACGGGCATCCGTGTCCTCGGCCGGGCCGGTGCGCCGCGAGCCGTCTTCGACGTGTCGCAGACGGACGGGCTCCCGCTCCCGGCCGCCACGGCGCCACCCGCCGAGGCCGCGCGCCGGTTCGCGGCGTCGCGTCTCACCGTGGACGGCTCTGGCCAAGGCGTGCGGCGGGTGGAGGCCGACTCCGTCGCGTTCCTGGTGGCGGCCTGGCTCGGGTTGGCGCCGTCCATGCCCGTCTTCCCGGCGAGAGCGTTCTGGGCGGGCCCCGGCATGGGCGACCGGATCCTCCGCACGGCCCGGCGCATGTACGAGCAGGCGTCGGGCGCGTCCGAGCACGGGATCATGCCCGACGCGCACCGGTTCTTCCGCGCGCGGCTCGCGGAGAGCTGGGTGCCCGGCTACCTCGCCGGACGCGGATTCCCAGCGGGCGTGCAGCGGCGATGGCGGATCGGGTACGCGCCGGACGACGCCCGTTCGGACGCCCGTTCGCTCACCGGGCATCTCCGCACGCTCGGGCACGGCGACGACGAGATCGTCGCGTCCGGCCTGGCACGTCGCGGGCCCGGCGGCCGGCTCCGCGACACGTTCCGCGACCGGGCGGTGTTCGCGATCCGGACGGCGGACGGCGCGGTCGCGGGCTTCATCGGCCGCCGCCGGGACGGCGCCCGCGGCCCCAAGTACCTGAACGGGCCCGACACCTCCCTCTTCCACAAGGGTGAGCTGCTGTACGGCCTGCACGAGGCCCGCGACCGGCTGGCCGCCGGCGCGCGTCCCGTGATCGTCGAGGGGCCGCTGGACGCGATCGCGGTCACCGTCGCGGGACCCGCCGAGTACGCGGCCGTGGCGACCTGCGGGCTCGCCCTCACCTCGCCGCAGGTCGACGCGCTCGCGACCATCGCGGACCTGGACGGCGCCGGTGTCCTCGTCGCGCTGGACGGCGACCCGGCGGGACGGTCGGGAGCCGTCCGCGCATGGGACAGACTCGCCGGGATCGGCGGCCCGGTCGACACCGCCGCGCTGCCCACCGGACGCGACCCCGCCGGCCTGCTGCACGCCGGTGGCCGCGCCGCCGTCCTCCGCGCGCTCCGCACCCGGACCCCGCTGATGGACGCGGTCGTGGACGCCGCGCTCGAACGAACCGGCGGGGCACTCGGCGGCCCGGAGGAACAACTCGCCGCGCTCCGCGCCGCCTCCAAGATCATCGCGACCCGCCCGCCGGAGGCGGCGCACCAGGTCGTCCGCGTCGCGGCGCGCATGAACGTGCCCACCGCCCTGGTCACCGAGATCCTGATCGACACCGTCAGCCCATGACCCGAACAGGCCGCCTCGTGCGAACCGCATCGTGCGGACCGCACCAAGCGAGCCGCATCGTCCGAGCCGCACCGTCCGAGCCGCCTCAGAGCGGGCCGCCTCAGAGCGGGCCGCCTCAGTGCGTGGCCGCGCGTGCGGGCCGCATCAAGCGGGCCGGGTCAGTGCGGGAGGCGGGCCGCATCGTGCGGGAGGCGGGCCGGGTCAGTGCGGGAGGCGGGCCGGGTCAGTGCGGGAGGCGGGCCGGGTCAGTGCGGGAGGCGGGTGGCGGCGTCGAAGAGGAGGGTTTCGGCGCCGGGGCGGGTGATGAGCTGCGCGCCGACCGGCAGGCCGTTGACCGTCCCGGCGGGGACGCTCAGCGCCGGAAGGCCCAGCACGTTCCACGCGCACGTGAGGCTCACCAGCGTCGACACGTGCGGGCCGAGCGGGCCTTCGATCTCGCCGATCTTCGGCGCGGTGATCGGGAGGGTGGGCATCGCCAGGAAGTCGTAGCGGTCCAGCAGCCCGGCGACCTCCCGCGCGAACCGCTCCCGATCGCGGACGGCACGAAGGTAGCGCCAGCCGGAGGTCCGGCCGGCGTTCTTCAGGCGCTCGAGCGTCGGCGCCTGATACAGGCCGGGGGCCTCCGCGACCCGCTCGGCGTGCACGTCGTACGCCTCGCTGTCCTGGATCGCGCGGAAGACCCGCCGAATCTCGAGCAGGTCGATCCGCTCGGACGGCGCGTCCGGGAACAGCGCCCGGACGGTCCGCTCCACGTCCGGGTCGATCTCCGACGCCTCGATCCACGCGACACGCCCGTGCGGTGCGCTCTCGTCGACCGGCGACGGGACGGCCTCCGCCGGGCCGGTCAACGCGTGGTAGGCGATGCGGCAGTCGGCCGCGGACCCGGCGAGGACCCCGACGTGGTCGAACGACGGTGAAAGCGGGAACACGCCCTGGGTGGGGATGGCGCCGTAGGCCGGTTTGAACCCGGCGATGCCGCAGAACGCGGCGGGGATCCGCACCGACCCGCCCGTGTCGGTGCCGAGCGCGAGCGGGACCACGCCGGCGGCGACGGCGACGCCGCTGCCGCTGCTGGAGCCGCCCGACATCCGCTCCCGGTCGCGCGGGTTGCGGACCGGCCCGTTCACCGACACGTCACCGGTGCCGCCGTACGCGAACTCGTGCGTGCCGGTCTTGCCGACGATCACGGCTCCGGCGTCCCGCAGCATCGTCACGCAGACCGCGTCGGTCTCAGCCACATTCCCGTCGAAGTGCGCCGAGCCCATCCCCGTCGGGAGGCCGGCTACGTCGATGATGTCCTTCACCGCGACGGGCACGCCGTGCAGCGGGCCCCGGTCGACGCCGGAGGCGAGTTCCTCGTCCGCCCACCTGGCGGCGGCCTCGGCGCCCTCGGGGTCGAGGGTCACGAAGGCGTTCAGGTCCGGGTCGACCGACTCCAGGGCCCGCGCCACCAGCCCGGTCGCCGACTCGTCGCCCGCGCGCAGGCCACGCCCGATGTCCGCAAGCGTCCGTCCCGTGAAGAACCCGCCCATGTAGCCTCCCGTCCGTCCAGCCTCACTGTCTGCGTAGCATGACAGACCACGCATGACTGCCCGTCGGCGTGGCAACGGATCCGCCCGTCGCTCTCCGTCGCGCGCTCGTCGCTGAGCGTCAGCCTTTTGTCGCGGAGATGCGACCGCCGACCGACCCTCCGTCCGGACGCGTAAACCTACGCGCGAGTAGGCGGCAGGCTTCAACGCACCCAATGGAGACGCTCCCACCGGTTCGCTGGGGGGCGGGGCGGAGACCGCGCACGCTTCCGGACGCGGTCTCCGCCCCCGTAACCGGTGACGTCCACATCCAGGTGGGGGGGACAAGGCCACGGCGGTACGCATGCGCCGCCGTGGCCTTGCTGATTCCTCCGGTGCCTCCGGCCCCGGGTACGCGATCCCCTGGGCGAGCCCCCTTGGCGAGCGCACCGGTGCGCGGGTCGGCGGGCGGGTGATGGGCTTTCGGTGATGGTTGAGGAGGCCGATCGGGGGGACGTGATGCTGCCAGGGCGGAACCGACAAACCCGGCCCGGGCACCGGCCCCCGGCATCGAAGGGACAAGGGACGCGCCATGACCGAGTCCGTCTCCATGACCGACGACGAGGTACGCCGGATCGACGCGTACTGGAGGGCGGCCAACTACCTGTCCGTGGGGCAGATCTACCTGCTGGACAATCCGCTGCTCCGCGAGCCGCTTGAACGCCGGCACATCAAGCCGCGGCTGCTCGGCCACTGGGGCACCACGCCGGGCCTGAACTTCTGCTACGCGCACCTCAGCCGGGTGATCAAGGCGCGCGAGCTCGACATGATCTACATCATGGGTCCGGGGCACGGCGGCCCGGCGGCCGTCGCGAACGCCTGGCTGGAAGGCACCTACAGCGAGGTGTACCCGGACGTGTCGCTGGACGAGGACGGCATGCGGCGCCTGTTCCGGCAGTTCTCCTTCCCCGGCGGCATCCCCAGCCATGTGGCGCCGGAGACGCCGGGCTCGATCCACGAGGGCGGCGAGCTGGGGTATTCGCTGGCCCACGCCTACGGGGCGGCGTTCGACAACCCCGATCTCGTCGTCGCGTGCATCGTCGGGGACGGTGAGGCGGAGACCGGGCCGCTGGCGGCGAGCTGGCACTCCAACAAGTTCCTCGACCCGGTGAAGGACGGCGCCGTCCTGCCGATCCTGCACCTGAACGGCTACAAGATCGCGAACCCGTCGGTGCTCGCGCGGATCCCCGAGGAGGAACTCGTCCAGCTGCTCGACGGCTACGGATACCAGCCGTTGCTCGTCGGCGGAGCCGGCGGGGTCGGCGGGATGGGCGGGGTCGGCGGAGCCGAGCCGGCGTCCATGCACCGCAAGATGGCCGCCGCGCTCGATCAGGCGCTCAACGAGATCGCCGACATCCAGCGCGGCGCGCGGGAGGGACGGGCGTCCGGGCGGCGGCGCTGGCCCATGATCGTCCTGCGGTCCCCGAAGGGCTGGACGGGCCCGGAGGAGGTGGACGGCAAGCCGGTCGAGAACACGTGGCGCTCCCACCAGGTCCCGCTCGCCGGCGTGCGCGACGACCCCGGGCATCTCGCGCAACTGAACGAGTGGCTGCGCTCGTACCGCCCGGACGAACTGTTCGACGACGAAGGGCGTCCCGTCGCGGAACTCCAGGCGTCGGCGCCCGCGGGCGAGCGCCGCATGAGCGCCAATCCGCACGCCAACGGCGGGCTGCTGCTGAAGCCGCTGGCCCTGCCCGACTTCCGTGACTACGCGGTGCCGGTCGACAAGCCCGGCACGACGTCCACCGAGCCCACCCGGGCCTTCGGGACGTTCCTGCGCGACGTCGTGAAGGCCAACCCGTCCAACTTCCGCATCATGGGCGCCGACGAGACCGCGTCCAACCGGCTCGGGGACGTGTTCGAGGCGACCGACCGCGTCTTCCAGGGCGAACGGCTCCCGACCGACGAGCACCAGGGTCCGTCAGGCCAGGTCATGGAGGTGCTGAGCGAGCACCTGTGCCAGGGCTGGCTGGAGGGCTACCTCCTCACCGGACGGCACGGGTTGTTCAACAGCTACGAAGCGTTCATCCACATCGTGGACGCGATGTTCAACCAGCACGCCAAATGGCTGAAGGTCACCCGGCACCTGCCGTGGCGGCGGCCGATCGCGTCCCTGAACTACCTGCTGTCGTCGCACGTGTGGCGGCAGGACCACAACGGCTTCACCCACCAGGACCCCGGCTTCCTCGACATCGTCATGAACAAGAAGCCGGAGATCGTCCGGGTGTACCTGCCGCCGGACGCGAACACGCTGCTGTCGGTCGGCGACCACTGCCTGCGGTCCCGCGACTACGTCAACGTGGTCGTCGCGGGCAAGCAGCCCGCCCTGAACTGGCTGCCGATGGACGAGGCGATCGCGCACTGCACCCGCGGCATCGGCATCTGGGAGTGGGCGTCGCATTCTCCCCGGCCGGGCGGCCCCGCCGGCGAGGTCGCCGAGCCCGACGTGGTCCTCGCCTGCGCGGGCGACATCCCGACGCTGGAGACGCTCGCCGCCGCCGACCTGCTGCGGCAGCTGTTCCCCGACCTGCGCGTCCGGGTCGTGAACGTCGTGGACCTCATGCGGCTCCAGCCGTCCAGCGAACATCCGCACGGGATGCCGGACCGCGACTACGACGCGCTGTTCACCACCGACAAGCCCGTCATCTTCGCGTTCCACGGCTACCCGTACCTCGTCCACCGGCTCACCTACCGCCGCGCCGGGCACCCCAACCTGCACGTCCGCGGCTACAAGGAGGAGGGCACGACCACCACGCCGTTCGACATGGTCATGCTGAACGACCTGGACCGCTACCACCTCGTCATGGACGTCATCGACCGCGTCCCCTCGCTCGGCGGACGCGCCGCCCACATCAGGCAGCGGATGGCCGACCGGCGCCTCGCGGCCCGCGCCTACACGCGGGAGCACGGCGAGGACGCACCGGAGATCCGCGACTGGACCTGGCCGTACTGATGACGGACGAACCGATGGCGAGTGAACCGATGCGGGTCCTCACGGTCAATCCCGGGTCGAGCAGCCTGAAGGTGAGCCTGCTCGACCTCGACGACACCGTCCTCGCCGTGGAGTCGGGCACCGGCCACGAGATGGCCCCGATGGTCACGGACATGCCGAAGCCCGACGCGATCGGCGTCCGGTTCGTCCACGGCGGCACCGACTTCACCGAACCCGTGCTCATCGACGCCAAGGTCACCGAACGGCTGCACGACCTCGCCGACCTGGCCCCCCTGCACCAGCCGGCGTCACTGCACGCACTGTCGGAGATCACCGGCGCGCTGCCCGGCGTCCCCGCCGTCGCCTGCTTCGACACCGCCTTCCACGCCACCCTGCCGGACGCCGCCGCCACCTACGCGCTCCCCGAGGAATGGCGGCGACGGTTCGGGCTGCGCCGCTTCGGCTTCCACGGGCTGTCGTTCTCCTATGCCGTCCGCCGCACCGGCGAACTCCTCGGCACGGTCCCGTCCCGGATGGTCGTCTGCCACCTCGGCTCCGGCGCGTCCCTATGCGCGGTCGCCGAAGGCAGCTCCATCGACACCACCATGGGCTTCACCCCACTGGAAGGGCTCGTCATGGCGTCCCGGGCGGGCAGCATCGACCCTGGCATCCCGCTGTGGCTGATCAAGCACGGCCTCTCCGCGCAGGACGTCAACTCCGCTCTCGACCGCGACTCGGGGCTCCGCGGCCTCACCGGCACCGGCGACATGCGCCGCATCCGCGAACTGGCCGGAGACCGCGACATGAACGCCCTCGCCGCCCTCGACGTCTACCACCACCGCCTCCGCGCCTGCGCCGCCGCCATGACCGCGTCCCTCGGCGGCCTCGACGCGCTCGTGTTCACCGGCGGCGTCGGCGAGCACGACCCGTCCGTCCGCATGCGCCTGGCCGAAGACCTCGCCTACCTCGGCGTCTCCGTCGACCCCGGCCGCAACGCGGAAGTGGACGGCGACGCCGACATCACCTCGGCCGGCGCCTCCGCCCGCACCCTGGTGATCGAGGCCCGCGAGGACCTGGAGATCGCCGCCGGCACCCGCCGAGCGCTCGCCGGCGAGTGAACCCCTGCCCTCGCGCCCACGAACGCCTTCACACGGGGTACTCGATCAATGCGGGCTCCTCGTTCCCGTCGGCGTAGACAAACAAGACCGGCGGCCACTCCACATACATCTTGAGCCGCGCCCGGCCGCGCGCCTGCATCTCCCCGAGCCACCCCGAGCCGACTACGTGGAACCCTCACTCGCCCAGCCGCGCCCACGTCACCTTCCCGCCACCGGCCAGCGTCCGTACACCCCAGTCCTGGACGAGCAGGCGCATCATCAGCAGCCCTCCCCCGGACACGGCCAGGTCGCTCCCTGCATCGCTCTTCGCGTCGCCCTTCACGTCGTCCTCCGCGTGGGACGAGCGGCAGGCCGTCGGAGCGGTGCTCCACCTCCACCACCGGATGGCCGCTCTCCAGAAGTAGACGTACGGGTGAACTCCGTGTCGGTGTGCCTGTGGACGTTCGTGACATTCACTGACGACCGTACGTCCGACGTAGTCGTCCCGCCCTGACCCGGGACAGTGCGCTGTACTCGAAGAGCAGGATCGGCTCCTTGGAACGCGGGGAGTCACGGCCCGACCGGCTCCTCGCCGTCCACGCCGACCGCGTCCTCGACACCCGCGAGGCGCTGGCCCACACGTGGAACAGCCTGTTCAGGGGACCAACGCCGTCCCGACATGGTTCGCCGACGCGGGAAAACCCGAGGTGATGCGTGACCAGCTCCAGCACCTCCTGACGATCTCCTGCCGTCGTACCCGCATCAGGTCGCCCTGCCCCGCCCGCACGAGGGCATCGGCGGAGCCTTCGCCATAGGCAACGCAATCAGTGGCGACACGACCACCGATCGCCTCGAAATCAACGGCTCACCGGGCTGTACGCGTCAATTCAGTCCGCCGCGTACCCCGTGAACCAGACCCTCGAACTGTTACCAAAGGGTGGCGCAGGAGAAATGGACCTGAGCACCGCCACATGGCGCAAGTCACGTCCACAGTTCCGGTAACCGCGGCGACTGCGGCAAGCTCGCAGGTATCGGCAACACTGTCGCTATCCACGACACCCCCAGCGGACCCAAACTTCTCCTCACCACGACTTCAGGCAGATGACCCAGAGTCTGAAGAACGCCTGATCCAGGAAAGCGCCAGCCGTTTTTATCTCGGGTGCTGATTCGGTGCTCGTAGCCCGGAGTTCGTGAATCGGTGCCGTGCGGTGGGGGCGGCGCTGCGTACGGGGCCGCCCCTCCAAAGTCAAGGGCGCCTTCGGCGTCGCTTCGCGATGGGACTCCGTCCCACCCTTGACTTCGGAGCCTCTGCGGCCCCTGAGTGCAGCTTTTCGTCGGGCAGGCTCCGCCTGCCCTCTGCCCGACGCGCCGCCCCCACCGCCAGCCAAGAAGCTTCACCGTCATACCTTAAAAGGCACCGGCTATTTTTTGTGAATCCGGCGAATGGGATGGGACGGCGGATGGGATGGGTCGGGAGGGGATGGGGACGGCGTATTCCTTGGGCGATGCCCGATTTTTCGGACTCGTTCCTTTGTTAAATGCCGTCAAACTCCGACGTGGCGCGGTGGTGACAATATTGAAGCCTGATATGGACTGCAAGTGGGGGCGGGAGCCTTTAAAATGGAGGCATGGAAACAGTCGCGGTCGATCTGGCGGGGGCGTCCACCATGGAATTGGTGAACGCCGCGTCGGCGATCGCGGCCGAACTCGCCCGGCGCGAGCCGCCCGAATCGGCGGCCGCGTGCCTGGAACTCACCGAGGTTCTTTCCGCGGCCGGTGACATGAACGAGGCCGCCCTCGCCGGCTTCGTCTCCGTCGTGGACGCCGGTCGTGAGGTGCAGCGGTGGGGCTTTCCCTCCACGCAGTCGTGGCTGCGCAACAGGCTCGGCATGCGCGACACCCGGGCCAGGGAACGCCTCGCACTCGCCCGGCAGCGGCACCGGCTCACCCAGGTCATGAGGCGGTGGAGCACCGGTGACCTGTCGCTCGGGTACGCCGCCACCATTGCCGGTGCAGTCGTCCGGCTGGACGATGACGACTGCGCCGCCGCCGAAGAGATCCTGCTCGGGATGGTCGACCAGGACTTCTCGGCCGGGAAGGTCGCCTCGTTCGGCAAGCGGATCCGCGACGTCATCGCCGAGCGGGACGGCACCGAACAGGCACCCGGCGACGCCCAACGCGGCTACGAGCGCTCCTGGATCGATTCGACGCGATCCCTGGACGGCGGCCGGTACATAAAGGGGTGGCTGAACGCCGAGGACGCCGCCATCTGGGACGGCACGCTCGGGCCGTTGGCCAAGCCCGCCGGAGCCGACGACGATCGTGACCTGTCCGAGCGGACCGCAGCAGCGTTGTCCGCTGTGCTGTCGGGCGGGCATAGGGCCACCAAGGTCACCGTCATCTGCGACCTGGACACCCTCACCGGCGGCCACGCCCCCGCCCGTCTCACCGACGGCACCCCTATCCCCGCCGAGCAGGCCCGGCGGATCGCTCTGGCGGCCGGGGTCTCACCCCTGCTGCTGGGACGCGGTCACGTGCCGCTCTACCTCGGATACCGGGAGCGGTTCGCCACACCGGGGCAACGACGTGTCCTTGAGGCCCTCTACCCCACCTGCGCCGTCGTGGGCTGCGAAGTCCCCGGGACGTTGAGCGAGGTCGACCACGTCCACGGCTGGGCCCTTGGCAACAGTCCGACCGACATCGACCAACTCACCCTCACCTGCGGATTCCACAATCGGTACAAGGCCGCCAACCCCGGTCGGGTCACCGTCCACCGAGACACCGAAGGCCGCTACAGCTACCGCCTCCGGCACCCCGGAACCGACAGCGGCGGCGAGATCAGGACGCCCATCGCGACCGGCCGTCCACCGCCCTGGAACCAGGCCGCTTGAACTGCGGCCGAACCGGCGAGGCCGCTCGCCACGCCGGGCCGACGTGGCGGTCGGCGCCCCGTACGAGGAACTCGGGGAGCTCATCGATACCGGCGCGGTCAGCGCGCCCAAACGGTGGCGACTCCGGGCTGGCCGCCACCGGAGCCAGGGAGATCATCAGCCAGAGTACGTCCGGCGTGCCCGGAGGCTCCGACCGCTTCGGGGGTATGGAGGCGGCCTTCAGCTTGAGCTCCGTCGGGCGGCCGCGTCCAGGATCTCTCGCAGCTTGTGCGCGAAGGCCTCGGGCTGCCCGGCATGGCCGAACTCGCCGTCGAGGAACCCGCCGTGGTTGCTCGGGAATACCGTCGCCGTCTGACCGAGCAGTTCGGCCGTGGCGACCGCGGTGCGTGCGGTGAAGGCGTCCCCGGTCTCCTCGCCCACCGCGATCACGACCCGGGTCGGCGTCGCGGCGAGTGCCTCGGCGTCGGGCCGGTAGTCGCTGACCGCCCAGGACCGGTCCGAGAGCAGCGGATCGTCACGGGAGCCGTCGTCCTCGGCCGGTATCCCGAACGTGGCGGGATCCGGTGCGGGCTGGGCGAAGTAGTCGCCGGTGAACTCGCCCTCCCAGGACGTCATCCTGATGAAGGCCGCCATGCCGGCGCCCCAGCCCCTGTCCTCGTAGGCGTCCCGGACACCGGCCCGGGCGCGCTCGGCGGCCCGCGCGTCGGGGAGCACCGGAATGAGCGGCGGCTCGTGCGCGACCAGGGTGGTCACGTCGCCGGGGCAGGCCGCTATGAGCGCGAGCGCGGTCACCGCGCCGCCGCTGCTGGCGAACATCTCGACCGGGCCCGCGCCGAGCGCCTCGATCACGCCGCCTACTTCGCCGCCAGCGGCACCCCCGCACCCCCGCATCCCCCCCGCATCCCCGCATCCCCGCATCCCCGCATCCCCGCATCCAGCGGAGCCTGACCGACAACGCCAAGAACTGCCGCGACAGCCACGCTTTCCAGCAGGCGGGCGCCGACATCGGCGCCCGGCAGAAGTTCACCCGCCCGGGCGTCCACGTCGGCGGCCTGGGTCTCGGGGGCGTGGTCTACTCGGCCGTCCTCGCGGACGCTGCGGCTCAGGCCGCGCGGGTCGTAGGTGATCACGGTGCGGTCGGGGAAATGAGACGCCGGCGCGCGGAAGCCGGCCGCGTCCATGGGCTGGCCGATCATGACCAGCGGCGGGCGTCCGCCGACGGCCGGCAGCGGACCGTGGACGTCGTAAGCGATGTCGGCCTCGGGAGTCTTGAGAATCTGCGTGCTCATGACCGCGTAGGCCCCGTCCCCGTCGAAAACTTATCGCCGCCGACGCACCGACCGTCGCGAACCGGGGCGCCAGCGGTCAGGGCCGCCCGCAGGTCGGCGTCGATCACGTTCCTGCGGGTGCGGGCGGTTCATTGTGGGTGTCGGGACATCCGTGTCGCGGGCGGGAAGGGGACTTCGCCGGTCGTCACTGGACCTCTGGGTGGTTGTCCAGCAGTTGGTCGGCGAGGCGGGCTCGGTGGGCTCCGGGAGGGCCGAGGAGCAGTTCGCTGCTTTTCGCGCGCTTGTAGTACAGGTGGGCGTCGTGCTCCCACGTGTAGCCGATGCCGCCGTGGTAGTGGACCATGGCGGCCGCCGTCTCGAAGAACGCCGGGCCGATGTAGGTCTGCGCGAGCGAGGCCGCCGCCGGCAGGCCGGGCCGGTCGTGGTCGGCGGTCCACGCGGCGAAGCGCAGCACCGACACCGCCTGCTCCCAGGCGCTGTACATGTCGGCGCAGCCGTGCTTGACGGCCTGGTACGAGCCGATCGCGCGGCCGAACTGCATGCGCGCCTTCGCGTACTCGACGGTCAGCTCCATCGCCCGCCCCATGCCGCCGACCTGCTCGGCGGCCAGCGCGACCGCCGCGAGGTCCGCGACGGTCTCCAGCGACGCCCCCGCGTCGGGTGCCGACAGCGGACGGGCCGGTGTGCCGGCGAAGGCGAGTTCGGCGAGGCGGCGGGTCGGGTCGAGGCCCGTCAGGACGGTGCGGGTGAGGCCGACCGCGTTGCCCTCGACGGCGAACCAGCCGGGGCCGTCCGGTGTGCGGGCGTAGACGAGGACCAGGTCCGCCGAGTCGCCGGCGAGGACGGGTGTCTTGACGCCGTCCAGCCGCCACGTCGTGTCGTGTCCCGTCGCGGTGGTCGTCCCGCCGGCGAGGTCCCCAGGCGCCGCCGCCCTCCGCGGCGGCGACCGTGCCGACGAGTTCGCCCGCGGCCAGCCTCGGGAGGAGCGCGGCGCGGGCGGGCTCGTCCTCGTCGAGGGTGAGGAGGGCGTCGGTCGCGAGGACCGCCGATGCGAGGAACTGTGAGGGCGCGAGCGCGCGGCCCAGCTCCTCCAGCACGACGGCGCGTTCCGTGTGGCCCGCGCCGGAGCCGCCCAGGTCCGCCGGGACGACCAGGCCTAGGACGCCGAGTTCGCCGAGCGTCCGCCACAGGTCGGGGTCGTAGCCCGGCACCGAGTCCATGACCTCGCGGACCTTCGCGGTCGGCGAGCGGTCGGTCAGGACCTTGCGGACGGTGGCGCGCAGTTCTTCCTGTTCGGGGTCCAGTACGAGTTTCACCGGCCGCCCTCCTCACGCTGGGTGCCGACCTTGAGTTCGCGGAACGGGACGTCCCGATCGACCCGCGGTTCCTTCGGCAGGCCGAGGATGCGTTCACCGATGATGGTGCGCTGCACCTCGTCGGTGCCGCCGGCGATGCCGGACGCGGGCGCCGCGTTGACGCCGAGTGCGAGAGCGTCGCCGTGGACGTCGCCGGGCTTCCAGGCCACCGCGTTCGCGCCCGCCAGCTCACCGGCCACCGCGATCGCGCGACGCAGTTGCAGCGCGCCGGCCAGCTTGGCGACGGAGCCGCGCGCGCCCGGCGGGCGGCCCGCGGCGGCCTCCTGCCGCATCCGCGCGTTCAGCAGGTCGAGGGCCCGCTCGTGCGCGTACAGTCCGGCGAGCCGTTCGCGCTGCGCCGGGACGTCCGCGACGCCTTCGCGGCGGGCCAGGTCGAGCAGCGCGGCGAAGGCGAGCGCGCTGTTGCGCGACGGACGCGATCCGCCGATCGACACCCGCTCGTGCCCGAGCATGGTCACCGCGGCCCGCCAGCCGCCGCCGACCTCGCCGATCACCGCGTCCGCGGGGATGCGCACGTCGTCGAAGTACACCTCGTTGAACGGCGCCTTCCCCGTCATGTCCTTGAGGGGGCGGACGGTCACGCCCGGCGCGTGCATGTCGACGATGAACATGGTGAGGCCCGCGTGCTTGGGGACGTCGGGGTCGGTACGGGCCAGCAGGGCGCCGAAGTCGGCCCATTGGGCGTTGGTCGTCCACACCTTCTGCCCGTTCACCACCCAGCCGTCGCCGTCGCGGACGGCGCGGGCCTGCAGGCCGGCCACGTCCGAACCGGCGCCCGGCTCGGAGAACAGCTGGCACCAGATCTCCTCGCCGCGCAGCAGGCCGGGCAGGTGGCGCCGCTTCTGCTCGGGCGTGCCGAGGTCGACGAGGGTCGGCCCGCACATGCCGAGGCCGACGATGAACGGGTAGGTGGGGAGGTCGAACTCGGCGGCCTCCTCCGCGAAGATCTGCTGCTCGGCGGTGCCGAGCCCTTGACCGCCGGCCTCCTCGGGCCAGGTGATCCCGGCGTACCCGGCGTCGTACAGCGCGGCCTGGAACTCCTTGGCGCGGCGCAGATGCTCGTCGGGCGTGACGTCCGGGTCGGGGGCGGGCGCATGCGCGCGCAGCCAGGCGCGGACGCCGGCCCGGTAGTCGTGTGAGGTCATCGGCTGTTCCTTCCGGTCGCTCGTCACGTCGCTTTCATGCCGCCGGGCCGCGGACGGCGTCGCGGGCGGCCTCGGCCAGGCGGATCTCCTGGTCGGCGCGGGCCTGCGCCTCCTCCCGGTAGCCGTCGTCTGCCATGTGCCCGGCCGCGTAGCGGGCCCGCACGCCCACGCTGATGCAGGCGGAACGCCACTGGGCGAACGCGACCCAGTACGGGACGTCCGACACGTCGCGGGACGACAGCCGCGCATACCGGTCGACCAGGTCCGCTCTGGACGGGAATCCGGGCACGACGGTGGGGCCGGGGGTGCCCACCGGCTGCGGATCGTCCGGTTCCTGCCAGGTCGCCAGGAGGTAGCCGACGTCGGCCAGCGGCTCACCCGAGGTCGCCAGCTCCCAGTCGAAGACGGCGCGGACCGTGCCGTCGGGGCCGAACGCCAGGTTGCCCGGGCGGTAGTCGCCGTGGACGATCCCGGTCCGCTGCGTCGGGACGTGCGCGGCGAGCAGGTCGTGCACCTCGTCGAGCAGGGCGAGATGCGCGACGTCGGACTGGCGGATCTGGCGATGCCAGCGCCGCAGCTGCCGCTCGGCGTACCCGGTCGAGCGCACCATCGCGTCGAGGCCCTGCTCGTACGGGTCGAGGACGTGCAGCGCGACGAGCACCTCGACGAGGCTCTCCCCCGCCCGTGCCCGCGCCGCCGGATCCAGGCGCGCCGCCGCGTCGGCGTCGGCGAGCACGAGTCCGTCCACGAAGCCCATGACGTAGAACGGGGCGCCGGCGACGCCGGTGTCGTCGCAGAACGCCAGCGGCGGCGCGACCGGGACACCGGTGCCCGCCATCGCCGTCATGAACCGCCACTCCCGTCCCATGTCGTGCGCGGTCTGCAGCACGCCGCCCATCGGCGGGCGGCGCAGCGCGTACGCGGCGCCCGCGGCGTCGGTGACCCGGTAGGTGAGGTTGGAACGGCCGCCCGAGACCAGCGCGAACTCGACCGGCGCGACCAGCCCGTCGACGTTCGCGCTGAGCCAGCGCCCGACCCGTTCCCGGTCAATGCCCCATACGGGTTGGGCCCCGCCCGGTTCAGCCCCGCCGGGTTCAACCCCGCCCGGTTCAGGGCCGCCCGGTTCAGCGCCGCCCGGTTCAGCGCCAAGCGGTTCGGCCCCGCTCGGCTCGGCCCCGCCCGGCTCGGCCCCGCTCGGCTCGGCGTCAACCGGCTCGGCCCCGGTGCCGGGACGGGATTCAGTGGGCGACATGGTTCGGCTCCCTCTTCTCCAGCAAGGAGCGGACGCCTTCACGGTGGTCTTCCATGCTTTCCTCCCTGGTCGGCTCGCCGGCGCCGGGGGCGGTGGTCGCGGGCGAAGCCGGTCTCAGTCGGTGACCACGCTTTTCCGTAAGATTTCCTGTACGAACGTTCGGTCTTGCCGTCTCCTCCGGAACGCGGGCGTCAGGGGAGGCGGGCGCCCACCATGTCGAGCGCGAGCCGCCGGTAGTTCCGCGCGACCTCGGTTCGGCTGAGCGGACCGTCCGGCGAGAACCAGGCGGCCACGCCGGTGCACATCACGACGATCGCCCTGGACGCCTCCAGCGGGATCGGCGTGGTGAAGACGCCGAGTTCGGCGCCCCGCGTGATCACACCGTCGAACAGCCGCTGCTGCTGGTGGCGCTTGGCGATGTGGCGGGTGCGGACCGGCTCGTGCAGCGCGCGCAGTTCGCTGGTGCCCAGCATCGTGCCGCGCTGGTCCCGCAGATGGAACAGCACGTGCGTCTCGACGAGCGCGCCGAGCCCGCCGGCCGGCTCGTCACCGGCCGCGGCGAGCGCCGCGCGGCTGTCGCGGAGCAGGGCCTCGATCCCCCGCTCCATGATCGTCGCCAGGACCTCCTGTTTGGACTCGAAGTGGTAGTAGAGCGCGGGCGGGCTGATCCCCGCGCGCATCGCGATGTCCCGGACCGAGGTGCCGTGGTAGCCGTGCTCGGTCATCACGGCGACCGCGGCCCGCAGGATCCCGGCCTCGCCCGGTCCCTGCTGCGCCCTGGGCCCGTGGCCGGCCCTGGACGCGCGCGGCGCCCTGACCGGTCGGCCGGTCGGCGCCTCCTCCCCCGCCGGAACGGCTCCGGCGGGGGCCGAGGGCGGGAACGCGTCCGGGTCGGGCACCAGTCGGTCCATGATGGGCTCAGTCCTTCGCCCTGTTCGGACCGGCGAAGCCGAACAGGTAACCGGCGACCTTGCGCATCTGGATCTCCTCCGACCCTTCGGTGATCCGGTACCGGCGGTGGTGGCGGTAGATGTGCTCGAACGGGGTGTGGCGGGTGTAGCCGAGACCGCCGTGCACCTGCATCGCCCGGTCGGCGGCCTCGCAGACGAACCGGTTGGCCCGGTAGTTGCACATCGAGACGCGGTCGCTGATCTCCATGTGGGGCAGCCGGTCCAGCTCCCACGCCGTCTTGCGGATCAGCCCCCGCAGCATCTCGGCCTCGGTCTGCAGCTCGACCAGCGGCCACTGGATCGCCTGCCGCGTCGCCAGCGGACGGCCGAACGTCTCGCGCCTGCGGGCGTACTCGACGCTGCGGTCCACGCAGTACTGCCCGGCGCCGACGCCGGAGGCCGCCTGCCGGATCCGGTTCTCGTGGACGAACGTCTGCGCCACCGCCAGGCCCTCGCCCTCCGCTCCGAAGACCGCCGAGTCCGGCACCCGCACGTTGCGGATGGTCACCTCGGCGTGGTCGGTGGGCATGTTGAACGTCCACCAGTGGAAGTCGACCGAGAAGCCCGGCGCGTCGGTCGGGACGAAGAACGCGGTGATCCCCCTGGCGTCGCCCGGTTCGCCGCTCGTCCGGGCGAAGACCACGTCGTGGGTGGCCGAGTGCATCCCGGAGTTGAACCGCTTGGCGCCGTTGATGATCCAGTCGCCGCCGTCGCGGACGGCCGAGGTCTCCATCCAGGTGGCGTCGCTGCCGTGCTCGGGTTCGGTGAGGCCGAAGCCGATCCGCTTCTCGCGGGCGAGCATCGGCTCCAGGTACTCCTGCTTCTGCTCGGGCGTCCCGAACTCCAGGAGCATGTGCGCGAACGGGAAGTTCCCGACGACGGACGCCTCGTTCTGCAGGTCGTTGTGCAGGCCGAGGCCCTTGTGCGCCAGGTGCTCGCGGATCACCGCCATGTCGAGGTTCGTCCCGTCGGAGCCGCCGACCTCCTTGGGCAGCCCGTAACGCAGCCACCCCGCCGCGTCGGCGCGCCGGAACATCTCGCCGAGCAGCTCCTCCCACTCGGGACGGGGCACTCCGCCGTTCTCGAAGTCGGTGCGCGCGTACTCGCGGCGGTGGTCGAAGAAGCGCTCGTTGTCGTCCTGGGACTGGAGCGGCGCGATCTCCCGTTCGATGAAGGCGTCCAGCTCCGCGAGCCGCCGGGTCAGCTCCGCGGGGAGGTGGAAATCCATAAAATCTCCTTAACCTTTGTTCAGTCAGCATGCCACCGACTTCACCCCGGAAGGAAGAGGGCGGAAGGCGGTCCGGCCGTGACCCCGGCCGGGGGGCGGGGGGCTGCGGACCCGCGCGTCAGCGTCCCGGCTTCTGGTCCTCGCGGGCTCGGCGCTCCTCGTCCTCCAGGAGCGGGCCCACACGGAACGGGACCTGGTGGGTCAGGACGATCGAGGTGGTGCTGCGGCGGACGCCGGGGCAGGCGAGGATCGAATCGATCACCTCATGGAGCTGCTTGCCGTTCGGCGCGACCGCGCGGACGAGGAGGTCGCCCTGGCCGGTGATACCGAGCACCTCCAGGACGCGCGGGATCGCGGCCAGCGCGACGGCGGCCTCGCGGAGGCGGCCCTGGGCGACTTCGAGGGTGACGAACGCGGTCAGTTCGAAGCCGATGGCGCCGAGATCGACCTCACGGCCGCGGTGTCCGATGACGCCGTCGCGTTCGAGCTTGTCGACGCGGGAGTGGGCGGTGTTGCGGGCGATGCCGAGCCTGGCCGCCAGTTCGGTGATACCGATGCGGGGCTGCTCGACGAGGCGGCGGAGGATCTGCAGGTCGAGGAGGGTGGGGCGGGTCACGAACGCTCAGCTCCGTCACGCGGTCTGTTCCTACCTGAGCGATCCGCTCAAGTATCGACCCACCATCCTGCACGAGCGCCCATCATGGGCGGGCCGGCGCCTCGGACGTCCAGTACCGCCATCTCGACAAGGTCATGCCCCGCCGACGTCCATCGGCGAGGCATGACGTGGGCTCTTGCGCTCGCCGCCGCACCGTCGCCGAGCCGGGACGCTGGGCGGATCACCCATCCCTACGAGAGGGAGGGCCGGCAAGAGAAGCCCACTGGCGCGGTTCCGGCGTACCCGCCGGCCGCTGGACATTTCTCGAACCGGGTTACAGCATGCCCTGGTTCTGGGCCTCGTACTGAGCGGCGCCCTGCTGCTCCTGGGCAGCGCCCTGAGCCTCGGCCGCCGCAGGCTGCTGCGCCTCAGCAGCACCCTGCTCCTGCTCCTGCACGGCAGCGCCCTGCTCCTGCTCCTGAGCGGCACCCTGAGCCTCGGCCGCCGCAGGCTGCTGCGCCTCGGCCGCCGCCGGCTGCTGCTCCTGAGCAGCGCCCTGCTCCTGCTCCTGAGCGGCACCCTGAGCCTCGGCCGCCGCAGGCTGCTGCGCCTCAGCAGCACCTTGCTCCTGAGCGGCACCCTGCGCCTCGGCCGGCTGCTGCTCCTGAGCAGCACCCTGCTCCTGCTCCTGCTCCTGCGCGGCAGCGCCCTGGGCCTCGGCCGCCGCAGGCTGCTGCGCGGCACCCTGCGCCTCGGCCGGCTGCTGCTCCTGAGCAGCGCCCTGCTCCTGCTCCTGCACGGCAGCGCCCTGCGCCTCGGCCGCCGCCGGCTGCTGCGCCTCAGCGGCTGCCGGCTGCTGCTCCTGAGCAGCGCCCTGCTCCTGCTCCTGCGCGGCAGCGCCCTGCGCCTCAGCCGCCGCAGGCTGCTGCGCCTCAGCAGCACCCTGCTCCTGCTCCTGCGCGGCAGCGCCCTGCGCCTCAGCCGCCGCAGGCTGCTGCGCCTCGGCAGCACCCTGCTCCTGCTCCTGCGCGGCAGCGCCCTGCGCCTCAGCGGCCGCCGGCTCCTGCGCGGCGGCGCCCTGCGCTTCGGCCGCCCCCTGCTCCTGGGCGGCGCCGGCCTCGACGTCCTGCTCCGGGCCCTCGACCTCGAGCGCTACGGGGCCGACCTTCTTCCCGTGCACGTTCTGCTTGATGTCACCGGTCTTCACGGGCTTGAACCCGTTCTTCGCCGAGGTGCCGGGCGACTTGTTGATCTCGGCGTAGTTCTGGTCGCCGGGACCGTTCTCGGAGATGTAGTGCGGGTTGATGGTGTAATGCGGGTTGATGTAGATGTTGATGTCCTGCGGCGCCTTGGCCTCGGCCGACGCTGCGGGAACGGCCAGAAGGCTGCCCCCCATGGCCAGCCCCACGACCGTCGCCACGCGAGCGATGCGATTCATTCCTTCTCCCCCTTGTGGTGAATCGATTCGCGTTCTGCGAACTCGTTGATCATAGCAAGGCGGTTGCGCGAGCTTAAATCTCGGCGGCCATTATCGCAACATACCCCAAACGGTAAGAATCAGACTTACCGTCACTTTTACAGAACGAGCAACTTCACTTTTCCGGTGCCATCGGCGTATAGGGCCGGACGGCCGGAGTAAGCGCCCTGAGCCCCTTCACTAATGGCCGCGAGTGTGGTGTGGCGGCCTACGGTTCGGTTGTCATCCGCACCGCTGCGACACCCGCACTTCAGGCAGGCTCCTCGTCATCCGGCACAGTGGAGGCCGATCCATCGTGCGGGCGTGTCCACGACGCCCTCGCCGTCGGCCCCGCTCCGCGGGGAAGGCCCGAACGAGTTCTCCGGCCCCCTCTCGGCACCCAGAGGACGCGGACTGCCCTCGGTCTGGAGTAGCGACCCGCAGCGCCCGCCCAGCGCCCGGTTCCACGGAGGCGGACGAAGGAGGGGCGCCTGATCACGGCGCGGCCGAGCACCGCCGCACAGCCCAGGTGGCTGACCGAGTGCGCGGGCGGGGCGCGGGAGTTCCAGTCGTCCGGGACGCTGCCGAACATCCACGTCCACACGTCGGAGAGGCCTCCCAGGGGGACCTTGACGGTGTAGGCGGCGGCGACCTTGAACTCTGTGCCAAGACTCCATGACCTCCGGGTCATCGGCGCCTCGGTCCGCCCCCGGACGTCTTCCCCGGTCAGCGAAATCGACCGGGACCGGAAACGTGTACGGAATTGACCGGTCTTGGCGTCCATATAAGCCTGCAACGTGCCGTCCCCGGAGAGCGTGAGACCGAAGTCAGGCGGCCTGACAAGGCGGAACCGGCTGTTCATCGAGGCTCGCACCTCGAAGGAAAGTCCGGCTTCCGGGCGTCCACCGACGGAGCCCACGGAAAATGACCCGCCGACACCGGCTCCACCCTCGAATGTGAGCGCCAGACCATCCTGGGTCAACGAACTTGTCACGCCGCCGCCAAGGCCCCGATAGAGACTTAACTTAAACGCGACGCCGCCGTCGTCCACTGGTATTGAAATGGCTCGATCTTGGTCGAGATTCCCGCCCTCGGCAAAATGGCTCTCCGGCGCCGTCCGCCCGCCGGAGGGCGGAACGCTCTCCGGGACGGGCCCATCGCCGGGTGACGCCGTCGAGGAACAAGATGGATCGACGGCACAGCCGCAGGCGCGAACGAGCTCCGTTCGCGCCTCCAGGACGATCACCATCGCCGACGCCGCCAGGATCACCGCGGACACCTTGATGATCCGGACACGCCTGTTACTACACGCTCGTTTCATGAGTCCTCAGCCCACACACCTGGCCCATGCGTACAGAACAGCGACACTACAACGGTACGCAGCTAAATGAACACATAGAGTAACCATCGACTTCTTTACGCGACATAGCAGGCGTCTGCCGGGGACGTCCTGACGGCCGGTTCCGTGGGGGCTGTGCGCGCCCGGCAGGGCATGAAGCGGACCCGATGAGTCAGGCCCGCCGGGCCCATCCGGCGGAGACCGCGGATGGGCCCGGCGGGCCTGGGCGACGGATCAGGACGCGGTGAGTTCGCGTCGGCGGGCGGACCACTGGAGGGAGTGGCGGATGGCGTCTTCGATGGTGTATTCGGGCTTCCAGCCGAGCAGTTCGCGCGCCTTGGCCGGGTCGACGTAGGCGCCGACGACGTCGCCGGGGCGGGCGGGGGCCTCCTCGACCTGGAACGAGTCGCCGACGACCTCGCGGAACGCCTCGACGAGTTCGCGGACGGTGGTGCCGTCGCCGGTGCCGAGGTTGATGACCTGGTAGCCGGGCCGGCTCCCCAGCGGCGGGATGATGGAGTCGAAGCGGAGCGCGGCCTCGTAGAAGGCGCGGGCGATGTCCCAGACGTGGATGTAGTCGCGGATCGCGGTGCCGTCGCGGGTCTCCCAGTTCACGCCGGTGATCTTGAACGGGACGCCGAGTTCATGGCACTCGATCATCTTTCCGAGGGCGTGCGTGGGCTTGCTGTTCTGAAGTCCGGTGCGCAGCTGCGGATCCGCGCCGATCGGGTTGAGGTAGCGCAGCGAGATGACGCGCAGGCCGTAGGCGTTGGTGAGGTCCTCCAGGAGGATCTCGGCCATCATCTTCGAGCGGGTGTAGGGGTTCTGCGGTTCCAGGGCCGACGTCTCGGAGACCGACAGGTCCGGCTCGGGGCGGTACATCCCGGCGGTGGACGCGAAGATCATCCGGTCGCAGCCGTTGCGGACGAGGTGGTTCGCGAGGTCGAGGGTCCTGCTGAGGTTGACCCGGTAGTAGCGCAGCGGGTCGGTCATCGAGTCGGGCACCACGATCAGCGCGGCGCAGTGGACGGTCGCGATGATGTCGGGGTGGTCGCGGAAGATCTCGTCGACCAGGTCACCGTCGCCGATGTCGCCCCGGTAGAAGATCTTTCCGTCGGCGAACTCCGGCCGGCCCGTGATCAGGCTGTCGAGCACCACGGGCGTCACCCCGCGTTCGGCGAAGGCGGAGGCGATGGTGCTGCCGATGAACCCGGCTCCCCCGGTGATCAGGACTTTCATGTGGCATCCCCTGATAGCCAGTGCGTCCCCTGAATGGTCACGCACAGGATCAGCAGGCGAACCCGGACGGTCAACGTCCAGCACGCCAGGTGACCGGCACCGGACGCGGGTGAACCCGCGCTAACGCCGGAGCGTCCGCGCACGAGTTCTTCCGGGGCCGTCACCAGCGAAGATCGCGGAGCGTGGCGGCGCGGCATACGGACGTCCAAAACGAACGGCGTCCGAACGGGCGTCCGGACGGGCGTCGTCCGGGAGCGTCGTCCGACGCGAGTACAGCGTTTGCGGGATCCGCTCGGCTCCGGCGCCGGTCATCGTCGGTGCATGCAACCGATCCGCGTCCTCATCGTGGACGATCACGCGCTCTTCGCCGAGGCCCTCGCGGCGCGGCTGGGACGCGAGCCCGATCTGGTGATCCTGCCGATCGCCTCCGACGTGCGGCGCGCACTCGCGCTGACCGCCACCGAGCGCCCGCAGGTGCTCGTTCTCGACCTGACGCTCGGCGCGGAGAGCGGCCTGGACGTCCTGGACCGGGTCCGCGAGTCGCACCCGGACCTCCGGGTGGTCGTGCTGACCGCGATGAGCGACCTGGACGCGCTAATGCAGGCCGTCCGGCGCGGCGCCGTGGGCTGGCTGGAGAAGACCGAGAGCGCCGACCTGGTCGCCCGGGTGATCCGGTCGGCGGCCCGGCGGGGCGGCTGGATCCCGCCGGACGTGCTGGGCGAGGTGCTGCGCCGCCTCATGCGGGACGACGGGGAGCCGGACGGCGGCGCGCGGCTGCTCGCGGAGCTGACGCCGCGCGAGCGGGAGGTCCTGCAGTGCATGGTGGACGGCCTGGGCCGCGCGGAGATCGCCGAACGGCTGGGCCTTTCGGCGAACACCGTCCGCACCCACACGCAGAACCTGCTGGCCAAGCTCGACGTGCACTCCGCGCTGGAGGCGATCACCCTCGCCATGCGGGCCGGCATGCGGCCGTCGCACCGCTGACGCGGGCCCCGCGTTCCCCGGGGTCCTTCCTGGTGCAAACGGCGTAGGCCGGGGTCGTCTTTTGGGCGATTGCTCCGGTGCCGGGCCTTCTTACGCTCGCCGTGACGGAAGCCGGAGGGAAGCTCGTGGAGATCGACGAAGTCGCGGCGCGGGTGGTTCGCAGCTACTGGGCGGTCCTGCTGATCATGACAGTTCTCCCGCTGACGCTGGTGGCGCTCCTGATGAGCGCGCAGCAGCCGCCGTCGGTCGCGAAGTCGCGGCTGCAGGCCGGCGGCGAGGCGACCGACGCGGCGACCGGGGACGCGGGCGTGAGCATCGTGGTCAGCCAGGTGAAGGCGTTCGCGACCGGCGACACCCTGCTGCGGGAGGTGCTGCGGCGGCAGGGGATCGACCGGTCGGTCCCGAAGCTCGCGAAGGCCATCGGCGTGTCCGGGCTCGGGACGTCCACGGTCGTGGAGCTGTCGGTGAAGGACGCCGACCCGGTCGTGGCGCGGAAGCTGGCGGACGCCATCGGGGCCGAGGTCGTCAAGGAGATCAACGCGTCCAACCAGGGCGCGATCAGGCAGCGGCTGAACGAGATCGACAAGCGCGCCCGGCAGCTGGAGGGCCGTCTCGGGCCGCTGTCGCGGCGGGCGGCCGGGCCGGTTCCGGACATCGGGGCCGCGAACGAGCGGGAGCGGGTGCAGTCGGAGCTGACGGACCTGCGGTCGAACCGCTCGGATCTGCTGACGCAGCTCACCTCGGCCGGGACGGCGTCGGTGGTGCAGCCCGCGGTGCTCGCCCCGAAGTCGGATCCGATGGTGATGATGTCGGCGATCGCGGGGCTGGTCGGGCTGGTCGGCGGGATTCTGATCGCGGTCGTGACGGAGATGGTCCGGCCCACGATTCCGGGGCAGCGGCGGGTCGCGCGGCGGCTCGGCGTCCCGCTGCTCGGCTGGGCCGACGGGGGTCCCGCGCAGCTCGCCGACCTCGGCCGGCGGGTGCGGCTGGCGGCGAAGAAGGAGGACGTCGGCCGGGTCACGCTGGTCGGCGCGCCGGGGCCGCTGCCCGCCGAGCTGGTGTCGTCGGTGGCCGCGGCGGTGTACGGGAACGAGACGAAGCTCGTCGCGGCCCGGCCGGAGCACGGCGAGCCCGGGGAAGGCGGCGTGGGCGGCGAGCCCGGCACGAGCGGTCCGCCCCGAGCGGACGGCGACGGGCCGTCGCTGAACAGCGGCGGGCACGGCGGCCGGAGCGGCACGTCGGTGGTCCGCGCCGGCGGGAGCGCCGCCGTCATGACGAAGAGGTCGGGCGGGGTGTCGCCGTCGGAGGTCACCCAGCCGGTCCCGGTCCGCCGGCTGTGCCACGTGCACGCGTTCGAGGACATCGACCCCGGCGCCGACGACACGGTCGGCGTGGTCGTAGCGGTCGGGCCGGTGACGACGGTGTCCGGACTGGAGACGGTCCGCGACCTGGTCGCCGCCTCCGGCTGGCCGCTGCTCGGCGTCGTGGCCACATCACGCAAGGCGACATCACGGTCGACTTCGCGCAAACCCGCCAAGGGGCGGAAGAACAAGGAGTAGCCAGATGAGTCCAGCCGTTCCGTTCTGCGTCCCGCCGCTCACCGACGGGGTGCCCGACGCGGTCGCCAAGGTGCTCGACTCCCGATGGCTCACCACGGGCCCGGAGACCGCCGCGTTCGAGCAGGAGTTCGCCGACCACCTCGGCGCCGCACACGTCGTCGCGGTCGCCTCGTGCACGAGCGCGCTGGAGCTGAGCCTCC
Source organism: Spirillospora sp. NPDC048819 (assembly GCF_040650055.1). NCBI lineage: Bacteria > Bacillati > Actinomycetota > Actinomycetes > Streptosporangiales > Thermomonosporaceae > Spirillospora > Spirillospora sp. NPDC048819. The sequence goes on along the minus strand of NZ_JBEZGN010000005.1, from coordinate 180,873 downwards.
GCGCGATGGGCCTGCCGCCGGAGTCGCCGGTGCTGACGCCCAGCCTGACGTTCTGCGGCGCGATCAACGCGATCCTGCACGCCGGGCACCGTCCCGTCCTGGTCGACATCGACGAGGAGACGCTGGTGCCGAGCCCGGAGACGGTCGCCGCGGCCGCGGCCCGGGTGAAGCCCGCCGCGATGGTCACCCAGAACCAGGGCGGCTACCCGGTGGACGTGCCGGCTCTGGCCGCGGCTGCCGGCCTCGACCGGAGCAGGGTGGTGGAGGACACCGCCCACGGACCGGGCGCGGCGCGCGGCGGCGCCCCGGTCGGGTCGTCGTCGTATGCGGCGTGCTTCTCCTTCTACGCGACGAAGAACATGCCGATCGGCGAGGGCGGCGCGGTCGCGACGAGCGACGAGGAGTTCGCCGACCGGGTCCGGTCGATGCGGCTGCACGGGATGAGCAAGGACTCGTGGAAGCGCTACCTGCCGGGCGGAAGCTGGCGGTACGACGTGAAGGACATCGGGCTGAAGGCCAACATGACCGACGCCCAGGCGACGATCGGACGCGCCCAGATCCGCTCGCTGCCGGGCTGGCAGCGGGACCGCGCCGAGCTCGTCGCCCGCTACGACGAGGCGCTGGCCGGGGTGCCCGGAGTCGTCCTGCCGCAGCGCGGCAGCCTCGACGGCGTCCAGCACGCCTGGCACCTCTACCAGGTGCGCATACCGGAGCGCGACGCGGTCGGCGACGCGATGCAGGCGGCGGGCATCGGGACGTCCGTCCACTTCATCCCGGCCAACCAGCTGACCGCCTACCGGCGGCTCCTCGGCGAGGAGGAGTGCGGGCTGCTGCCCGTGACCGACCGCGTCGGGGAGGAGCTGCTGTCGCTGCCGCTCTATCCGGGACTGACGGAGGACGGCCAGCACCGGGTCGTCGCCGCGCTCACCGAGGCCCTGCGGACCCGGAACTGACCGTGCGCAGGTTCTCGCCGCACCGGCTCCGCCGGATCCTGGGCGCCACGGGGGCCGCGCCCGCCGCGGCCGCGCCGCCCGCCGACCCGTTCGCGCTGCTGCTGGACCGGGACGAGATCGTCCTCTCCGACCCGCGCGGGCTGCGCCTCCTCCGCGGCCGGCGGGTGCTCGTCACCGGCGCCTGCGGGACGGTCGGCGGCGCGCTCTGCCGGCGGATCCGGCGGCTCGGCCCGGACGCGCTGTGCCTCGTCGACAAGGACGGGCGCGGGCTGGAGCGGCTCGCCCGTGAGCTGGCCGAAAGGCCGGGCGGCGGCCCGGACGTCCGCGTCACCCTGGCCGAGGCGGACGTTCGGGACGCCGACCGCGTCGACTGCGTCGTCGGGGCGGCGCGGCCCGAGCTGCTCTTCCACGCGGCGGGCCAGAACCGGCTGTCGGCGGTCGAGGACGACCCCTGCCGCGGTGTCGCCGACAACGTGCTCGGCACCCGGCACGTCGTCGACAGCGCGGTGCGGCACGGGGTGCGGCGGCTCGTGCTCGTCTCGTCCGACCGGGCGGCGGAGCCGACGTCGGTGCTGGGCGCGACGATGCGGCTCGGGGAACTGCTGCTGCAGACGGCGACCGGCGGCCCGACGTGCTTCGCGGCCGTCCGCGTCGGCGACGTCATCGGCGCGCCGAGCGCGCCGCTGGGCCTGCTCGGCCCGCGCGCGAGCGGCGGGCTCGCGCACCGGATCGCGGCCGGAGAGGTCATCACCATCACGCATCCGGAGGCGGCGCGGCACGTCATGACGGTGACGGAGGCGGCGGGCCTGCTGATCGAGGCGGCGGCGCTCGCGGAGGAGGCGGAGACGTTCGCGCTCGACATGGGACGTCCCGTCCCGGTGCTCGACCTCGTGCAGCGGTACGCCGCGCAGCTCCGCTCGCCCGCGCTGACGATCAGGTTCAGCGGGCTCGGGCCCGGCGAGAAGCTCACCGAGAAGGCGTTCGCCGACTCCGAGCGGCGCATCCGCACCGCCCACCCGAAGATCTGGGGAACCCGGCCGGTGCCGCCGCCCGCCGGGCTGCCGCGGCTGCTCGACGCGCTCGCCGCGGCGGCCGAGGCGGGCGACGCGGCGCAGGTGCGGCTGCTGCTGCGCCGCCTGCTGCCGGAGTACCGCCCGGCCCGGCGTCCCCACCCGGCCTGTGGGGTGACCCGTGATCAGAGGTGAGCCGTGAGTACAGCCAGGAAACTGCGCGTCGCGCAGGTGATCACCCGCTTCAACGGAGGCGGCGGCCGAGTGGCGCTGAACGGGGCCCTGGCGCTGCCGGACGGCACCTACGAGCGGGCGATCGTCACCGGCGGCGTCGGCATGGACAGCGAGCCCCTCTCCGGTAGCGGCACGACCGGCCGCAGCACCGTGCTCCACGGCGAAGAGGCCGTCGCCAACGCCGCCGCCGGGGACCTCACCCCCGCGGCGTACCGCGCCGGGATGGAGATCGTCCAGGTGGGGCCGCTGGTGCCGCAGATCTCCCCGCGCGACGACTTCGCCGCGCTGTCCACCCTCACCCGGGTGCTGGCGGAAGGCCGGTACGACGTCGTCCACACCCACTCGTCCAAGGCCGGCGTCATCGGGCGGCTGGCGGCGGCGCGCGCAGGCGTGCCCCGCATCGTGCACACCTGGCACGGGTTCCCGTTCAACGAGTTCCAGTCGTGGGCGCGGCGCACCGCCTACATCCGCCTCGAACGCATCGCCGCGAAGCACACCGACGCGTTCCTCGGGGTCGGTACGGACACGGTGACGACCGCGCTGCGGCTGGGCCTCACGACTCCGGAGCGGGTGCGGCTGTCGTGGCCGGCCGTGGACGTCGACGCGTACGCGACCGTCCCCGGGGCCAGGGCGCAGGCGCGCCGCCGCCTCGACCTGCCCCTCGGCGTGAAGGTCGTCGGGTCGATCGGCCGGCTCACCTTCCAGAAGGGCCCGGAGATCTTCGCGAAGGCCATCGCCCTGTTGCCGGACGACGTGTTCGGGCTGTGGGTCGGCGGCGGCCCCATGGCGGACCGGCTGGCGAAGCTCACCGCGAAGCTCGGCGTCGAGGACCGGATGCGCTGGCTCGGGCACAGCGACGACGTCGCCGCCGTCCTGCCCGCGTTCGACCTGATGGCGATGGCGAGCCGCTGGGAGGGCCTGCCCTGCGTGCTGGTCGAGGCGATCAGCGCCGGGATCCCGCTCGTCGCGACGGCCGTCCCGTCCAACCAGGACCTCGTCCTCGCCGGCGAGACCGGCCTGCTCGTCCCGCCGGAGAACCCGGAGCGGCTCGCCGGCGCCATCGCGGCGATGCTGGACGACCCGGCCGCCGCCGACCGGATGGCCGAGCGCGCCCGCGGCCGGATCGGCGACTGGTTCACCCCCGCACACCTCGGCACGGTGCTGGACGAGACGTACCGGGGCACCTCCAGGCGGCCCTACCTGCGGTCATGACGACGACCACGACCGAGGCCACGGGACGGCGAGCGACCGGCCCCGCCGGGGCGCCGGCGGGAGCGCCGGCGCCGCAGGACCCGCAGCCGGAGCCGCCGGGGGCCCGGCGGCGGTGGCGGCCGGAGGCCGTCGCCCTCGTCGCCGGCATCGCGTCGCTGCCGATGCTGATGCCCGCCGGGCTCGCGCCCGGGCCCGGCAACACGGCGCTGCCCGACGTCGTGCTGGTCGTGTTCGCCATCACGACGTTCCTGTGGGCGGGGACGCGGAAGCTGCCCGTCCGCTGGCCGTACCTGCTGCCCACCCTGCTCACGGTCCTCGCGGGCGGCATCGCGGCGCTCGCCAACGACGACGTCGGGGCGCTCACGCTCGTCAAGGACGTGTTCGTGCTGCTGTGGGCGGTCTGCGTCGCCAACCTCGGCCGCGACCCGTCCCTGCTCCGCGTCGCGCTGCGCGCCTTCGTCTGGATCGGCACGATCTACGCGCTCGTCATGATGGCCGGCTTCGCGATCGGGAACGACGCGATCTCCGGCAAGCAGGTCGACGGCGAGCGCCTGATGTTCACCTTCGGCGACGCCAACTACGCGGCGAACTGGTTCATCTGCGTCTTCTTCATCGCGCGCGCCACCCGCTTCCCGGAGGGGAGATGGCGGCGCCGGGCCGTGTGCGGGATCCTCATCGCCGCCGAGCTGCTGACCGGCTCGAACGGCGGCCTGCTCGCGCTCTGCTGCGCGCTGCTGCTCGGCTACCTGTTCCGGCTGCTCCGCGAGGGCAAGGCCCACCACGCCGTCGCGGTCGGCGCCGCCGCCGTGTTCCTCGGCGGCGGCGCGGTCGCCGCGGTCACGCAGATCGACGTCCAGCCGGCCCTGGACCGCGCCAGCGAGATGTCCCCGATCATCCGCGACTCCATCGGCCGGACGACCGGGGAGAGCACCGAGTCGCGCAGCACCGTCTTCTCCACGACCTGGCACATGATCGAGGCCCAGGACCACCCGTGGGGCATCGGCGCCGCGCAGACCGAGACGCAGATGCTCGTCCGGCAGGAGACGTACGTCCGCGAGGCGCACAACGACTACATCGCCTCCGTCCTCGAACGCGGGTTCATCGGCGGGGTCGCGCTGATCCTGATCGTGTCGGTGCTGGTGCTGCGCTCCGTGCGGATCGCGCGGCGGGACGCGCTGAAACCCGAGTACGCACGGCTCGTCCCGCATCCCGAGCTCTTCGGTGCCCTCCTCGCCGTGTTCCTCATCTGCGCCCTGTTCTACGAGGTCCTGCACTACCGGCACGGCTTCGCGTTCTTCGGCCTGATAGCCGCCCTCGACCTCTTCGGCCGCCGCACCCGGGAACCGGTCACCCCCCAGACGCCCGGACCGCACGCGAGCCCCGGTTCCGGCCTGCAAAAACCCACTCCCTTCACCCCCCCGGCGAGCACCCCGCCCGGACGAACGACCACCGCACCTCCCAGAACACTCACCCCGCCCCCCGAAACCACCACCGCACCGCCTGAAACCAGCAACGCGTCTCGCGAACCGGGTGCTGCGCCGCCCGAGGCGAGCACCGGGGTTCGCAAGACGACCGGTGTGCCGGCCGAGTCCAGGGGCGAGGCGATGAAGGCGGTCCGCAACAGGCTCGTGTCGCTGGTGGCCGGGAACATGGCGGCGCGGGTGGGGGCGCTGGCGTCGCTGGGGCTCGCGACGGTCCTCGTCGCTCGGGTCGGCGGGCCGGAGCTGGTCGGCGCGTTCACGCTCGTCCGGATCCTGCCGGGGCTGCTCTGCCACCTGTCGAACGCGGGGCTGCCGGCCGCCGCGCCCTTCTTCCTCGCGCGCGACGACCGCGACCAGAGCCGGGTGCGGCCGACGCTCGCGTGGCTGACGGTGATCGGGGCGTTCCTGGCGTGCATGAGCTGGCTCGCGCTGAGCCCGCTGCTCTTCCTCGTGTTCTTCAAGTCGTTCGGCGTCTGGGTGACGCTCGCCGCGGCCGTCCCGTCGTTCACGCAGGGGTTCGTGTCCGTCGGGAAGGGCCTCCTCCAGGGGACGGACGACCCGAACGGCGCGAGCCTCGCCATCGCCGTCGAGGAGTTCGTGTTCCTGCCGATCTATGTCGCGATCCTGCTGGGCTGGCACGGGCCGGGCGCGCTCGTCGCCGGTCTCGTGCTCGCCGACATCGCCGCCGCGGCGTGGATCGCGCGGCGGCTGAGGCGGCGCGGGTTCTTCCGCGGCTGGGGCCGCCCGGACGCGCGGCTCGGCAGGTCGATCGCCGGATACGGGTTCCGGGGGTACGTCGGCCAGCTCATCGACCTCCTCCAGCTCCGCTTCGACATGGCGCTGCTGGGCGCGCTCGCCGGGCCGAAGGTCCTGGGCGTCTACACGGTCGCGAGCAAGTTCGCGGAACTGGTGCAGCTGCCCGGACTCGCGGTGAACTACGTCCTGTACCCGGACTTCGCGCGGGAGGACAAGAGGAGCGCCGCACGCCGTACCGCGGCCCTCATCCTGCCCGCGCTCGGCATCTCCGTGCTGGCCGCGCTGCCGCTCGCGCTCATCGCCGGGACGGCGCTGCCGTGGGTGTTCGGCGACGTGTTCGAGGACGCGGTCGTGCCCACCTACATCCGTCTCGCCGGCGTCGTCACGTTCGGAGTGACGGGTCTCATCATGGCCTACCTGTACGGGGTCGGGCGGCCGGGCGCCGCGTCCACCGGGCAGGGCATCGGCCTGCTGGTCGTCGTCGTGCTCGGCCTCGTCCTGATCCCGGCGCACGGCGCGGGGGGCGCCGCGGTCGCGACGTCCGTCTCCTTCATCGCCACCACGGCGGCCCTGCTGGCCTGGTTCCAGCACGTGAGGAACAAGGGGTGACCATGTCCGAGGATCTCATCGCCCGTCCCGTCGACCCGTCCGAGGGCATCCCGCCCTCGCGCGGCCGGCGGGCGCTGGACATCGCCGGCGCGCTGGCGGGGCTCTTGCTGTTCTCCGTCCCGCTGGTGCTCATCTACCTGCTGGTGCGGCTGACGAGCCGGGGTCCGGGGATCTTCCGGCAGATCCGGGTCGGGCAGGGCGGGCGGCCGTTCACCATCTACAAGTTCCGGACGATGCGGCAGAACGCCGGCGGCATCAAGGTCACCGCGACCAGCGATCCGCGGGTCACCCGGCTCGGCCGGGTGCTGCGCCGCTGGTATCTGGACGAGCTGCCGCAGCTGGTGAACGTGCTGCGCGGCGACATGACGCTCGTCGGGCCGCGCCCGGAGACCTACGACCTCGCCGTGTACTACGACGCGCGCTGGCGGTGGGTCTTCGATCACCGGCCCGGGATGACGGGCGTGTCGCAGGTCAGGTTCCGGGACACCGACGTGCTCCCGCCCGGCGACGAGGTCGACCTGACCTTCTATGTCGAGCGGCTCGCCCCGGCGCAGGCCGCCGTCGACGCGGTGTTCCTGAGCAACCCATCGATGCGCGCGACGCTGCGGACACTCGCCCAGACCGTCTGGTACGTCATGGGGTTCACCGTCCCGCCGCTGCGGGTAGCGGCGGACGGAACGGTGACGGAGGTGGCGCAGCCGTCCGACGCCGCGCATGCCGCCGAGGAGCCGGGGTCGGCCGCCTAGCGGCGGCGGGAAGGTGCGGCATGCATCCGAGGAGCGTCCGGTTCAGGGTCGCGGCCGTCGCCGCGGCGGTCGTGCTGGTCGCGGCGCTCCTGTTCCACCAGCGTGCGGAGCCGTCCGGTGACGAGCCCTATACGGGGCCGCTCGCCTCGCCCGGCACGCCCGCGACGGAGCCGGGCGGGACGCGCCGCATCGCGCTGAACACCGAGCCGTCCGACTACCCGCGGCTCCGGGCACTGGGCTACAACCTGGTGGACGTCAAGCCCGACGCGTCCCTCGTCGCCGGCGTCCCCCCGGGCATGCAGGCGTTCCTGTGGGTGGGCAACTTCCACTGCGAGGACTTCGAACTCGACTTCGAGTCGTTCAAACGCGCCGTCCACCGGTTCGGACGCGACCCGAGGGTCTACGGCTGGTACCTGTCGGACGAGCCGAACGCCGGTGACTGCCCGGACATCGTCAAGGACATCCGCCTCCGCGCCGAGTACATCCGGCGGCACGCGCCGGGGCAGCTGTCGTTCATCTCGCTCACCGACTTCCCGATGAAGCCCCTCACTCCCGAACGCGTCGGCGTCGACCTGTTCGGCCTCGACCCCTACCCCTGCGAGGGCTCGGCGAAGGCACGCGAACACTGCGACATCGGCGCGATCGACCGGATGGTCCGGATGGCCGACGACGCCGGCATCCCCCGCGCCAGGATCGCCCCCGTCCTGCAGGCGTTCGGGCAGAGCTGCTCCAGCGGCGACAAGCAGTACTGGCTTCCCACGCAGGATCAGTTCCGCAGGATCCTCGCCCGCTGGGACGCCCTGGCACCGCGTCCCCCGCTGGAGATCTCCTACTCGTGGGGCCGCCAGGACGAGTGGGCCTGTCCCACCCTCGCCGACGCCACCGGCGACGGCCACCCCGACCTGCAATCCATGATCAAGGCTCGGAACACCGGGTGACGTCCGCCTCGCGGGCTAGTCCTGTCCCTGCTTGTCCGCGACGGCCGGCTGCTGCTGCGAACCCGACGGGAACGGGACCTCCATGGATCCGAGCTTCAGGGCCAGAACTTCCATAACACCGACGACCAAAACAAACGCGACGGCCATAAGGCCGAGCCTCTTGCGGTCCACCCCGCGCACCCCTTCAACCCCCTGTTAAGCAGGCAAAAAACGTAACACATCGCGATGTGAAACCCCGTATCGGACACGCAACGTGCCCGCATTGTTACCATTCGGCCCGCCATCCCGAGAGCCGCAAACCCATCCTGAACGAGACCGAAAACACACCAACGGCGCCGATCCCAGTGATCAACCCGCCCAGCGGACGAACCCCGCCCGCGCCGCGTTCTCGCGGCACGGGCGGGGCGTTCTGCGGGGGCGCTCCGGGGGGCGTTCCCCGATCAGCACAAGCGGCTTGTCAGGTTGGCGGCCCGGGCGTTGACGCATTCACCGGTCGCCAGGTCGAAGGCGAAATTGTGGGCGAGGCAGTGGATCCGGCCGTCGCGGACGACGGCGCCGACGGAGAGGTCTTCGCCGGCGTGGGGGCAGTAGCGGGGGATGTCGTAGCGGCTCCCGTCGCATTCGACGGTGATGCGCTCGCTTTCGTCGCGTCCGGTCTCATAGTCCTCGACGGCCATCAGGGCGGGCGCGTTGGCGTGCTTGAGGAGGCCGACGAGGTAGTCGTTGTAGACGTCGGGGTCGCGGTAGAGGCTGACGCGGAAGGAGATGAGGAGGTCTTCCCAGGCGAGGCGGCCGGTGAGGATGCCGTCGACCCAGCGGCCCGCGGCGGTGATGCGGTAGTGGGGGCGGACGTCCGGGGAGGCCTTGGACACGGTGACGCCGTCCGCGGAGAAGTCCACATCCCAGACGCCGCCGTTCGGGCCGGTGACCTCGAAGCGGACGATCATGGCGATCTGGCGGAGGAAGTAGTCGCTGAGGCCGCCCAGATACTCGAAGTGGGCGACGAACCGGTCGTAGAGGTCGGGGCCGGGTTCGGGGTGGCCGGCCACCACCTCGGCGATGGCGGGGGCGCGGTCGGCGGCGTAGCGGTCGAGGTATTCGGCGGCGTCGGCGAAGGAGAACCGGGCGGAGACGGGGTCGCGGGTGCATTCGCCGGTGTCGAGGTCGACGACGTCGCCGGGCCTGAAGTAGTCCCAGCGCTGCTGCGGGAGGTGCTCGCGCAGCCAGGCGGTGGAGACGTCCGGGTCGCAGAACGCGCCCTCCCGCTGGTCGAGGACCCAGTTGAGGTGGGCGACCTCCGCGTCCAAAAAGCAGGGCGGGCCGGCGAACGGGACGGCGAGCTCCGGCGCGGTCTGCCGGACGAGGCGCTGCACGGCGCGGAGCTTGGACACCCGCTTGTCCATGGAGATCTTGGCCATCTCGGCGGACGGGTACTCGTAGCAGATCGGGTGCCAGGACGCGCCGGACGTCTGCACGGCCATCAGGTCGAGCCGGCCGCCCGCCAGGTGCTTGGCGCGGCGCGCCTGAGCGGCGGTGAGGCGGGCGTCGTTGCCGTGCAGGATTCCGCGGCCGTCGGCGACGATGAGAAAGGCGGCGTCATGGCACATCGGCGAGAGTTCCGGAATCGCGGTGATCCAGGAGCCCTGATTGTCGAGCGGGAATTTCTCCCACGCCGTCAACTCGATTACCTGGCGGCCGCCCGCCGCGGCGAGCATCCGTTCCCGGAAGGCCGGTCCCGGATAGCGCGGAATGAGGATTCGGGTCCGGGCCGGAAGCCGGTCGATGACCCATGGGTCGAAATGATCTAGATGCTCGTGCGAGACCGCGACCCAGTCGGCGTCCAGCAACGAGGCGACATCGAGGTGATCGTTCCTCGGATACTGGTGCCAGGCTCCGAGAAAGGCCCCCGACGGGGCGAGCCACGGGTCCGCGAGCAGGTGGAACGCGGCAGCGTCCACCGCCACCCCCGCATGTCCGAGAAATGTGACCTTCGGCATGTGGAGACTGTCTCCCGGCGGGCGCGCCGGCACACCCGCAGGAATGCGCAAAGCATCTACGCCGTAGGCATGAAAGAAATGCGGGCGGCAGAAATCGACTATCCACGTTGAGACGCGCTGACAATGGGAAAAGTTTGCGCCACTCAAGTGAATGTCCAGAAGTGGACATGGGCTGGTCTGTTGTGGTCAATTCTCTGGACATCCCCAGGTCGCAGGGGTGACCGTCTAAGGCGGTGCTGGAATAACTGACGGGGGTTCTCATGGACAACGGGCGGTCTCGGTCGTCTCCGGCGGGCGTGGGGACGCTCGCGGAGTCGGGTCCGCGGAGGGACTCCGGCGAGCCGGGCGGGGCGGCCGCCGGCCACGGGGAGGACGTCCTGTGGCGGAGGCGGCTGCGGCACGACATCCGGCACGAGCTCGGCACGATCATCATGCTCGCCTCCGCCGTCGTCGTCGCGGAGGACGTCGGCGACGGCAGCCGGGCCCGAGTCGAGCAGATCCTCGGCGAGACCCGGTGGCTCGACCACCTTCTGCGGCGGCTCGACGAGGACGACGGGCGGGACAAGGACGACTGCCGGCCGCTGCCCGGCCCGGAGCGCATCCGGGTCGACGAGCTCACCGCCGAGGTCGTCACCGGGATGCGTCTCGCCACCCGGCACGAGGTGTGCTTCACCGGCGGTGAGGCCTGGGCGCACATGGATCCGGTCGCGCTGTGGCGCGCGGTCCGCAACGTCCTCGACAACGCGTGCCGCGTCGCGCAGCGGCGGGTGGACGTGCGGGTCGAGACGGACCGGGGCTGGATCGTCATCCAGGTCGACGACGACGGGCCCGGGTTCGGCGCGGTTTGGGAGACGCGTCCGGGCGGGGCGGCGCACGGCCGGCCGCGCGGCGGGCTCGCGTCGCTCGGGCTCGGCATCGTCCACGACCTCATCTCCGGCCACGGCGGCGGCCTGGAGATCCGTACCTGCGAGATGGGCGGCGCGCGGGTGCGGATGCGGCTGCCCGCGGCGCCGCCGCCGGACACGGCGCCGCCCCTGGCCGCGGTCCCCAGTCCGGCCGGCGACCCCGACGCCGACGACTGGCGGCGCCACCCATGAGAATGATCATCTGCGACGACCACGCGGTCTTCGCCGAGTCGCTGTCGCTGGTGCTGGCGGACGCCGGGCACAGCGTCGTCGGGGTGACCTACTCCCCCGCGGACGCGCTGCCCGCGCTGCGGGCCGGGCAGCCCGACATCTGCCTGATCGACCTGCAGTTCCCGTCCGGGACGGCGCTCGACTGGATGCCGAGGCTGCGGGCGGCCTCCCCGCGCACGGACTTCGTCGTCCTCACCGGGTTCCTTGAGCAGCCGGTCCTGGACGCCGGGATCGCGATGGGCGTGCGCGGGTTCGCCCACAAGGGCCAGCAGGCCGGCGACATCCTCACCGTGCTGCGCCGGGTCGCGGACGGCGAGGTCGTCGCCGATCAGGTGACGCGGCGCGGGCCGGCGCGGCCGCGCAACCAGGCGCAGCAGGTCGCGCAGTTCCTGACCCCGCGTGAACGCGAGGTGCTGACCCGCCTGGTGCGCGGCGAGTCGACGCAGGCGCTGGCGAAGGCGATGGGGGTGACGCGCAGCACGGCGCGCAGCCATGTGCAGAGCGTGCTGAGCAAGCTCGGCGTGCACTCACAGCGGGAGGCCGTGATCGAGGCGGCCAGGAACGGCCTGGTCAGCGTGGAAACCGGGGAGTGGCTCGCGGGCTGAGCGCGGTGCGCCGCCGGGCCGCGGTGAGCGGGATCTACGGGGCTCGTCCCGCGGTTTCGCGGGGCGACGGGCCGGGGGACGGCCGAATCCGGACCTTTAGGGTTCGGCCGGGACGCGTTAGCGTCCGCCTGGAAGGAGGTTCCCATGCCTCAACGGCGAGGCGCGACGCCCATCCACGACGCCGGGGCCCTCGACCGCGCGGACACCTATGCCCGCGGGGTCCCGCACGACCGGTTCGAACGGCTCCGGGCGAGAACGCCCGTGGTGTGGCTCGACGGCCGCATGGCCGGACGGCCGGGCGCCTGGGCGGTGCTGCGGTACGCGGACGTCCACCACGCCCTCATGCACCCCGAACTGTTCTCCCCGCAGGGGGACGGCATCCTGCACGGGCCCATGATCGGCGAGATCCCGGACGGTGAGATCCCGGAGGGCGCGATCTCCGACGGCGCGCTCTCTGACGGCGCGCTCTCTGACGGCGGAGGACCGTCCGGGGAGCCCGTGCCCGGCGGCGTGCACGATGCCGCGCTCATCGACATGGATCCCCCGGCCCGGGCGATGATCGCCCGCATCCCCCGCCGGGACTCGGTGGACTTCGTCGGCGAGGTCGCCCGGGAGCTTCCCGAAACGGTGCGGAACACCCTCGCGGGCGGTCTCTACGCGCTGCTCCGCCACCCCGCGCAGTACGCCCTGCTGCGGGAGGAACGGTCCGACGAGAGGCTCGTCGACAGCGCGGTGGAGGAGATGCTGCGCTGGTGGACGCCCGTTCTGCAGGTCTGGCGCACCGTGCGGCGCGGCACCGTCGTCGGCGGCGTGCCGCTGCTCGCCGGTGAGCGCGTCACGCTCTGGCTCGTCTCCGCGAACTACGACGGCGACGTGTTCCCGGAGCCGGAGCAGTTCGTTCCGGAGCGATTCCTCAAGGGCGGCCCGTCCCATCTCTGTTTCGGGTTCGGGTACCGCGCCTGCCTGGGTGCACGGCTGGCCCGCGTGCATCTGCGCGCCCTCCTGGCCGCGCTCCTGGAACGACCGGGAACGCCGCAGCTCGCGGGTGAGCCGGTGACGCTGCGGTCGAGCGCCCGCCACGGCTTCGAGTACCTGCCCGTCCGCTGGACGCCCTGAACCGGCCTTCCTGCTACGTCCCGGGGAGTAGCGGCGCGCACTCCCCACGGCCGACGTGCGTCCGGATCCCGATGACTTAACGTGCAGTCATGAGCAGCGCACACGGCCCGGTCCGGCCGCACTGGCCGCGTCCCGCCCTGTGGCCGGTGTGGGTCGTCCCGGCCCTCCTCGCGGTCTTCCAGATCTTCGGGTCGCTCGGCGCACAGCACGGCGGCGAGCCCGGAGGCGACGCGACCGGAGAACCGTCCGGCCCGCCGTGGGCGGAGGGCGGCGGACCCGACATCGGCCACACCGATCTGGACGCGCTCGGATTCGGTCTCCTCCTGGCCGGCCCGGCGCTGCTCCTGCTGCGCCGCCGGCACCCGGTGTTCACGCTCGGCGCGACCGCGGCGGTGACGGCCCTCTACCTGCTGCGCGCCTACACCTACGGCCCGGTGATGTTCTCCCTCGTCGTCGCGATGCTGGCGGCGATCGTCGCCGGGCACCGGCTGGTCACCTGGGCCGGGACGGGCATCGCCCTCGCCGCCTACCTCGGCCTGACGTCCCTGATCGGCGTCCCGGCGGCCGAACGCGGGTCCGGCGGGGCGTTCCCGGTGGAGGAGCCGACCCTCGTCGGCGCGACGTTCGTCACCGGCTGGGCCCTGGTGGTGCTCGTCACCGCCGAGCTGATCCGGATGCGCGGGCAGCGCGCCGCCGAGACGGCCCGCATCCGCGCCGAGGAGGAACGCCGCCAGGCCAGCGAGGAGCGGCTGCGGATGGCCCGCGAGCTGCACGACGTCCTCGCCCACAACATCTCGATGATCAACGTGCAGGCGGGGGTGGCGCTGCACCTGATGGACGAGAACCCCGAGCAGGCCCGGACGGCGCTCGCCGCCATCAAGGACGCCAGCAAGGACGCGCTGACCGAGATGCGCGGGGTGATCGGCGCGCTGCGGTCGCAGGGCGAGAGCGCGCCCCGGGCTCCCACCGCCGGCCTCGACCGGCTGGAGGACCTGGCGGCCCGCGCCCGCTCCGCCGGCCTGCAGGTCGAGGTGGAGATCACCGGGGACCGCCGTCCGCTGCACGCGGGCACCGACCTCGCCGCGTTCCGCATCGTCCAGGAGTCGCTGACGAACGTGACCCGCCATGCCGGGCCGGGCCCGGTGACGGCGCGGGTCCACATCGCCTACGGTGAACACGAGATCGTGGTGCGGGTCGAGGACGACGGCCAGGGGGTGTCCCTTCTGGACGACCATCCGGCCGGCAGCGGGATCAGGGGCATGCGGGAGCGGGCGGCGGCGCTCGGCGGCGCGTTCGACGCGGGGCCGCGGCCCGGCGGCGGCTTCCGGGTGCACGCGCGCCTGCCCCTGACCGAGGAGCCGGACGGCACGTCCGGCACGCGGGACGCCGCGGAAGGCACGGCGCCCGGAAAGGGTACGCAATGAGCCATTCTCACCCTCGGAAGGGCTGAACATGCGGGTCTCTGGTGGTGCGCCGGATGAGGACGGCTCGATCATCAAGGTCATGCTGGCCGACGACCAGGTGCTGGTCCGGGCCGGATTCCAGGCGCTGCTGAACGCGCAGCCCGACATCGAGGTCGTCGGGGAGGCGAGCGACGGCGAGGAGGCGGTGGCGCAGGCGCGCCGGCTGCGTCCCGACGTCATCCTGATGGACATCCGGATGCCGGGCCTGGACGGCCTGGAGGCCACCCGGCGGATCGCCGCCGACGACCGGCTCGACGGCGTCAAGATCGTGATCCTCACCACGTTCGAGCTGGACGAGTACGTGTTCGAGGCGCTGCGCGGCGGCGCGAGCGGGTTCCTGGTCAAGGACACCGAGCCGGTGGAGCTGATCCACGCGGTGCGGGCCGTCGCGGACGGGGACGCGCTGCTGTCGCCCAGCGTGACGAGGCGCCTGATCGCCGAGTTCGCCGCGCGGGCCAAGGAGCCCGCGCCGTCGCCGCGGCTGAACGCGCTCACCGAGCGGGAGCGGGAGGTCATGGCGCTGGTCGGCGAGGGGCTGTCGAACGAGGAGATCGCGACCCGCCTGGTGGTCAGCCCGGCGACCGCGAAGACCCACGTCAGCCGGACGATGGTGAAGCTCAACGCCCGCGACCGCGCCCAGCTCGTGGTGTTCGCCTACGAGTCCGGGCTGGTCAAACCCGGCTGGCTGCCCTAGAAATTCTTACTCTGGGGCGATTCACTGTTGTCGTCCGCTGGGTCATGGCAGGGTGGACGGCACAGGCCGTCATGGACGCGAAGGAGTCCGGTGCCGAACGACACGAGGATCCTGGCCGTCGACGACCGGCAGGAGAACCTGACCGCCCTCGCGGCCGTCCTCGACGCCCTCCCGGTCGACGTCGTGCCGGTCACCTCCGGTCAGGCGGCGCTCAAGGAGCTGCTGAACGACGACTTCGC
The DNA here is from genome assembly GCF_040650055.1 of Spirillospora sp. NPDC048819. Taxonomy (NCBI): domain Bacteria; kingdom Bacillati; phylum Actinomycetota; class Actinomycetes; order Streptosporangiales; family Thermomonosporaceae; genus Spirillospora; species Spirillospora sp. NPDC048819. Next base: position 165,684 of record NZ_JBEZGN010000005.1, on the reverse strand, counting down.
GCTGATCCTGCTCGACGTCGTCATGCCGGAGATGGACGGGTTCGAGACCGCGCGGCACATCAAGTCCCGGCCGCGGACCCGCGACATCCCGATCATCTTCCTCACCGCGGGCGGGGCGTCCGGCGAGCAGGCGTTCCAAGGGTACGAGGCCGGCGCGGCGGACTACCTCACCAAACCGTTCGACCCGTGGCTGCTGCGCGCCAAGGTCTCGGTCTTCGTGGACCTGCACCGCCGCAACCTGGAGCTGCAGCGGCAGGCGAAGCTGCTGCGGCAGACCCTCCAGGGCGAGGGCGGCGATGCCCTGACGGGCTGCGACCGGTTCCTGTCCGCCCTGGACGAGCGCCTCCAGCGGGTCGAGGACGCCGCGGCCCGGATACGCTCCGGCGAGCCGGCCGACGACCTCGACGACCACGTCGCCGACCTGCGGCTCGCGCTGGACGCCCTGTCGGCCGGCGGCTGACGGGGTCACCGGGTCTGGACCACCGCTACCTCGGCCCCGCTGTCGGTCCTCAGCTTGCCGCGCAGGATGAACGCGCCCGCGAGCACGGCCGCCACGACGAGGATCACCGCGATCGTGACGACCACGACCGTCTTGCGGCGCTCCACCCGGTCGCCCCTCGGGTCGTGGACGGGCGGCGGCGGGGGCTGCTGCCAGTTCGTGTACTGCTGCGGCTGCTCCCACGGCGGCGGGGTCTGCGCGGGGAGGCCCTGCCGAGACGGCTGCGACCCGGACGGCGGCGGCGCCCACTCGGTCTCCAGGAACGTCCGCGCCCCCGGATCGTGACCGGGAGGCGGCGGGGGCGCGTACGCCGAGCCGCTGTCGTTCAGTCCCCGCCCGGGGCCCCGCCCCTGACCGAGCCCGGGACCGGGACCGGAACCGGGACCGGGACCGCCGAATTGACCGGGGGCGCTGAACTTACCGGGGTCGTCGCGGGTGATCGGTTCCGGCTCGCCCGGGTCTCGGCGGGTGACCGCGTCCAGCTCGTCCGGGTCGAGCACGGTCTCCGACGCGTCGTCGGCCCCGCCGCCCGGCCGGTAGAGACCGGACGGATCGTCCGTCACCGTCTCACCCGCCGACTGCGGGACCTGGCGGAACGAGTGCGGCGGGGGCGGCGGAGGCAGGTTCGCCACCTGGGTGAGCAGCGGATGCGCCTGCGCGGCCGTCATCCGGTTCACCGGCTCCCGCGCCAGCAGCCCGTCCAGCACCCGCGTGAGGGGCCCGGCGTTGCGCGCCGGCGGGACCGGCTCGGTCAGCGCGGCCTGCAGCGACGACATCGCGTCCGACCGCTCGTAGGGTGAGCGGCCCTCCACCGCCGCGTACATGGTCGCGCCCAGCGCCCACAGGTCGGACGCCGGCACCGCGCGCTCACCCTGCGCCCGTTCCGGCGGAATGTAGGCGGGCGAGCCCATGACCAGGCCCGTCTGCGTGAGGGTGGCGTCGCCCTCCACCTGCGCGATGCCGAAGTCGGTGAGCACGACCCGGCCCGCGTCGGTGATCAGAACGTTGCTGGGCTTGACGTCGCGGTGCAGGATCCCCTTCTCGTGGGCGTGCCGGAGCGCGCCGAGCATCTGCAGCCCGATGTCGGCGACCCGGCGGTGCTCCATCGGGCCCCGGTCGAGCAGGTCCTGGAGGGACGGGGCGAGGACCAGCTCCATCACGATCCACGGCCGGTCCGACTCCTCCACCACGTCGTGGACGGTCACCACCCCGGAGTGGTTCAGCCGCGCCGACGCCCGCGCCTCCCGGAACGTCCGCTCGTACAGGACGGCGCGCTCGGAGTCGCTGAGGCCCGGCGGCAGCAGGACCTCCTTGACCGCGACCTCGCGGTCGAGCATCACGTCGAAGGCGCGCCACACGGTTCCCATGCCGCCACGGCCGACCACCGAGTCGAGCCGGTAGCGGTTACCGAGCAGACGTGCCTGTGCCATGGCTAGAGGGTCCCCCTGTCGGTCATCCCACCCCGGAGGGACGGAACGTGTCGAGCACATTCTTCACGAGTGCCTCGTTCTCGTTCCACTGGGACGCGGGAACCGCGACCACCACGGCGTACGGCCTGCCCTGGTAGATCACCCCGCGGTCGCGCGCCCGGGCGGCGCCGTCGCTGCGGGACCAGGTGAACTCGATGTCGGCGGCGGGCACGCCGGCGACGGTCGTGCGGGTGATCGAGACCCGGTTGAAGTCCGCCAGCTTCCCATCGGCGATGGCCTGACGCTCCCAGACCAGCCAGTGCTCGTACGGGTCGCCCGTCCAGGGTGTCCGGTCGACCTGCACGTAGGCGCTGCTCGCGGGGTCGGTCCAGATGGTGCTGTTGCCCCGCACGGTACGTTGCCAGCCGCGCGGGACGCCGATCGTGAAGCCGGGGCCGCCCGCCTTGACCAGGCCGTCCGGGAGAGGCGTCCGGACCGGGCCGCCCGACGAGGCGGAGGACGTGGCCGGCGCGGTGGGCGCGTCCGGCGTGGGCTCCTTCGCGACGGTCGTCGGCCGGCGGGACGCGTCGGGTTCGCCGCCGGACGTGCCGTCCGGCCACAGCAGGAAGCCGGCCGCCGCCAGGATCGCCGTCGCCACGACGACCCCGGCGAGGATCGGCGGCACGACCGACCGTCTCCGCTTCGTTCCGGACGCGGCGGGCGGCACTGGCGGCGCGTACCCGGGCGGGGCGTACCCGGGCGCCGTCCACTGGTCTCCCGAGCCCGGCGGGTACTGCGCGGTCATGTCGGGGACCGGTCCTGGGACGGGCGGCGGCGCGGCGGCTTCCCATGTCGTGGCCGCGGACCTTGCGGCGGCGTCCGCGGCCGGGTCCACCGACGTCGCCTCGCTCGACGCGAGCTGCGCGGCGGCGAGGCCGGCGGCGTGCCCGGACGCGATCGCCTTCAGGGCCTCCTCGGCGCGGTCGCCGCTCAGCCGCCGGACCGGGTCGCGTTCCAGCAGGCCGGTGAGGACGGGGGCGAGCGGGCCCGCGTTCCTCGGCGGCGGGACGTCCTGCGTCATCACCGCGGCGAGGACGGCCATCGCGTCGCTGCGGTGGTGCGGCGCCTTGCCCTCGGTCGCCGCGTAGAGGGTGGCGCCGAGCGCCCACAGGTCGGACGCGGGGATCGCCGGGTCGCCGTTCACCCGCTCCGGCGACATGTACGCGGGCGACCCGATGATCAGGCCGGTGCCGGTGAGCGTCGCGTCCCCCGCCATCTGCGCGATGCCGAAGTCGGTGAGGACCGCCCGGTCGTCGTCCGCGACGAGCACGTTGGCGGGCTTGACGTCCCGGTGCAGGATGCCGATCGCGTGCGCGGCGCGCAGCGCGCCAACGATCTGCCGCCCGATCGTCGCGACGCGGCCGGGCGGCAGCGGCCCGTCCTCGTCCACGATGTCCTGGAGAGAGCGGGCCCGTACCAGCTCCATGACGATCCATGGCCGGTCGTCCTCGTCCACGACGTCGTGTACGGTCACGACGCCCGGATGGTTCAGCCGCGCCGAGGCACGGGCCTCGCGCAGCGTCCGGCGGTGCCGGTTGTCGCGCTCGCCGTCGCTCAGCCCGGCGGGCAGGACGACCTCCTTCACCGCGACGTCCCGGTCGAGGGTCTCGTCGCGGGCGCGCCAGACCGTGCCCATGCCGCCACGTCCGACCACGGACACGAGCCGGTACCGGCCCGCCAGGACACGGCCTTCCATCAGTCTTCCGCGGGTTCGAAGAACCGGTAGACCGGCTGGAGGTCGGAGAACACCTTGTCCCATTCCTTGTCGGGGGCGCGCAGCAGGATGGCGTAGCCGTGCCCGTCCGTCACGAACCCCCGGTTGAGGACGTGCTGCCGGCGGCCGCCGGCGCCGGCGAAGGTGAACTCCCAGTCCGCGGAGTCGTCGCCGTCGCCGGTGTCGGGGACGGGCGGCTCGTCGCCGGTCGGCTCGATCCCGATCAGCTTGTAGCCGGGCCAGCCGGAGCCGCCGCGCTCCTGCCGCCGCCAGTCGTCGATCGCGCTGTCGCCCGGGTCGTCGGTCTGGTCGATCTGGATGTAGACCTTGCGGTCGGGCGAGTAGAAGAAGTCGCCGCCCTTGTCGCGCTCCGGCCCGCTCCAGCCCTCCGGGACGGGCACGGAGTAGCCGCTGCGGTCCTTGTGCATCGTGAAGCCGGCGGGGAGCCCCGCGCTCGGCGTGCCGCTGGGCGACGCGGAGGTCGTGGAGGCGGACGAGGTGCGGCCGGCGGTCACCGGGGTCGTGGCGCCCTCGTTGCGGGCCTTCTTCCCGTCGCCGCCGCCGTTGGCGAGCGCGATGCTCGCGACGACCACGATGACGATCAGCACCACCACGGCGATGATCAGCACGTTCCGGTTGGAGGCCAGGGCCGGGCGCGCGGTCGCGTGCGTCGTCGGCGGGAAGTGCGTCGCGGTCCCGTGACCGGGGCCCCCGTGATCTGGACCGGCATGACCGGACGGCCCGCGCTTCAGGGCGCCGTGGCTCAGCGACCCGTGGGCCGAGGGCACGGCGCCGCCGGTGGGCTCGGTCCGCGGGCCGGAACGCCAGGACGAGACGCGGTCCGGGTCGGGCGCCGTCTCGCCGGGGCCGGCCTTCGCGCCGCCTCCGCCGCCGGTGCCGCCTCCCTCGCCGGGCCCGTCTTTCCTGCCGGACCCGTCCTTCTTGCCGGGCCCGCCTCTCTTGCCGGGCCTGGCGGCCTTGCCGGCCGGGATGTCGAAGCTGGTCAGCTGGTCCGGGCGGGCTTCGGGCGCCTCCGGACCTGCCGCACGGACCGGGTCGACGCTCGTGGCGCCGCCGGGGTCGTCCATCTCTGCGGGGACCGGCTGGTCGGGCGCGTACGTCTCCGGGTAGGGCTCGGCGTACGCCTCCGCGTACGGCTGCGCCCCATACGATCCCGGCCCGCGCGATCCCGGCTCGTTCGCTCCCGGGGGCGGAGCCGCCTGCTGGGCGCCGGGAAGCTCGTCCATGGAGAACTCGACCGCCATGGTGCGCTGCGTGTCGACGGTCTCCTGGCGGACGATCTCGTCCAGCAGGGCACCGGCCTCGATCGCGTCCATCCGCTGGTCGGGGTTCTTGCGCAGCAGCCCGTCGATGACCGGGTTGAGCCGGCCGCCGTTCTGCGGCGGGTCGGGCTCGTCGGAGATCACCGCGACCAGCGCCGCCATCGGCTCGGACCGCTCGAACGGCGACTTGCCGTTCATCATCGCGTAGAGGGTGACGCCGAGCGACCACAGGTCGGAGGCGGGGCCGGCGACCCGGCCGCGGGCGCGTTCGGGCGCGATGTAGGCGGGCGAGCCCATGACCAGCCCGGTCTGGGTGAGGGTGGCGTCGCCGGAGGCGGTCGCGATGCCGAAGTCGGTGAGCACGGCGCGCTCGCCCATCCGGCCGGTGCCCGTGATGAGCACGTTGCTGGGCTTCACGTCGCGGTGCAGGACGCCGGCGTCGTGCGCGGCGTGCAGCGCGGCGAGCATCTGCCGGCCGATCTCGGCGGCGCGGCGGGTCTCCAGCGGCCCGTCCTGCTTGATCACCTGGTCCAGGGAGCGCGCCTTGATGAGCTCCATGATGATCCAGGGCCGGTCGTCCTCCTCGACGACGTCGTAGACGGTGACGACGCCGGGATGGCCGAGCCGCGCCGCGGTGCGGGCCTCACGGAACGTGCGCTTATGGTGGACGGCGCGTTCCTCATCGGTGAGACCATGCGGGAGGATGACCTCCTTCACCGCGACATCACGACCGAGGACCTCATCGTGTGCCTGCCAGACCGTCCCCATTCCGCCCCGGCCGACCTGGGTCACCAGTCGGTAACGGCGGGCGAGCAATCGCTCACCGGTGGGTTCACTTGGCATATCCGCGACCATATCGACTTTTGCTGACAACCTTGGACCGAGCTTGCAAGCCACATCCCCCTACCCGTACGACGTCCGGCGTCACGCCGAGGTTCGCCGCAGGACGCACCCGTACGGACGGAAGCATGGTGGACGTGACATCCGCGACTGATGACCCCGCCACGAACGACAGGACCACACCGCGCGGCGACCGGGGGGCGGCGGCGGCGAAGGACCCGCGAGGCGGGGGCGGCCTGCGGGGCGAATGGGGGCGGCTGATCCAGTCCGCCCCGACGATCTTCTTCTGGTACACCCGTCTCTCCGGGATCCTGTCACTGCTCGCATGGGTCTCCTATGGTCTCATCCTCGAGATAGCCGATATCTGGGCACTGCGCTGGATCGGGTATCTCGGCTGGTTCCCGAGCGTGCCCATCGGCCTCATGTGGATCCTGCTGTCGATGGGCATCCGGCGGCGCAAGAAGGCCGCCTGGCGGATCCTCGTCCTGATCTTCTGCCTGCCGACGGCGCTCGGCGTCACCGCGGTCCTGACGACCGTTCTCAACCCCGACAAGGGCACCCCCGTCGGCCTGATCGTCACCGCCGCCGTCTACCTCGCCGTCCTCGCCCTGCTGATCAGCGCGCGAGGGCAGTTCACCACGCTGCCCGACCGCGCCAACCGCCGGCTCGCCAGCCTCGTCTTCACCAGCCTCCTGGTCGTGACCTGCGGAATCGGCACGTTCCTCGTCACCCTCACCGACCGGGACCACAGCGGCGCCTTCTGGACGCAGCCGCTCTACGCGGTCTCCCAGACCGTCCTCGGGCCGCGCGTGACGGGCAAGCCGATCGACGTCCACGTGCCGTTCTGGGTCGACGCGATCCTGTGGGTCCTCGGGACCGGGCTGCTGATCGCCACGTTCTGGGCGATGTTCCGGCCGGGCCGCCAGGACCCCGTCCTGAGCCCCCAGGAGGAGCTGGCGGCGCGCGCGCTGCTCGCCGAGTACGGCGACCAGGACTCCCTCGGCTACTTCGCGCTGCGCCGCGACAAGGACGTCATGGTCGCACCGAACGGTAAGGCGGCGATCGCCTACCGGGTGGAGGGTTCGGTCTCCCTGGCCAGCGGCGACCCGCTCGGCGACCCCGAATCGTGGGACCAGGCGATCGAGGCGTGGCTGGAGGAGTGCCGCGCCCACGCCTGGATCCCCGGCGCGGTCAGCGTCGGCGAACGCGGCGCGCACATCTACCGCCGGCACGGGTTCGACGCGCTGGAACTCGGCGACGAGGCCGTCGTCGACCTCACCGACTTCAACCTGGACGGACGCGAGATGCGGCAGGTCCGCCAGGCCGTCCGGCGCGTCGAGCGGGCCGGGTACTCGGTGCGGATCCGGCGGCACTCGCAGATCCCCGCCTGGGAGATGGCCAAGCTCATCCGCAGCGCCGACGCGTGGCGCGGCGAGGACACCGAACGCGGCTTCTCCATGGCCCTCGGCCGCCTCGGCGACCCGACCGACGGCCGCTGCGTCATGGTCGAGGCGTTCGACGCCGAGGGCGAGCTGCGCGGGCTGCTCAGCTTCGTCCCCTGGGGGCGTGCCGGGCTGTCGCTGGACCTGATGCGCCGCGACCGGCTCGCCGAGAACGGGCTGAACGAGTACATGGTCGCCAAGCTCGCCGAGAAGGCCGCCGCCGTCGGCGCGCAGCAGCTTTCGCTGAACTTCGCGATGCTGCGCGCCGCGTTCGCGCGCGGCTCCCAGATCGGCGCCGGGCCCGTCTCGCGGCTGTACTACCGGTTCCTGTCGTTCGCGTCGAAGTTCTGGCAGCTCGAATCGCTGTACCTGTCGAACGCCAAGTACCTGCCCCACTGGCGTCCCCGCTACATCTGCTACATGCAGGGCCGTCACCTCGTCCGGCTGGGCCTCGCCTACGCCCGCGCCGAGGGGTTCCTGCCGAACCTGAACCGTCCCAAGCTGGACCGGGCCGCCGCCATGGTCCCTTCCGCCGGCCTCGTCGACGAGATCCAGCGGATCGAGGAGGCCGCCGACGTGGCCCGCGCGCCGCAGCGCCGGCTGTCGGAGCAGGAACGCGTCAGGCACGCCAAGCTCGACCAGATCCGCGCCGCCGGGATGGAGCCCTACGCGCTCGGCTGCGAACGCACCGACTTCGCCGCCGACGTCCGCTCGCGCTTCCCCGGCCTCGCGCCGGACACCCGCACGGACCACCGCGTGGCGATCGCGGGACGCGTCGTCCTCGCCCGCGAACACGGCCGCCTCATCTTCGTCACCCTGCGGGACGAGACCGCCGACCTGCAGGTGATGCTGACCGCCGACGCGCTCGGCGAGGAGTCCCTGCACCAGTGGAAGACGCTGATCGACCTCGGCGACCAGGTCGGCGTGGAGGGCGAGGTCGTCACGTCCCGGCGCGGTGAGCTGTCGGTCCTGGCATCCTCGTGGCGGCTCACCGCCAAGTGCCTGCGGCCGCTGCCGAACAAGCGCTCCGGGCTGTCGGATCCGGAGGCCCGCGTCCGGCAGCGGTACGTCGACTTCATCGTCAACGACGAGGCCCGCCGGATGCTCCGGATGCGCGGCGACGCCGTCGCCGCCGTCCGCGACGGCCTCCGCGAACGCGGCTACCTCGAAGTCGAGACGCCGATGCTGCAGCCCGTCCACGGCGGCGCCACCGCCCGCCCGTTCACCACCCGCATCAACGCCTACAACATGCAGCTCTACCTGCGCATCGCACCCGAGCTCTACCTGAAGCGCCTCCTCGTCGGCGGCGTCGGCCGCGTGTTCGAGCTGAACCGCAACTTCCGCAACGAGGGCGTCTCCCCCAAGCACAACCCCGAGTTCACGATGCTGGAGGCCTACGAACCGTACGGCGACTACGACACGATGGCCGCCCTGACCCGCTCCCTGGTCGTGGACGCCGCCCGCGCCGCCCTCGGCACCACCGTGATCGTCCGCGACGGGGTGGAGTACGACCTCGCCGAACCCTGGCAGGAGATCACCGTCTACGAGTCCGTCTCCAAGGCGCTCGGGGAGGAGGTCACCCCCGACACGCCCCTCTCCGCCGCCCGGTCGTTCGCCGAACGCCACGGCCTGAACTTCGACCCGCAGTGGGGTCAGGGCAAGATCGTCCAGGAGCTGTTCGAGGCGCTGGTCGAAGAGGGCCTGACTGCGCCCACGTTCGTCCGCGACTACCCGGCCGAGACGTCCCCGCTCACCCGCCCGCACCGCGCCGACCCGCGCCTCGCCGAGAAATGGGACCTGATCGTCTTCGGCCTCGAACTCGGCACCGCCTACTCCGAGCTGATCGACCCCATCCTGCAGCGCAAGCGGCTCACCGAGCAGTCGCTCCAGGCCGCCGGCGGCGACCCCGAGGCGATGGAGCTGGACGAGGACTTCCTGCGCGCCCTGGAGTACGCGATGCCCCCGGCGGGCGGCATGGGCATGGGCATCGACCGCCTCATGATCACCCTCACGGGCCGCAGCATCCGCGAGACGATCCCGTTCCCGCTGGTCCGCCCCGGCTCCTAGAGGCGGCGAGGCACGGCGCGGTACCCCTGACCGGCCAGCCATCCGCGTGCCGCGCCCCGCCGGGCGTCCTCCCCCTCGGGCAGGGCGGCCGGCGGGATCGGCAGCCCCTCGACCTCGCCGGCCGGCAGGACGTCGCCGCGCTCCAGGTCGAGAACCTGGAGGCCGTCGTCCATCGCCGCCGCCACGGCGCCCAGGTCGACGGGAAGCGGGGAGAGCTCCGAGCGGCCTTCGATCTCGTCGGCCAGCTCGGCGTCGCCGGGACGCCCACGGCACCGCAGCGCATCGGCGCAGGCCCCCGCGAGCGCATCGGCCCCGGGCAGCCCCCGTGCCGCGACGAGCACGTCGCCCGCGTACTGCAGGACCGGTTCGAGCGGCCGCCCCTCCAGCGCCGCCAGCCCGGCGGCCCCGTCGCCCCGGGCGACGGCCGCCCGCAACCGCGCCAACGCCGCCTCGCCCCAGTCGCTCACGCAGACCTTTGTACAGACATCCTCCGACATGAGCGTGCGGATTCGCCAAGGCCGTTCGTCTTTCGCATGGACGACCGGCCCCACCGGTCGGTGGACGAGCGTCACCACGGCGCCGTGGAGCGCGTCAGGGCTTGAGGGTGGCGCGGACGGTGTGGACGGCGTCGGGGGCGGCGAAGCCGAGGAGGCGGGCGGCCTCGTCTTCGACGGCCTGCTCGTCGGGGAGGGGCGCGAAGAGGTCGATGGTCAGGTCGGCGCGCCCGGCCTTCCTGTCGTGCTTCAGCGTCCAGATGCCGTGGACGCGCCCGTCGATGAGGAGCGTGGGGTTCGTCGTCGCGCCCACGCAGACGGCCTTGCGCTGCTCGTCCGTCATCAGGCGCGTGCGGTCGGCGTAGGCGAGGATCAGGTTGTCGAAGTAGGGGAGGAAGCGGACGGGGGCGGGGGCGCCGGGGTCCGGGAGGGGCGTGTCGGGGAGGTCGAAGAGTTCCACGCCGTTCTCGTCCTTGTAGACCTCCAGGGTCGGGCGGAGTTCCGCGAAGGCGGCGTCCATGCGGCGCAGGCCGGACCACATCTGGAAGTCCTTGACCGACGCGGGCCCGAACGCGGCGAGGTACCGGCGGATCAGGCGGCCGGGGGCGGTGTCGTGGAGGGGCTTGCCGATCCACTCCTCCGCCAGGGCGAACGGGGTGGCGCCGCCGGTGTTCCAGGTGCCGCTGGGCGGCGGGTGGACGATCGGGAGCAGCGCCTGCGCGGACCAGCCGAGGGCCTGCCTGTCGCGGCCGGGCCAGAGTTCGGTGAGGTTCCGGGCCAGCTCGGGGCGGGTGAGGGTCCGGCCGTTCAGGAGCCTGCGGGCTTCGGCGGCCAGCTCGTCGAGGTCCCAGTCCTTGGTCACGCGCCCGAACGCGGCCTGCCGTCCGCGCAGGATGCTGTCGTGCATGAGGGGACGGAGCCACAGGTAGTCCTCGGCGAGCGCCATGTGCTGCGTCCCGCGGAGGATCGACCCTCGCACGACGGATCGGCCGGTCATCAGGTCGGTGAGTTCGCGTTGGCGGAAGCCGGCCAGCCTCGTCCACAGGCCGAAGTAGGGCATGTTGATCTCCTGCGCCTGGATCGCGACGAGCCGTGCGACCGCATCGCGAGCAGGCATGGGGGAGCGTTTCAGGAGGAGCTGCCGTTCCAGGGCCGCACGGTTCAGCGTCCGGCGATCGAGTATCCGCATCACGGTCCCAACGAGAGAACGAACTGTTCCGTTCCAGTGTATCAGAACGGAATGCTCTATTCCCATGCCTCGCTAGGCGTCGCCGGACTGCTCCCGGTACGCCTCCACGGCGTAGCGGAGCCGGGCGCCGACGAGGAGCGCCTCGTCCTCCGGGCAGCCGAGGAGGCGGCTCACCAGCTCGATGATCTGCTCGTCCGAGAGATCCGGCTCGCGCGCGGCGATGCGTCCGACTATCTCCACCAGTTCGGGACGCTTGTAGTTGACGATCGACTGTCCCCGTCTGACCTGCGTGGGCTTGGCCACCGGATCGGCCGGCCGCGGCTCGGGCGGCGCCGGAGGCTCGGGCGGCTTCGGCGGCTCGGGCCGCGCCGGCGGTTCCGTTCCCGGCCGCCCACCCGGCTTACCCCAGAGCGCGGGAATGTTCGAGGGCTGGGCGGGGGACGCGGGAGGCTGCGGTTCGCCTTGGCCGGCGGTGCGGGGTCCGCGGCCCGGAGCGTCCAGCCGCCGTGGCGGTACCCGGGGACCCTGTGCGGGCGGGCCCGGCTCAGGAGGCGCGGCACCCGGACCGGAGTCGTGCTCCGGCCGCCGGGGCGGAACGTCCGCGCCGGGCACGGGGCGGTCCCCACGCCGGGCGGGCGGCTTCTGCTCCGGAGGCGGGCCGCTCGGACCTTGGCCCGGAACTCGTGCGTTCCAGCGCGGGGCGTCCAGCCGGCGCGGCGGCAGGGCGGGGCCGGCCTGAGGCGCGGACGGAGACGGGGACGAAGACGAAGAGGGGGACGAGGACGCCGGCTCCGGTTTCGCGGTGCCGGGATCCTGCTCGGGAGCATGCGGATCGCGGACGTCCGGCCGCTGCGGCGGGACGCCCGAGCCCGCCACGGGTCTGTCGCCGCGGTGCGAGGGCGCGGGGGGTCGGGCCGGATCACCACCGGGAGGCACGCTGGGGGCGCGCTTGGAGGGCCTCGGTGCGGGCGGGGCCGCGGCCGGCTCCGGCGGCGCGGCGGCGGCTCGCGGGTCCCGGGACCGCGCGTCCAGCCGCTGGGGCGGGGCGTTCGAACCGGACGCGGGGATCCCCGGGTCCGGGACGGTGTCGGCGGGACGCGTGGATTCCGCGGCCGTGGGCGGGACCTCCGGCGCCGGGGGTTCCCCGACCGGCGGAGGCTCCGCCGTCAGGGCGGTGAAGAGGGCGGTCGTGGGGGTTATCGCGCCGTGGAGGTGGCGTGGGAGGAGGGTGGACGGGGGCGGGCCCTCCAGGGGCGGCAGGTCCGGGCCGGGCGGGCCGACGAGGATGATCCGGGGGGCGAACCAGAGGAGGAAGAGGGCTTCGGCGCCGGCCTCGTGCTCGCCGTCCACGATGACGACGTCGAAGGAGTCGGGGGCGGGCGGGAGCATCTCGGGGATGCGCCACAGCGGGAGGATCCAGGCGGGGACGACGTCGGACGGGCCGGCGGGCGACGCGGGGACGGCGGCGAGGGCCGCGGCCCAGGCGCGGGCGGCGGTGAGGTCGGCGCGGACGGCCCGGAGGCGTTCCTCGGCCTCGGCCAGGGCGGTGCGGAGGCGTTCTTCGGCCGGGGCGGTCTGCCGGCCCGCGTTGCGGGCCCAGGCCCAGGCCTCGTCCCAGCGCGGGGTGCGGGTGTGCCAGACCTCGTCGCCGTCGGTGGCGATCATGAGGTTGGCGAGGTCGGGGTGGGCGGCGCGGACGCGGGCGAGGAGTTCCTCGCAGCGGATCTGGCGGGACCGCTCGTGCCGGGCCTCGGCGAGGGCGCCGAGGGCGCGGCCGTAGGCGGCGGCGTCGCGGGCGTCGATGGCGGCCAGGGCCGACCGGAGTTCGGCGGGATCGTCGTCGTCGACCGGGCCGATCGAGTCGCGGAGGGCGTCGAGGTCGGCGGCGGCCCGGCTGACGCCGAGGCCCTCCAGGGCGTTGCGGAGGGCGGCGACGTAGCCGTGCCACTGGTGCGGATGGGCGAGCGGGATGGCGAGGCCGGAGCGGTCGAGGAGCTTCCTGGTCTCGTTCACGGCGGCCATGGCGTCGCGGACGCGGGCGAGGCGGGCGTGGGCGCGGACGAAACGGGCGACGCGTTCGGCGGGCGGGAGGTCGGCCGGGAAGGAGATGCCGGCGGCCTCCCACACGTACTGCAGCTCGCGGCAGGTGATCCGCACCATGAGGTCGGTGTGGACGAGGTCGAGCAGCTCCGGTGTGGTGGGCGCGACGCCGTCGACCTTCACGCCGGCGAGGAGCGGTTCGGCCTGGCGCTGCGCGGAGGAGCGCAGCGGGCCGCGTTTGAGGGTGCCGCCGCCGGCGAGGTGGGCGCGCAGGTCGTGGGCGGCGGCGGCGAAGCCGCGCAGGTCCGCGTTGCCGGGGAGTTCGACGCTGTGGCCGCCGATTTCCGCCAGGGCGCCCTCCGCCCACTGGGCCCGGGCGGTCATCTCGGCGACCCGCGACCAGATGAGGGGACGGCGGTCGGCGAGGGCGTCGCCGAACGCCTGGGCGGCGAGGTCGGCGGGGTTCCAGCCGCCCGGGTCGCCGTCCAGGCCGAGGTCGCGGAGCGCGGCGGCGACGACGGAGGCGTTGCCGTCGAGGCGGGCGAGGAAGGTGACGTCGGTGTCGCGCAGGCGGCGGGACAGGTCGGTCTTGGACCGCTCGGCGCGTTCGGCCGCCGCGGTCTCCGCCTCGATCAGCGTGCGGACGTAGGCGGCGCTGGGCAGCGCGCCGGGGTCGACGTCGCGCTGCGCGGTACGGGCCTTGCGTTCGCCGGTCTCCTCCGCGAGGAGGACGACGAGTTCGGCGGCCTCGGACCGGGAGATCGGCGGGCCCGGCGGCATCTCCGGGCGGACCGGCATCCACGCCAGGTCGGGCGCTTCGGCGCGCTGCCGCTCCTGCGGCCCGTCCGGTTCCCGCCCGGCGCCGGCGCGGAGGCGTTCGCCGATCTCGGCGACCCGCGCAGCGGCGGCCTTCTCCTGCTCGGCCAGCGCGTCCACGTCGGGGGCGCCGGTGCGGGCGAGGATCTCGTTCGCCGCGGCGCCCGCGACGGCCGGGTCGGCGACCGTGAGACCGGCGAGGCCGGGCGGGAGCGCGGCGCGGAGCGCACCCGACGCGGTGGCTCCGGACGTGGCGACCAGGACGCGGTGGCCGCGGGTGAGCAGGCCGGCGAGCAGGTCCGGGACGGTCTCCGGCGCACGCTCGGGGACGTGCATGACGTGCGTCTTCCTGGACGGCGACACGAGCCGCGCGAGCCCCTCGGGGACACCGCCGGACAGGAGGCCGAGGAGCCGGGCGTGGTGGTCGGCGACGGCGCGGCGGCCCGGCGGGCGGACGACGAGGGCGGGCGCGAGCCGCAGGCACGGGCCGGGAGGGGCCGTGCCTGCGTCGGGCGCCCAGTCCTCGCGGTAGTCGGCGGGGGCGTTCAGCGCGACCGAGCACCATTCGCGCAGCACGTCGCCGACTGAGGTGTTCAGCCCGAAGCCCCGCCCGGCGCGGACGGCGTCCGACACCCGGTCCGCGGGCCGGTAGCCGGGATGGCCGGACAGCAGTTCCCGGTCGCGCAGGCTCGTGCGCCCGGCGAGGACGACGTCGATGCGGTCGGTGCGCTCGTCCACGACGATGCGCACGGGCGTGTTCAGCAGATGGTCGTGGACGGCCGGGCGCCAGGAGAGCAGGCCGGTCGCGAGCACCACCTCCTGCCCGGCCAGGTCGCGGAGGATCCGGTACCAGTTGCGGAGCGCGAGCCAGCCGTCGAACTCCTCCAGCACGACCGGCGGCGTCAGCGGGATGACGGGGACGCTGAACAGGACGTCGCCGGGCCCCGCGTCGGCCTCCACGTAGACGTCACCGGGCAGTTCGGACAGCCAGTTGACGTGGTCGTGCGCGGACAGGTCGCGGGACGGGCGCCGGCGCGCCCGCGCCAGATCGCGCAGGAAGCGCAGCAGCCGCGCCGCGTACTCGGACTCGCGGGCGGACTCGTCCACGGTCCGGGGCGGTTCCCTTGGGGTGCGGGGCGTCGTCCCCCCAGCCGGGAACCCGCCGGGACCCGGGCCCTCCTCAGCCACCGCGGCTCCTTCCCTTCCCACGGGGGAACGAACCTCTCACATCCTCGGCCGTCCGCACGGGCGGAGCCTGCCGCTCGGCCGGATGAAAAAGTCCGATGGTGGTGCCACGATCTAACACCTATGGGCGGGCCCGGCCAAGCACTATCAATGATCTTGCCTAGCGGGTGCTCGCCATGTAGCGGTCCTCGTTCGGCATCATCACCCACAGGACGAGGTAGACGACGAACTGCGGGCCGGGCAGCAGGCACGACAGCACGAACAGCAGCCGGACGGTCCCGGCCGACATCCCGAACCGCTGCGCGAGCCCGGCGCAGACGCCCGCGATCATCCGGTTGTGGCGCGGACGATAGAGACCCTTCATGAGTTTTCCTCTCCCCGATTCGTCGAGCGGTGAACATGGTCGCGGAAATTCGCGTCCACACCCTCCAAGCTACGAACCGGACAGGAGGCGTCACATCAGCCGCGCGAACTGTTCCCGTCCCCTCCTCCGGGATTAGGGGATGTCCCTTAAGGGCTCGTCACGGCCGGCCGGCGTTGTGGTCGGCGACGAGTTCGGGGAGGGCGGCCAGGTCGTCCAGGACGAACAGGCAGCCGCGCAGGGCCTCGGCGTCCTGCTGGATGTGCCCCCAGGGGCCGCGCCGCAGGAACGCCGCCTGCATCCCGAACGCCAGCGCGGGGCGGACGTCGTTGTCGATGCGGTCCCCCACGTACAGGACGCGGTCGGGCAGCACGTCCGCTATCTGGGCGCAGCGTTCGAAGAACTCCTGCAACGGTTTCTGGACGCCCCACACGTCGGAGATCCCGACCACGTCGGCGTCCAGCCCGAGCGCCGCCATCTGCTCGGCCGCCTCCACCGGCTGGTTGCCCGCGATCCCGACGTAGAGGCCCTGGTCGCGGATGCCGGACAGGCAGGCGCGGGCGTCCGGGTACAGGTCGTCGGGCCCGAACCCGTTCGGGACGCCCGCCTCCAGGCGGCCGCGTTCTTCCTCCTCCAGGTCGAACCCGGGGCGGAAGTACTCGAAGAGATCCATGTGGGTGCCGCCCGTCGCGAGCACCGCGCCCAGCTTGGTGAGGAACGTGTGCCTCGGCACGCCCAGCCAGTCGGCCCAGCGCCCGTAGATCTCCCCCTCATTGATCAGCGTCTCCCCGATGTCGAAGAAGACGGCCTGAACCGCACGGGGGGCCGGGAGGTCGTCGGTCACGGGCGGGCCAGGTCCGCTGAGGCGCCGGGGGCGAGGCGGGTGAACTCCTTGCCGAGTTCCTTCCCGGCGCCGGCGATGACGCGGTTCATGACGTCGAGGCCGATGTCGTTGAGCAGGCCGTCGTGGATGGCGAAGGCGCGTCCCGGGTTGACGGCCCGCGTGTACTCGTACAGGTCGACCGCCTTCATCCAGGGGGCGTTGCCGGGCAGGCACAGCGTCGGGACGGGCTCGGACGGGACGGTCAGCGCGTCGCCCGGGTGGAAGACCTCGCCGTCCAGCATGAACCCGACGTTCGGGATCGGCGGCAGGTCGGGGTGCATGATCTCGTGGTCCTCGCCGTAGACGTGGACGTCGAACCCGGCGACCGTGACGGCGTCGCCGTGGCCGACCTGGTGGACGCGTCCGCCGAGGTCGGCGAGGTTCTCGGCGACGACGCGGGACGTCCACACCTCCAGGGAGGGGCGCTCGGCCATCGCGGCGCGCAGGGCGTCGGCGTCGAAGTGGTCGAAGTGCTCGTGGGTGATCAGGACGGCGTCGGCGGCGGCGAGGGCGCCGGACGCCCCGCTGAACGTGCCGGGGTCGATGACGACGGTCCGGTCGTCCTTGGTGATCTGGACGCAGGCGTGTCCGAGCTTGGTGAGACGCATCAGGCGATTTTCCCACGCCGGTTTCCGGCACCGGATGCCCGGCCCCATTGACCGGCCCCCCGCCCGTTGATAGAACACGTTCTAATTCCGGGCGCGAACCGGTGCAAGGAGGCGGCGCGATGCCCGTTCCCGACCAACGCGACTCCGAGGTCACCCGGCGGAGCCTGACCGACTGGCTCGGCCGGCATCTGCCCGGCGTGCGAATCCCCCACCTGGAGACCCCGCAGACCAGCGGCTTCTCCAACGAGACGCTGATGTTCGACGCCGAATGGACCGGCGGCGACGGCGCACGGCGCCGGGAGCCGTTCGTCGCGCGCGTCGCCCCGGTGAAGTACCAGATCTTCCCCGAGCCGCGGTTCGAGGAGCAGTACCGGCTGATGCGGATCCTGGACGAGCGCACCGGCATCCCGGTGCCGCCGATCCGCTGGTACGAGCCGTCCGAGGACGTGCTGGGCGCCGCGTTCTTCGTGATGGGGCGCATCGACGGCCGCGTCCCGACCGACATGCCGCCGTACCACATGGACGGCTGGGTGACCGAGGCCCCGCAGGCCGAGCGGGCCGCGATGTGGTGGTCCACGCTGGAGATCATCGCGGACCTGCACCGGCTGGACGTCGGCGAACTCGGCCTCGGGTTCCTCGACCAGCCGGCCTGGGGCGCCCCGGGCCTCGACCAGCGGCTCAACTATTACGAGCACTACCTGCACTGGGCCTACAAGGGGCCGCAGGAGACGGCGCTGAAGGCCCTGGCGTGGCTGAAGGCCAACCGGCCCGACGAGCCGGACGCGCCCGTCGCGCTGTGGGGCGACGCGCGCATCGGCAACGTGATCTTCCAGGCGGGGGTGCCGGCGGCCGTCCTCGACTGGGAGACCGCGGCGCTCGGCGCGCCCGAGGAGGACCTCGCCTGGTTCATGTTCCTCGACCGCCACCACTGCGAGGGCGTGGGCGCGGCACGGCTGGACGGCTTCCCCTCCTACGCCGAGACGATCGCCCGCTACGAGGAGCTGCTCGGGCGCCCGATGCGGAACATGGCGTACTACGAGATCCTCTCCGGCTTCAAGTTCTCGGTGATCATGGCCCGGATCGGGCAGGCGATGATCGACTTCGGCTGGATCGACGAGACCGCCGACTTCCCCTACGACAACAACTGCACGCAGCTGCTCGCCCGCATCATGGAAGGGGACCGGTGACGCTCTCGCCGCTCGACGACTACCCGATCCACCAGGCGCCCGAGGTGATGCGGCACGTCACGACGTCCGACCGCAACTTCTACGACCGCTACTACTTCAACGTCCACCCCTGCTCGGACGAGATGATGTTGATCATCGGGATCGGGCAGTACCCGAACCTCGGGGTCATGGACGCGTTCGCGGTCGCGCGGCGCGGGCCGGTGCACAAGGTCGTCCGGGCGTCCCGCGAGCTGGGCGCCGACCGCATGGACACCACGGTCGGCCCGTTCCGCGTGGAAGTGATCGAAGGGCTGAAGCGGCTCAGGGTCGTCCTTGACGAGAGCGGACACGACATCGGCGAACACGGCCTGGCGTTCGATCTCACCTGGGAGGGGACGATCCCCGCAACGCTGGAGCCTCCGCACTACCTGCGCTGGCAGGAAAGGGTCGTGTTCGACTCACGGCGCCTCGCGCAGACCGGCCGCTGGACGGGCACCATCACGATCGACGGCGAGACCATCGAGGTCACTCCCGACCACTGGTGGGGCTCCCGGGACCGCTCCTGGGGCATCCGCCCTGTGGGCGAGCCGGAACCGCCCGGCATCCAGGTCAAGAACGCGGGCACGTTCTACTGGCTGTACACGCCGATGCAGTTCGAGGACCACTCGATCCTCTGCATCGTCCAGGAGGACGAGAAGGGGCGCCGCATCCTGGAAGAGGCCACCCGCGTCTGGCCCGACCGGGAACCCGAGTTCCTCGGCCGCCCCGAGTACCTGCCGGTCTACGCCGAGGGCACCCGCGACGTGGTCAGCGCCACGCTCCGGTTCGCGCCGCCGGGCGGCGAGCCGTTCGAGATCCGCGCCACGCCGATCCTGCCCGTCCACCTGATGGTCGGCACCGGCTACGGGCTGGAGCCCGACTGGAAGCACGGCATGTACCAGGGCCCCGACCTCAAGGTGCAGGGCGTCAGCTACGACACCCGCAAACCCGAGGACGCCGCACGCATGTGGGGCATCGTCGACGCGGTCGGGCGGTACGAGTACGTGAACGGCGCGCAGCCCACCGGAGTCACGACCGGATACGGCCTGTACGAGTACTGGGCGCTCGGCCCCCACCCGTCCTTCCCCGAGTGATCGATCTGCCAGACTGGCGACCGTGACGGACCCGCCTTCGCCCGACCCCCCGAGCGAGGAACGGCCGTCCCGGGAAGAACTGGACCGGCAGGTGCGCGACCGCTACGGAAACTGGCGCGATCAGCCGCGTGGCCTGGCCTGCGCGGTGATCGCCGCCTTCATGGTCCTGACCACCGCGGCGTTCGCGTTCGCGGTGGTGGCCGTCGTCATGGCGATGAGCTGAGGGTCACGGCATATGAGCTGAAGCCGGGGCGCCGACCGGATCGGCGCCCCGGCTTCGCAAGCTCGGCTCGGGGGTCTACGCCTGGGTCCCCTCGGACCCCTCCGCGATGGTGAACGCCACATCGCCCTGCGGGTCGACCTGGGCGTCCAGGGTCTTGTCGTCCAGCATCTCGGCGACGCCGGGCTCCAAGTACACCTTGGCGCCCTCCTCCTCGACGACCTGGTCGCCTGCCTCGGGGGCCGGGGCGACCGAGAGCCGCAGGGCGTCCGAGCCGTCGAGCCCGGACTCGATGCGGATGCCGGTCTCCGGCGGAAGCTCCGGGTTCGCGGTCACGGTACGTATGACCTGGACGGCACCGCTGGTCAGCGTGAGCACGATCAGCTCCTCACGTCTCTATCTTTCTCGGATCGGATCTGCCCCACCCTCCCCGATCCTCACGACGGTAAACATCGAGGCGTGATCGCGCGGTTCCGGCCCGCCACCGCCGCCCTGCCGCCGCCCGGCCCGGCGCCGTCAGCCGGCGGTCGGGGCCAGAGCGCGGACGGCCTCGGCCTGGGAGAGGCCGCCGCCGGGAACGACGGCGAGCACGGGCGTCGTAAGGCCGCTGTCTGCGTACTCGCGGACGCGAGCGCGGCACCGCTCCGGGGACCCGTGCACGATCAGGTCGTCGACGACCTCGTCCGGGATGACCTCCAGGGCCTTCTTCCGGTCGCCGGCCGCCCACGCCTCGTTCATCGGGCGCAGCGCCTCACCGCGTCCGAGCCACTCGTGGAACGCGCGGTAGACGGGGACCGTCATGTACGCGGCGATCATCCAGCGGCCGATCGCGCGTGCCTCCTCGGCGTCGTCGGTCGGGCAGACGAACAGCCGCGCGATCAGTTCGAGGTCGTCGCCGATCTCGCCGCGCACCGTCCGGACGTCCTTGGGGGCGAGCCAGTTGGTGATCGCGCCGTCGGCCTCCCGGGCGGCGAGCCGCAGCATGCCGGGCCGCAGCGCCGCGAGGACGATGGGCGGCGGGGTCGCGGGGGCGTTGTCCAGCTTGAAGCCCTTGACGGCGAAGGTGTCGTACTCCTCCTTCACCTTCTCGCCGGCGAGGGCCGTGCGGAGGAAGCGCAGCGTGTCACGGGTGCGCTTGTAGGGCTCCTCGAACGGGATGCCGTTCCAGCGCTCCACGATGGTGTCGGACGAGGTGCCGATGCCCAGCACGAACCGTCCGGGCGCGAGGCCGGCGAGCGTCGCGGCCTGCTGCGCCAGCAGCGCGGGACCGCGCGTGTAGACCGGCACGATCGCCGGGCCGAGGCGCAGCCCCGGGTCCCACTGCGAGGCGAGCGCCAGCGGGGTGAACGCGTCGGTGCCGTTCGTCTCGGCGGACCAGGCGTCGGTGTACCCGAGCGCGGACAGCCCCTCGACGATCTCGCGGTGCTCGGGCAGGGAGAGCCCGGTCATCGGAATGGTCAGTCCCCAGCGTGACATTCTCGCCTCCTCAGGCGATCGAGGCGCGGATGGTGGCGCCGCCGTCCACGACCATGGTCTGCCCCGTCATCCAGGACGACGCGTCGCCGGCGAGGAACACCGCCGCGTTCGCGATGTCCTCGGGCTCGCCGAGGCGGCCGAGCGGCATGTGCTTGCTGATCTCCGCCTCGTTGGGCTCCCACAGCGCACGGGCGAGGTGCGTCTTGACCAGGCCCGGCGCGATGCAGTTGACGCGGACCTTCGGAGCCAGCTCCATCGCGAACTGCCGGCTGAGGTGGATGACGGCGGCCTTGGTGGCGTTGTAGTACCCGATGCCGTGCTCGGTGATCATCCCGCCGACGGAGGCGATGTTGATGACGGCGCCGCCGCGCTCGGCCAGGGACGCGCGCAGCGCGAGCTGGGTCCACTGGACGATCGCGAACTGGTTGACCTCGACGGTCTTCGCGGCGGCGGCGGGCTCGATGTCGGACATCGGCCCGTAGTAGGGGTTGGTCCCGGCGTTGTTGACGAGGATGTCCAGGCCGCCGAACTCGGCGACGGCGGCGTCCACGCACGCGGCGGCCTCGTCGGCGTGGCCCACGTGCGCGGCCTTGGCGAGGACGCCGGCGTCCGGGTACGCCTTGCCGATCTCCTTGGCGACCTCGTCGAGCGCCTCCTGCTTGCGCGAGGAGAGCACCACGTTGGCCCCCTCGGCGGCGAACGCGGTGGCGATCGCCTTTCCGATTCCCCGGGAAGCCCCGGTGACCAGGGCGGTCTTCCCCTGAAGTCCAGTCCGCATCCGCGCTCTCCCTACGTGTCCGCACCCTGTGGGCAGCTTCGGCAGAATCCGACTCGGTTCACTGTACCGGAAGTGACTGACGAGTCAGTTACCTGGCCCGGCGGTCCCGGACGGGCCGGGTCCGGTCCCGCTCACCGGACACGCCGGGTTCGAGCGATCGCTTGGTTGTTACGCTGCGCCCGGTACCGGATGTGGGCGGTACCGGATGAGGGAGGAGCCGCGTGACCACGACAAAGGAACGTCGTCCGGCGATCGAGGGCTGGTACACCGCCGAAGGCGGCGACGTCCGGCTGCTGGGCACCCGCTGCGCGTCCTGCGGAACGCCGTACTTCCCGCGCAACGAGCTGGCCTGCCGCAACCCCGGCTGCACGGGACCGAAGGACGGCTCCGAGCTGGAGCCCTACGCCCTCTCCGGACGCGGCCGCATCTGGTCCTACGCGGACTCGCGCTACAAGCCGCCGCCGCCCTACGTCTCCCCCGACCCGTTCGTCCCCTACGCCGTCGCCGCCGTCGAACTCGAAGCCGAGCGCATGGTCGTCCTCGGCCAGGTCGCCGCCGGCCACACCGTCGACGACCTCGCCGTCGGCATGGAGGTCGAACTGACCGAAGGCACCCTCTACGAGGACGACGAAGCCGAGTACACCGTCTGGATGTGGAGGCCCGTGCGATGAGCCGCGATATCGCCGTCCTCGGTGCGGGGATGCATCCGTGGGGCAAGTGGGGCCGCAACTTCGTCGAGTACGGGCTGGCGGCGGCGCGGGCCGCGCTGGCCGACGCCGGGCTCACGTGGCCGGACGTCCAGTACGTGGCGGGCGCGGACACCATCCGCAACGGATATCCGGGGTTCATCGCCGGCGCGACGTTCGCGCAGGCGCTCGGCTGGTCGGGCGCGCGGGTGTCCAGCTCGTACGCGGCGTGTGCCTCTGGGGCGCAGGCCATCAACTCGGCGCGCGCGCAGATCCTCGCGGGCCTGTGCGACGTGGCGCTGGTCGTGGGCGCCGACGCCGCGCCGAAGGGGTTCTTCAAGCCCGTCGGCGGTGACCGCCCGGACGACCCCGACTGGCTGCGGTTCCGGCTGCTCGGCGCGACCAACCCGATCTACTTCGCGCTGTACGCCCGCCGCCGCATGGCGATGCACGGCGCGACACTGGACGACTTCGCCGCGGTGAAGGTGAAGAACGCGCGGCACGGGCTCGCCAACCCGAACGCCCGGTACCGCAAGGAGGTGACCTTGGAGGACGTCCGCGAGTCCGCCGTGGTCGCCGACCCGCTGCGGCTCCTGGACATCTGCGCCACCAGCGACGGCGGCGCCGCCCTGGTGCTGACGTCGATGGACTTCGCGCGCCGGCACGGCATCACCAATCCCGTGCGCATCCCCGCGCTGTCCACGGTCACGCCGACGTTCCCCAAGACCGTCCTGGACCTGCCCGACTTCGCGACGGACTCGGCGATGACGGCGGCGGTGCCCGAGCGTCCGTTCCGGTCCGCGATCGCGCACGCCGCCTACGAGGAGGCCGGGATCGGGCCGGGCGACCTGTCGCTCACCGAGGTGTACGACCTGTCCACGGCCCTTGAGCTGGACTGGTACGAGGACATCGGCCTGTGCGAGCCGGGCGGCGCCGAGGAACTGCTCCGGTCCGGCGCCACCGCTCTCGGCGGGCGCATCCCCGTCAACCCGAGCGGCGGGCTCGCGTCCTTCGGCGAGGCGATCCCGGCGCAGGCCATCGCGCAGGTGTGCGAGCTGACCTGGCAGCTGCGCGGGCAGGCCGAGGGCCGCCAGGTCGAGGACGCGCGGGCGGGCATCGCGGTGAACCAGGGCCTCTTCGGCCACGGCTCCGCCACCATCGTCATCCGGTAGCCCGGGGCGGCTGGTGGCTACGCGACGGTGAAGCCGTCGCAGCCGATGTAGTAGGCGTCGCCGTTGGCGTGGGCGTGGAGCCAGACGATCGTCCAAACGCCTTTTTCGAGCCTCGGGTCCGTCCCGGCGCCGGATCCCTCCCACACGAAGTCGTCCGGATAGGTGAGGTCCAGCCCGGCGCTGCCGGCCGGGTACAGATACGGCTTGCTGTTCATCCATCCGGGCCCCGCGCTGCCGTGCGGCCCCGGCGGACGGAGCTGGGCGACCACGTAGTAGCCGGACGGCGGGTCATACTTGAAGACCATGCTGAATCCGACGGTCTCGCCGGTGTGGGGCCGGCGTGGCGCCGAGACCAGCAACCGGTGGGCGAGCACCTCGTCCTCGGGACGGATCGCGGGCAGACAGGTGCCGTCCTTTTCGGAGTACTCCACGATGCGGAAGTCCGCGGTGGGCTGCTTCACCAGGATCTTGTCCGGCGGACGGCCGTCTCCGCGGGGCGTCCGCCCCGCGGGCGGGCTCCCCGTTGCCGTGGGGGTGCCCGTCTCTCCGCTGCTCGTCCCCTGCCCGTTCCGGGCCGCGTTCGCGCCGCTCTGGCCGTCGTCGCCGTTCAGGACGGACCTGGCGACGAAGGCGCCGCCGAGGACGACGGCGACCACCCCGGCGCCCGCCGCGACGACGGCGGCGCGCGACCGCAGCCTCGTTCCTCCCAGCGTGTTCGTCGCGGTGCGGTCGGACGGGGCGAGGCCGTACGCGGCGGCGTCCGCGAGACTGGCGGGCACCGGCCGCGGGTCGCCCACCAGCCGCCGGTAGTCGGGATCGGCGGCGAGGGCGACCGGGGAGGCGGCCATCTCGATCAGCCGCTCCAGCGCGATCCGGGAGCCGGGCTCCTTCTCGGCGCACAGCCGGACGAGGCCGGCGACGCGGGGGTCGGCTCCGTCCAGGTCGATGTCGCCGTCGAGGGTGCGGTGGATGATGGCCTCGATGCGGCCGCCGCCGAACGGCGGGCGGCCCGTGGCGGCGTAGGCGACGGTGCCGGCGAGGGAGAACACGTCCGACGCGGGGACGGGCTCCTGCTCGCGGACGACCTCGGGCGCGACGTAACCGGGGGTGCCGTTCCACGCGCCGGTCTGGGTGATCTGCGTCTGGCCCTCGCCGCGCGCGATGCCGAAGTCGATCAGGCGGGGCCCGTCCGGGGCGAGGATCACGTTGCCGGGCTTGAGGTCGCGGTGCTGGACGCCCTGCCCATGGATCTCCAGCAGCCCCTGGGCCAGGGCGGCCAGCAGCCGCAGGCAGGTGTCGGGCGGCAGCGGCCCGCGCTCGGCGACGGCCTGGCGGAGCGTCGGGCCCGGAACGTACTCGGTCGCCAGCCAGTACGGCGGCGTGTCCAGCCCGGCCCCGACCATCGCGGCGGCGAACCGGCTGCGCACCCGTTCGACCGTGGCGACCTCGCGGCGGAAGCGGGCCAGCGCCTGCGGCCCATCGAAGTCCTCGCGGATCACCTTGAGGGCGATGTGCCGGCCGCCGCCGGTGAGGCCCAGGTACACCTGGCCCATGCCGCCCGCACCGATCCGGGCTATCAGCGGATACCCGCCGATCTCGGCGGGGTCTTCGGGACGCAGTGGCTCCACGTCAGCGGCTCCCGGGTCCTACGCGCATGCCGTCATGATCTCACCGCCGGCGGCCCGGCGGCGGCCGAACGCGGCTCTCAGCGGGCCTTGCGGGCGACGTGGAGGGCCCAGGCGATGAGGGGCGCCTGGAACGGGAGGCGGCCGTAGGCGGCGGCGCGCATCGGCAGCGGCTTGTCACGCCAGTCGCGGGCCATCTTGACGTTGGCGGGGAAGACCGCCGCCATCAGGCCCGCCGTGGCGAGCGCCCCCGCCTTGCGGGTGCGCGGGTAGGCGACGGCGGCGGCGCAGGCCAGTTCGGCGACGCCGCTGAGGTGCGTCCAGGTCCGCGCGCGGCCGGGGAGCCGCTCGGGGACGATCGCGTCGAACGGCCTGGGGACGATCAGGTGCAGGGCGCCCATGCCCGCCATGAGCGTGGCGAGACGGCGGGACGCGTGCGACGAGTCGGTCATGACCGGAGTCTCGCAGATCGGACGACGCGTCCAATAGTGCCGGGGCGAAGAAGGCGGCCGAAATGGCGCGGTGTGACCGAAGTCACCGTCCGAAAGGTGTGTGACCTGCGGCGTAGCGGTCACGTGACAGGTGTCGCACGAACGTTGCCTGGACGTTCCCGACAAGCTCCAGGGACGGTCGCCGCGGCCGGGGGGACCGCCGCGGCCGTTCCTGGACCGGCGCCGGCCGGCTCCGGGACTGGCGGGGGCCGTCCCGGAGCCGGAGGGGTCGCGTCAGAGGGGGTCGGGGAGTTTTCTGACCTCCTCGATGATCTGCGGCATCGCCTCGTTGTTGCGGCGGATCCAGTCCAGCAGGAAGGCGACCTGCTCGTCGGTGTAGCCGTCGAGGCGGTCGCGGAAGAGGCGCCTGATCGGCTCGAAGTACCGGGCGAACTCCGCGACGTTCTCCTCGACGAGCTCGACGATCACGCGCCGGCGGTCGTCGGGGTCGCGGGTGCGGCGGACGTATCCCGCCTTCTCCAGCCGGTCGATCACGGCGGTGATGGCGCCGCCGGTCGTGATGCCCATCAGCTGGGCGAGCCGTCCGGGGGTCTGCGGCCCGTCGAGCGACAGCGCGTTCACGCACTGCGCGTCGGTGACGTTCATTCCCGCCTTGCTCGCGGTGGCATGGTGCAGCAGCACCGTGAACATCGTGCTGCGCTGCATCGCCATCTGCAGTTCGCCCGCCATCCGCTCCCGCTCCGGAGTCGTCACGCCCACCCTCCCACTTTTCTCCCAGACAGAGAGACTCAGTTCAAGAGCGACTCTTTGGAGGAGATTCTAGTGGGTCGGTGCGCGTCCGGGCACGGCGGGTGGCCACCGTGTGTGGCGAAGCCGACATCCTGGATGATCACTGCACCCCGGGGCGACCTCTAAGATGACTTTATTAGGGCCACTAACAGAGGTCCGTCTGTGGCCCCGAATCCCACGAAGGTTCGGGGCCGACCCTTATCCGGGCGCTTGTCCCGGGGCGCTCACCATCCTGCCGGGCGCCGCTACCCTCGGGCTCCCTCCGCCTCCTCGGCGATCTGCTTCGCCCAGCGGTAGTCGGCCTTGCCCGCCGGGGAGCGCTTCATCTCCTCCACGAAGGCGTAGACGCGCGGCACCTTGTAGCCCGACAGCTCCTTGCGGCAGTGCGCGTCCAGGTCCTCGGTCGCGGGCGGCTCGCCACCGCCGGACGGCTGGATCACCGCCGCGACCCGGTTGCCCCAGCGCGCGTCCGGGACGCCCGTCACGACCGCGTCGTACACGGCCGGATGGCCCTTCAGGACGGCCTCGACCTCCTCCGGGAACACCTTCTCGCCGCCGGTGTTGATGGCCTGCGAACCCCGGCCGTACACGGCGATCGCACCGTCCTTCTCCACGGTGGCGATGTCGCCGGTGAGCAGCCAGCGCCGCCCGTCCACCACGGGGAACGTCTTCGCCGTCTTCTCCGGGTCGTTGTAGTAGCCCTGCGCGATGTACCCCGTCCGCGCGACCTGCCCGATGACGCCCGACCCCGGCTCGACCGGCCGGAGGGCGTCGTCCAGGACGGTGACGTCCTCCACGTCCGGCGCGAACCGCAGGCCCTTCTCCGGCGTCGACCCGGCCACCGCCTCGGCCGTCGAGCCCGACTCCGTCGACCCGAACCGGTCCAGCGTCATCGTGTTCGGCAGGAGCTCCTGGATGCGTGCGCGGACGGTCCCGGTGAAGATCGCGCCCGTGGACACGAACGCGAACAGCGACGACGTGTCATAGCCGCCGCGCGCCAGTTCGTCCGCCATCGGGATCGCCATGGCGTCGCCGGTGATCGTCAGCGAGTTGACCTTCTCCCGCTCGATCGTCCGCCACACCTCGGCCGCGTCGAACTTGCGCGTGTACACGAGCGTCGCGCCCATGAACCAGGCGATCCACGTGGCGAGCTGCGCGGCGCCGTGCATCAGCGGCGCGACCGGCATCATCACCAGCGGCCCGCTGTTGCGGGCGTTGCCCACGATGTCCTCGGGCTTCGACGGACGCGGAAGCGACGGGTTCCAGAACGCGTGCAGGATCTGCTCGGTCGACCACATGACGCCCTTCGGCATCCCGGTCGTCCCGCCCGTGTAGATGATGTAGAGGTCGTCGGGGGAACGCGCCGGGAAGCCCCGCGTTCCGTCCGCGTCCCGCACCGCCTCGTCGTAGCCGACCGCACCCGGGATGGACGGCGCGCCGCCCACCGCGATGAGGTGCTTCAGCTCAGGCACCTCCGGGGCCGTCGCGGCGACCCGGTCCTCGAACTCGACGTCGTACAGAAGCGCGACGCTGTCGGAGTCCCGGTACACGTAGAGCAGTTCGCTCTCCACGTACCGGTAGTTGACGTTGATGGGCACGGCCCGGATCTTCAGCGTGGCCAGCAGCGCGGCCGCGTACTCGATGCCGTTGTAGAGCTGGACGGCGACATGCTGGCCGGGCCGGACGCCCGCGTCCGCCAGGTGGTGCGCGAGGCGGTTCGCGTGCTCGTCCATCTCGGCGTAGGTGAGGCGCTGGTCACCGCAGATCAGGGCCACACGGTCCCCGATCGCGTCCGCGACTCCCTCGAACAGATCAGCGTGGTTGTACTCCATCGGACGTCCCTTTCGGGGGTCTGGGGGGCACCCCCCAGAGGATTCGGGGGTCAGGGTTTGTCGCTGCCGACTATCCACATCGCGAAGAACTGGGCGCCGCCTCCGTAGGCGTGGCCCAGCGCGCGCCGCGCGCCGTCCACCTGATGGTCGCCGGCCTGCCCGCGCACCTGCAGCGCCGCCTCGGCGAACCGGATCATCCCGGACGCGCCGATCGGGTTGGACGACAGCACGCCGCCGGACGGGTTCCACGGGATGTCGCCGTCCATCGCCGTCGCCCCGGCCTCGGTGAGCTTCCAGCCCTCGCTCTCACCGCAGAACCCGAGGTTCTCCAGCCACATCGGCTCGTACCAGGAGAACGGGACGTACACCTCGGCGCAGTCCAGCTCGCGGCGCGGATCGCTGATCCCGGCCTGCCGGTACACGTCCGCCGCCGCGTCCTTGCCGCCCTGCGGGCTCACGGAGTCGCGCCCGGCGAACATCATCGGCTCCGACCGCATCGACGTGCCGTGCACCCACGCGGGCGGGTTCGGTGCCTTCTTCGCCGCGTCCTCTGAAGCCAGCACCATCGCGCACGCCCCGTCCGACGACGGGCACGTCTCCAGGTAGCGGATCGGCTCCCACAGCATCGGCGTCGACTCGACCATCTCCCGCGAGATGCCCGGGATCTTCAGGTGTGCGTACTGGTTCCGCAGCGCGTTCTCCCGGTCCTTGACCGCGACCAGCATCCCGATGTGGTCGGGGGCGCCCGCCCGCCGCATGTAGGCGCGGATGTGCGGGGCGAAGTAGCCGCCCGCGCCCACGACCAGCGACGTCGTGAACGGCGAGTTCACGGTCAGCGCCCACGTCGCGTTCGACTCCGACTGCTTCTCCCACGCCACCGTGAGGACGCGCTGGTGCACGCCGCCCTGGATCAGGCCCGCCGCGACGATCGCCGTGGACCCGCCGACCGAGCCGGCCGTGTGCACGCGCATGATCGGCTTGCCCTTGGCGCCCAGCGCCTCCGCCAGGAACGTCTCCGGCATCATGACGCCCTCGAACAGGTCGGGGGCCTTGCCGACGACGACGGCGTCGATGTCCTTCCAGGTCAGGCCGGCGTCGTCGAGCGCCCGCCGGGCCGCCTCACGCAGCAGCCCCGCCATCGACACGTCCAGCCGCTTGGTCCTGTACGCCGTCTGCCCGACGCCGATGACCGCACACGGGTTACTCATTCGCTTCTCCCGACAGCACGCAGACGAGGTTCTGCTGGAGGCAGGGGCCGGACGAGGCGTGGCCGAGGGCCCTGGACGCCGTCCCGTCGTGGATGCGGGCCGCGGCCTCGCCGATCCGGATCAGGCCCGCCGCCATCATGGGGTTGGCCGACAGCGCGCCACCGGACGGGTTGACCGTCACGTCGTCGCCCAGGCCGAGGGCCTCGCGCAGGATGAGCTCCTCATGGCTGAACTGCGCGTGCAGCTCGGCGACCTCGACGCCCGCGGCGCCCGCCTTCTCCCCGGCGATGCGCGTCGCGTCCGAGCGGGTCAGGTCGCGGACGCCGGGAGCGTGCGCCTCGGTCCGGTGGTCGATCCCGGTGATCCACGCGGGCCGCTCGCACAGCTCCCGTGCCTTGTCCCCGGCCGCGAGGACGATCGCCGCCGCGCCGTCGGTGATGGGCGCGACGTCGTACGGGTGCAGCGGAGCCACGTCGTAGCCGCCGTCGTCGCCGTCCCCGGGCTCCGGCAGGTGCAGCGCGAACGGGTTGTCCCGTCCGGACGCCCTCGACCGTGCCGCGACAGCGCGCAGGTCGTCCTCCTTGGCGCCCGACCGCTCCATGTAGGCGCGTGCCTGGAGCGCGGCCAGCGACACCTGGTCGATGCCGAGCGGCGCCAGGTGGTACGGGTCGAGCTGCTGGGTGAGGATCGTGCGCAGTTCCCCCTGCGACGACTTCCCGAACCCGTACACGAGCGCCGTGTCGATCTCGCCGTGCAGCAGCTTCACCCACGCCTCGTACAGCGCCCACGCGGCGTCCATCTCGACGTGGCTCTCGGAGATCGGCGGCCACGCGCCCACCGCGTCCAGCGCCGACACGAACGAGAACGGCGCGCCGGCGAGGTAGTCGCACGACCCGGAGCAGGTGAAGCCGAACTGCTTCAGTCCCGTCTTCTCCTTGATCCCGGTGATGACCGGCGCGAGCATCTCGATCTCCGCCAGCCCCAGGTCTTCGCCGGAGTGATGGCTCTGCGTGAAGGCGACCACCGCGATCTCGCGCATCACATGAAGTCCTTGATCTCTTCGAAGGGGACGTCGGGCTCGTCGATGGGCTCGAACCACTTGATGTTGCCCATCGACCGTTCCCACTCCTCGCGGGGACGCCACGCCGCCTTGACCCGCATGCCCATCCGGACCTGGTCCGCCGGGACGCCGGCGACGAGCGTCAGCATCGTCAGCCCGGCGCCGTCCAGGAGCACGTAGCCCGACACGAACGGCACCTCGGGGGCGCGCGGGTCGGGGATGTTGTTGACGGCGAAGGTGGTGACGGTGCCGGTGTCCGGCAGCTCCACCTCCTCGGTGGTGGGGACGCCGTCGCGCGGGCACAGGCCCTTCATCGGGACGATGACCTGCTCGCACACCGGGCACCGGTGGCCGAGGATCTTGCCCTGCGAGATGCCCTCCAGGAACCGGCCGAGCGCCTGGCCGCCCTTCAGCGAGTACTCCAGCCGCGTCGGCGCGTTGATCAGCGTGACCTCGGGGAGGAAGCACTCGATGTCGCCGATCCCGCCGGTGCGCTCGGCCCGCCACCTGGGGCGGACGCGCATCCCGGTCTTGAGGAACTTCGGCGGGTCCGCGCCCTCCTCGAAGACGCCGAGGTCGAGCGCGTGCAGGAGCGCGGTGTCGGCGCCGTCCGGCCGGATCAGCGCCCACGCGAAGGGGCGGTCGAGCGGATGCTCCTTCGCCGGACGCGGCACCCACGACCATGTCGTGACCGTCCCGACCGGGCCGACCTCGACGAACTCGTCCGTCACGTCCTCGCCGGTGTCGGGGTCGTACTCCGACGGCGGGACGAGCACCCTGCCGTCAGCCGTGCGGACGCCGACGAGCCGGCCGTCGCGCAGGTCGCTGAGGAACCGTCCGATGACGGGGCCCACCGAGCGCGTGTAGCCGCCGGGGAACTCCAGGACGTGGTTCGGCCCAGTGTTAGATGGCCCCGTGTTAGATGGCACTGCCGCGGTCCTTCCAGTACGGGTCCCTGAGCTTGCGCTTGAGGAGCTTGCCGTTCGGTTCGCGCGGCATCGTCTCGATGTAGTCGATGGACTTCGGCCACTTCATCTTGGCGAGCCGGCCCTCCAGCGACGCGAGGATCTCCGCCGTCAGCCCGTCGCCGGGCTCGACGCCCTCGGCGGGCTCCACGACGGCCTTGATCTGCTCGCCCCACTCGTCGTCGGGGATGCCGAACACGGCCACGTCCGCGACCTTCGGGTGCATGGTGATCTCGTTCTCGATCTCGGCCGGGTAGATGTTCGCGCCGCCCGAGATGATCATGTCGGCCTTGCGGTCGGACAGGAACAGGAACCCGTCGTCGGTGAGGTAGCCGATGTCCCCGACGGTGAAGAAGTCCTTGAGGCGGTTCTTCTCCGTCTTCTCCTTGTCGCCCTTGTACTCGAACTCGACGCCGGCCATCTTCATGTAGATCGTGCCGTGCGTCCCGGCCGGAACGGGCTCGCCGTCGTCGTCCACGATGAGGAGCTCGCTGATCGGCCAGGCGTTCCCGACCGTTCCGGGATGGGCGCGCCAGTCGGCGGGGCTCGCGATCGTCCCGCCGCCCTCGGTGGCCGCGTAGTACTCCCAGATGCAGTCGCCCCACCAGTCGAGCATTTGCTGCTTGATCGGCACCGGGCACGGCGCCGCAGCGTGGATCGCCCACTTCATGCTGGACACGTCGTACCGGGACTTGACGTCGTCGGGCAGGCCGAGGAGCCGCTTGAAGTGCGTCGGCACCATGTGGGTGTTGCTCACGCCGTGTTCCTGGATCATTCTCAGGGTGTCCTCGGCGTCCCACCGGTCCGTGTAGACAAGGGTGTGCCCCATGTGCAGGGCCGTGCCGCCGAACTGGGTGACGGCCGTGTGATAGTTCGGCGAGGTGATCAGATGGGCCTGCTGCTCGCCGCCCGCCGGGCGTCCCGGCGTGATGCCGAAGAGGCCCAGCAGGAACGTCATCAGCTCGGCGCTGTCGTCGGGGTCGATGCCCATCAGCGCCCGCTTGACGCCCTTCGGCCGCCCGGTGGTCCCGGACGTGTAGTGCATCGTCGCCCCGTTGCTCCGGTCGTCCGGAAGGGTGTCGGGCTGCCCGTCGACGAGTTCGCCGTACGGGCGGAACCCCTCGACGCTCCCGAACGCGAACCGCCGGTGAGCCTCGATCTCCTCGGCGGCCGCCACGCCTTCGGCGGCGTACCGCTCATGGACGAAGAACGCCTTGGCCTCGGCGTCGGAGACGATGTACGCGATCTCCGGTCCCGCCAGATGCCAGTTGATCGGCGTGTAGTACCACCCGGCCTGCAACGCCGCCAGGTACAGCACCAGCCCGTCGACGCCGTTCGGGACGAGCCCGCAGATACCGTCGCCGTTCTTGAGGCCGAGTGCGCGCAGTCCGTGGACGAGTCTGTTGGAGCGGGCCAGCAGATCGCCCGCGGAGTACTTCGTCCCGTCCGGATCGACGGCCGCGACCCACTCGGGATCGGCCTGCGCCAGCCGCCAAAAGCCCAATGACCCCATCGGATCTCCCTACGTAGCACGATGAGCGCCGTCAGCACGGTGAGCGCCGTCACACGGCGACGCCCCGGCGTCCAAAGTAGATCACGTTCTCGTTTTGCAGATCAACCCCTACCGGTAGGGCGGCTGCTTAACTAGAATCTGTTCTCGTTTGACATCTAAGCTGGAGGAACCATGGCGGAACGGCTGCCGATCAGCACCGAGCACTGCATCGTCGAGCGCGACGGCCACGTCGTCATCGTCACGATGAACCGGCCCGAGGCGCGCAACGCGCTCAGCTCGTCCATGCTGGTGGGCCTCGCGGACGCCTGGGCCTACATGTCCGACACCCCGGAGATCCGCGTCGGCATCCTCACCGGGGCCGAAGGCACATTCTGCGCCGGCGCCGACCTGAAGGCCATGGGGCAGACGCCGTCCGATCCCCGCGTCCAGGAGCGCATGGCCCAGATTCCCGACTTCCACTGGAAGGGCCTGCTGCGCGAAGGCCGGCCCACCAAGCCGCTCATCTGCGCCATCGAGGGCTACGCCGTCGCCGGCGGAACCGAACTCCTGGTCGGCACCGACCTGCGCGTCGTCGCCGAGGGCGCCACCCTCGGCCTGTACGAGGCGAAGCGCGGCCTGTTCCCCATGGGCGGCTCCGCGATCCGGCTCCCCCGCCAGATCGGCTACGCCAACGCGATGGACATCCTGCTCACCGCCCGCTCGGTGACCCCGCAGGAGGCCCTCGGCATGGGCCTGATCAACAAAATCGTCCCGGACGGCACGGCCCTCGCCGCCGCCCGCGAACTGGCCGACCAGATCGCCGAATGCGGCCCGCTCGCCGTCCAGGGCATCCTGCGCACGTACCGCGAGACCGAGCACCTGTCCGAGGAGGACGCCCTCAAGATCTCCGACGAGATCGGCTGGCCCGTCATCGGCTCCGAGGACGCCAAGGAAGGCTCCCTCGCCTTCAAGGAGAAGCGCCCCGCCGCCTACAAGGGCAAATAACGGTCCGTCCGAAACCCCGGCCCGGGTTTCCGGGCCTCTCTCCGTGGCACGGCTGAACGCAACCGAGTCACGGAAGGACTGAGCAGGCCATGGCCTCGCACCTTGGACGCAGGCGGCACGAGACCACGAAGGAGGCACCCCGCCGGCGGCTCTGGCCCGGCAGGACACAGACGCCGCCGGCGGACGACACGGCGAAGACCGTCGTGGTCAAGCGCAAGCCGCGGCGGTGGCTGCGCAGCAGGCAGAACCCGGTCAGTGCGATGATCATGGCGGCCGGCTGGGCGGCCGCCGCGATCCTGGCCCTGGGGATACTGCTCACCTGGGGCAACGCCAACCCGGGGAACGTCCTGGTGGACGCCATCCTCGACGCGGGCCGCTGGCTCGCCACGCCGTTCCACGACGTCTTCACCCGCACCGACCCCGAGCAGCAGCTCTACATCAACTGGGCCCTCGCCGGCGTGGTCTACTACGTCCTCGCCCGAGCCCTGTCCTGGATGACGCGCTTCTGACCGCGGGTCCGACGCTCGCCAGAAGTACCGAGGGGTTGAAGCACGCGCGCCGCCGCGCCCAGGGGGATTGGGCGCGGCGGCGGCGTTCGGGGAAGGTCAGTCTGATTCGGTGATGGTGTTGAGGCGTTCGATGGCCTCGACGTACTCCTCGATCAGGTCGTAGACGACCTGGGCGGCGGGCTTGACCTGGTTCATGGAGCCGACGATCTGGC
Organism: Spirillospora sp. NPDC048819; assembly: GCF_040650055.1. Taxonomy (NCBI): domain Bacteria; kingdom Bacillati; phylum Actinomycetota; class Actinomycetes; order Streptosporangiales; family Thermomonosporaceae; genus Spirillospora; species Spirillospora sp. NPDC048819. The sequence continues at coordinate 131,014 of NZ_JBEZGN010000005.1, read as the reverse complement.
CGACGGGGAACGTGACCAGCTCGCCGTCGCCGGAGCGGGCGATGCGGGGCAGGGCGTCCGCGATCAGCATGAACTGCATGGGCATCGGGAGGTAGCCGGGGGACTTCTCGCTCTCCCACGCCTCGGTCCACGCGGACTTGAGGAAGCGGGCCGGCTTGCCCGTCCAGGCCCGGGACCGGACGGTGTCCCTGGACGTCGCCTCGAGCAGCTTCGGCAGGGCGCGTTCGGGGGTGTCGGCCTCGTCCACGGTCAGCCAGATCGAGCCGGTCCAGACGCCGTCGGCGCCGAGGGCCATGCCCGCGGCCATCTGCCGGCCCCGCCCGATGCCGCCCGCGGCGAGGACGATCGTCTCGTCGCCGACCGCGTCCACGACCTCGGGGATCAGCACCATCGTGGCGACGTCGCCGGTGTGGCCGCCGGCCTCGGTGCCCTGGGCGACGATGATGTCGACGCCCACGTCGACCTGCTTGCGGGCGTGCCGGGCGTTGGAGGCGAGCCCGGCGACCTTGACGCCGTGCTCGTGCGCCTCCGCCACGATGTCGGCCGGGGGCGGGCCGAGCGCGTTGGCCAGCAGCGCGATCGGGTGGCGGAGCGCCACCTCGACCTGGGGCCGGGCGGTCTGGTCCGTCCAGCCGAGCAGCGCCTTGGTGGCGGTCTCGGTGGACGGTTCGACGCCGTGCTCGGCGAGCAGGTCCTCGAGGAACCTGCGGTTCTCCGCGGGGATCATGCCCTGCAGCTTGCCGAGCAACTCCTCTGCGTCGCCCAGGTCACCGCCCTCGTACTTGGCCGGCATCACCGTATCGACGCCGTAGGGCTTGCCGCCGACGTGCTCGTCGATCCATTTGAGCTCGAGTTCGAGCTCCTCGGGGGAGAAATGGAGGGCGCCGAGGACGCCCATGCCGCCTGCGCGGCTCACCGCGGCGACGACGTCGCGGCAGTGACTGAACGCGAAGATCGGGTACTCGATGCCGAATAGTTCGGTGACTCGTGTCCGCACAACCTCGACCCTAGGCCCGCTCAAGCAAAACTGCAACAGGTTCTAGTTAGGAAGATCGCCGCTGATCCGCCATGGGGCACCACATAGAACACGTATCAGCTGGGATGGCGGGCATGGCGACGGGGCCCGGGGTGACCGGGCGCGTGGGCGGGACGTCAGCGGCGGCGGGCGGGGCCGGAGGCCTTGCGCTGCTGGCGCTGGCTGCCGGGTGCCGGGCGGCGGCCCTCCGGCGGGACGGGACGCGCGGCGGGAGGCGCCGGGGGGTGCGGCGGGCCGGACGGGGACATGTCGCCGAACTTGCCGTCGGAGCGGCGCGGCGCCACCGGCGGCGGCGGGGCCGGGCGGCGGGAGAGGCCCAGGAAGCCGCCGACACCCAGCAGGATCAGGCCGAGGAGGATGGCGGCGCCCGGGATGTAGCTGCGCACCGCGTCGATCTTCAGAGCCGTGGTGTTCGCCACGTCGACCCCGGCCTTCTGGTCCTTCTCGACGGTGATGAGGTCGGCCTGCGCGACGATCATCTTGCCCTTGCCGTCCTTGGTCTGGACGGTGCTGCGGATGTTCTTGCGGTGCTTGACCGGGACTCCGGTGCGCGGATCGACCCAGACGGTGTTGTAGGCCTCGGTGTAGCGGTCCACCTTCTGGGCGCCGGCGTCCTCGGGGAGGCCGAGCATCTTCGCGGGCAGCTTGACGTCCATCGCGGCGGTCTTGGTCAGCGGGATCGTCTGGGTGAAGCGGTAGGTCGTGAGCCCCTGGACGTCCTCGACGGCGTTGAACTCCATCGGCGCCGTCTGCTTGGTCGTCATGTCGTAGAAGGGGTAGTCGCGCTTCTGGACGTTCGCGAGGGGGAACAGCAGCCCGTACCCCGCCATCCGGACGGTGTTGTCGCCGTCGATGTGCGTGCCGCAGCAGTTGGTCAGGACGCTGGTCCTGCGGTCGAAGGCGATCCGGAAGCCCTGGATCTGGACGGGGTTCTCCGGGTTCGCCTCGTCGTAGATGTTGGTCGTGGAGTCCCAGACGGCGATGTCGTCGTCGCCCTCGTTGGCGCGGACGTCGCCGCGGACGGTGTTCTTGGCCAGGAGGGTGACGCCCGTCTTGGTCTTGAGTGCGGCCTGGTCGAAGTAGGTGGAGTTCTTCGATTCCAGGAGCGTCACCTGGTAGCGGTTCAGCGGCGCGACGATGACCTGGTCGGCCACGTAGAAGCGGACCAGGGGCGCGAGTGTGAGGAAGAAAGCGCCCAGGCCGATCAGGGCCAGTCCGACCGGTCGCCGCATGAATACCTCCGGGAAAGCCGTCGTTCTCAGACCAAGGGGGGCGGTGTCCGGGATGCCCGGGTTACCCTACAGGACCCCTGAAACCGCCAGTCCAATACCAGTAAGCACCGACTGCCGCAGGCCGAGGCCGGTATCCCCGTGTCTCACGCCTCAGCCGCGAACGCTCCCGTCCATACCGTACTGGCCGGTAGGCTCCGCTCAGCCCGGCCCCCTGGAACCGGTCCAAGATTCGACAGCGAGGTGGCGATGACCACGGCACCCCCCAGGCAGGACTCGCCGTCGCCCGTGCCTGACGGTGTCCGCCTTGAACACCGTGCCACGCTGGCCCGGTCGGTGCGGCTGCTGAGCGCGTTCCGGCATGAGCGGAGCAAACCGGAGTACTTCTACGACCTGATGGCCCGCGACGCCATCGCGCAACTCGGTTCGTACACCGATCTTGTCGGGGCGACCGTCATCGACGTCGGGACGGGCTCCGGTTTCTTTGCGCGCGCGCTGACGGCCGCCGGTGCACGCTGTACGGGCATCGATCACGACCTTGCCGAATTGACCGCGCACAACGCCGCCGGGCCGAACGCATTCGTCGCCAGCGCGCTCGCTCTGCCATTCCGCACCGGCTCCGCCGATGTGTGCTTTTCGTCGAACGTGCTGGAACACGTCCCCTCTCCGTGGCGGATGGCCGACGAGATGGTCCGCGTGACCCGGCCGGGCGGGACGGTCTTCCTGTCGTTCACCAACTGGCTGTCCCCGTGGGGTGGGCACGAGACCTCGCCATGGCACTACCTCGGCGGCGACCGGGCCGCACGGAGGTACGAGCGCCGGAACGGCCGCCCGCCGAAGAACCTGCACGGACGCAACCTGCACCCGGTGTCGGTGTCGGCGGCCCTGCGATGGGCGCGGGGACGCGACGACGTGAACGTCCTGGACGCCGTGCCCCGCTACCATCCGCGCTGGGCCGGGGGAATCGTCCGGGTCCCGGGGCTGCGCGAGTTCGCCACCTGGAACCTCGTCCTGATCCTCAGGAAGAAGGGGTCGTGAGGTCCGCCTCGCAGGTGGCCAGACCTGCGCCGCCGCCCATCTCCGGGCATCAGGACACGCTCGACGGTATACGCGCGGTGGCGGCCTTGGGCGTCCTCGTCTACCACGTGGCCGCCACGGCGGGTTCCATCACCAACCCGGCCGGTGCGCGGTGGCTGTTCAACGGCGGCCAGGTCGGCGTGCCCATCTTCTTCATCCTGTCGGGTCTGCTGCTCTACCGTCCCTGGACGGCGGCGGTATTGGACGGGCGAGCCGCCCCGCGCGTCGGCGTCTACCTGCGCAAGCGGGTGTTCCGCATCATGCCCGCCTACTGGGCCGTGATCGTCTGCTTCATGCTCACGGCAGGGCGGGACCACATCGGCGACCCCGTCACGTGGGCCTCGCTGCTCACCCTCACGCAGACGTACCTGCCCGACGTGTGGTGGGAGAGCGCCCTGGGGCCCGCGCATCTGGGACAGCTGTGGAGCCTGGTGGTCGAGGTCGCCTGGTACGTCACCCTGCCTTTCACGGCGGCGATCCTCGGCTGGTACGCGCGCCGGAAACGCACCCACGACGTGGGGGTGCGGGCCAAGCGGCTCCTCATCGGCATCGCCGTGTACGGGGCGCTGTCGTTCCCCTTCACGGCCGTGATGTTCTTCCCGGAGCGGCACACGGAGATGGGCCTGTGGCTGCCGCGCTTCTTCGTCTGGTTCGCGATCGGGATGGCCCTCGCCGTGGTGACGGTGTGGGCGCGGCTGGACGAACGCCGTCCCGTGGCGGCGCTGTGCCGGGCCGTCTCGGACTCGTGGGCGGCGTGCTGGGTGGCGGCCGCGATGCTGTACGTGGTGGCGTCCACACCCGCGACCGGGCCACTCAGCCTGCAGGTGCCGGACGAGTTCTGGACGTCCACCCTGCACCTGGTCGTGGACGGGCTGTGCGCGGCGGCGCTGATCGCCCCGGTGGCGCTGGCGCCGGCCGGGCATCCGGCGCTCGGCGCGGTGCTCGCCAACCCGGTGATGAGGTTCCTCGGCCGGATCTCCTACGGCCTGTTCCTGTGGCAGCTGATGATCATCGTCGGCTGGTACGAGGCGGTGGACCGGGTGTTCCGGGGGGACGTGGCGACGGACCTCCCGCTGATGGCGGCGGCGTCCATCGCAGCGGGGACCCTGAGCTACTACCTGGTGGAACGTCCGGTTCAGCGGCTGACCCGCCGGGATCGCCGCCGCCGGGCCCCTGCCCCGGCGCCGTCCAGCTGAGCGCGATCCGGCCGCCGGACCCGCCGCCGGCCGGCCGGGGCCGCCACAGTTCCGCCGCGACGCGGCCGACGATCACGAGCCCGAGCAGCTGGGGTGCGATGTCGCCGAGCCCGCCGGACGGGGAGGCGTAGTTGTCGATCATCTTGAGCCAGGCGCCGGCGGCGAGGCATCCCGTCCCGGCGAGCATGACGATCGCGATCGTCCACGGTGACGCGACGGCGCGCAGGACGGCGGAGCGGCGGGTGCGCGCCCAGCCGCAGCCGGCCGCGACCAGGACGGTGACGGCGAGCCCGGGCGCCCCGGCGATCCAGCCGCCGAGCGCGGCGGCGAGCCCGACGGCCGCCCACGCGGGCCAGCCCGTCCCGGCCACCAGCGCGCGGCGCGGCCGCTGCCGGGGATCGCGCCGGTTCCCGGAGCCGCGGGGCCAGACCGCGATGATCAGCAGGACGAGGAGCAGGTTGAGGCCGGCCACGACCGCGATCCGCTGCGCCCGGTCGGGGCCGTAGGTGAGTTCGACGACGCCGCCGGTGCCCGCGGGGACGAGCCAGCCCTGCTTCCACCCGTCCAGCCGGACGGCCCGCAGCTCGGTGCCGCCGACGGTGGCCCTCCATCCGTCGTTGAAGTTCTCGTTGACGGTGAGGAACGAGGACGTCGGGGCGTCCACCTTGAGCTTGCGAGAGCTCGACCCCCAGCTGATGATCTCGACCTGCCGCGGCGGCCGCGCCGTGGTGGTCCGCCGCGGCTTGGCGCCGACCGTCACGGTGTCGATGCGGAAGGAGTCGAGGGGCGCGGTGGTCAGCCGGTTCGGGCCGGCCGTCAGCGTCGCCTGCTCGCAGGCGCTGAACCGCAGGGGCCGGCCGGCGAGCAGGTCGCCGAGCGTGCCGGTGGCCTTCGTGCGGATGACGGCGCCCGGGCTGCCGGTGGTCGGGGAGCCGGTGGTCTGGGAGCCGGTGGTCTGGGTGCCGGTGGTCTGGGTGCCCGGTGTGCCGGTCCGCAGCTTCGGCCCGTACCCGCAGGGCAGTTGCAGCGGGTAGGCGCGCACGTCCGGGAACGGGTCCACGCCGGGGACGACGAGGTCGGTCAGCTGAACCGGCTGGACCTGGGTTTCCCTGAAGAAGGTGATCGTCAGGCGGTCGGTGGTCATCGGGGCGAACGACAGCTTGCCCTGGGCGTCCGACAGCCCCTCGCGGACGTCGCCGTTGCCGCCCTCGATCCGCACGCGGATGGGGCCCGACACGGCGGGTGGACGCTCCAAAGTGATCGTGGACACGCGTTCGCGGCCGTTCCACCGGACGCTGTAGGTGGGCGCGTCCTCCTTGTCCGACGCGATCCAGGTCGTCGCCGGGTCGCCGTCGAACCCGGACCTCGGCTGGGCGGCGGGATGGTCGGACAGCGTCGAACTCGCCGTGACGGCCGGCTGGCCCTTGGCGGCCGTGTACCGGTCGATCAGCCGCTGGTCGGTGAGGACGGCCGTCCCCGTGACGGGGGCCCTGCCGGCCACCGCGGACGTGAACGTGCGGTCGAAGCCGGCGCCTTCCTCGTCCTCCGACCCCAGGGACGGCGAGCACACCCAGCGCAGGCTGCCCTTCATGCATTCGGCCGTCGCGCCGGGCCGCCGGCTCATCACGTAGGTGGCGGGGCCGTCGACCGCCTTCGGCGCCGGAAGCGTGTACGTGCGGGTCGGTTTCACGCCGCCGATCGACACCTCCGACACCGCGGCCCGCGTCAAGGCGGGGATGAGGGGTTCCGAGGCGAGTTCGGTGATGCGCAGCCGCAGCCATCGGGTCGGGCCGTCCGGCGCGCGGAGCGGCTGCGGTGTGACCGCCGCCCGGACGTCCTGCTCCAGCGTCCCGTTCTCGGTCTCGACCGCGACCCGTGAGACCGGCGGCCCGAGGGAGGCGGTGTTCTGGACGAACGCGGCCGTCAGGCTCGTCACGTCCCGCGGCTTGTCGAAGTCGACGCGCAGCCACTGCCCGGACGGGCCCTCCCATCCGCCCGTCTCCCACGCGGTGAACCGGTCGCCGTCGAACGCGGCGTACGGGGTCGCGCCGAGCTTGCGGGTCTGCGGGATCGCGTCGTCGCCGGCCGCCGAACTGGAGGCCGTGACGTCGCGGACACCGCCGCCGTAGGTCACGTGGGTGGCGTACTGCTTCCAGCCCGTGTCCAGGACGTCGGTGGCCTCGCGGCGATGCTCCGCGGACAGCGTCGGGGTCGTCTGGTGCAGTTCGCCGAAGTTGCGGCGGACCAGCCGGGGCGAGTCGGTCACCACCGGGGTGCCCTCGAGGTCGGGGGCGTCGTCGTCCAGCAGGACGGGCCCCTCGGGCAGCGCGCCGTCGTCCGCCATGGCCAGCAGCGACTCCGGTCCCCCGTACACGCGGACGGGGTCGGCCGCGTCGGCGATGTTCGCGACGGCCGCGGCTCCCTCGACCTCGTAGACCTCCAGCGCGGGGTACTTCTGGTCCACGGCCGAGATCGCGTCCTGTACGTCCCCGCCCAAGGGGCCGCCGAACGAGGCGACCTTGCGCAGTCCGGGCGAGCCGTCCAGGGCCTGGTGGACGCGGGCGGGCCAGGCGCCGCGCAGCGTCTCGCGGCGAAGGTCGTTGCGGACCAGCACGTAGCGGATGCCCATCCGGCCGAGAAACTCGCTCAGCCCCGGCGACCCCCGCCCCGACCGGACCTGCAGGTCGATCGCGTCCAGCGCGCGTGTGTAGCCGGGCGACCCGGCCGGGACGAGCTGCCGGACGCCCCACCGCGCCGTCAGCAGCGGCTGGACGATGTCGTCCATCGGGCGGCCCCACAGGTACTCGCCGAACGGCGCCCCGGGGACGGCCAGCACGCCCTGCTGCCCGGCCCGCGCGTTGATCCACGACGCCGCGTCCCGCCAGTACTGGGGGACCTGCCTGAAGTCGCCCGGCCCGCTCAGCCCGTTCGTGACCGCCGTGACGCCGATGCCGCCGAGCGCGACGGCGGCGGCGACGGGCAGGCTGACCAGGGCCTTCAGCGTCCCGCCGAACGCCGGCCCGCCGCCGAGGCTGCGGACCCGGCCGTCGCCGGCCTTCCCGGCCGTCCCGCTCTTCCAGGCCGCCCCGGCTTTGCCGGTCGCGACGACCAGCAGGTGGGCCAGGCCCAGCGCGAGCGGCAGCCGGACGGCCGCGTCGAACTTGTGCAGGTTGCGGAGCGGCGCGAGCGGCCCGTCCAGCAGCTCGCGCATCTGGCCGGCGAACGGGCCCGGGATGCCGCTGATGTGGCCGATGGACAGGATGGCCACCCCGGTCAGCAGCGCGACCAGCAGGAACGTCCGCTCCGGCAGCAGCCGGCCGAGCAGCCCGGCGAGCCCGAGCGCCGCGACCGCGCCGGTGCAGATGACCGGCACCGGGTCGACTGCGAGCGCGTGCCCGACCGGCCACCACACCTGGCCGTCCACGAGCAGGTAGCTGACCCAGCGTTCCGCGCCGCGCAGCACGTTGATCAGGCCGGTGGGGCCGGTCGTCGTCTCCGCCTTCTCGGTGTAGGTCAGCCACGAGAACCCGTACGTCCCGGTCAGCAGCAGCGGGACCAGCCACCACGCCATCGCGGCGGCCGCGGCCGCCGACCACCACGCGAGCAGCCGCGGCCGGAACGACCCGCGCGGCCGCGTCAGGATGTACAGGAACGGGACGACCAGGACGGCGACGGTCGCGGTCGCGTTGATGCCGCCGCAGCAGGCGATCGCCAGCCCCGACGCGGCGGCGGCCCGCAGCCGCCCGCCCTCGCCGGACGCCGCGGCGACCAGCGGCAGGACGATCCACGGCAGCATCGCGACCGGCATGTACTCCGAGGAGAGCTGCCCGAGCGTGGACAGCGCGTTCGGTGCGAGCGCGTACGCCATCGCGGCGAACAGCCGCGAGCCGGGGCCGCCGATCCCGAGCCGCCTCGCCAGCTTCCACATTCCGACGAACGCCAGGCACAGCAGCAGGGACGTCCAGAGCCGCTGGGTGATCCACGCGGGCATCCCGATCACGTCGCCGAGGGCGAAGAACGGGCCCATCGGGAACAGGTAGCCGACGGCCTGGTTCTGGAGCTGGCCGAACTGCTCGGGATCCCACAGGTGCAGCGCCCGGCCGAGGAACCCGAGCGGGTTCACCGCCATGTCGATCTTCGTGTCGGCGAGGATCGCGCCGGGACGGGTGCTGAAGGCCAGTGCGGTGAGCGTCAGGCAGCACGCGAGGACGCGCAGCCGTTCCCGCAGCCGCTCACCGGCGTCCATGCCGTCCGGCGGTCCCCCGCCCGGGACGGGCTGGCGGGGCACGCCGGCGCGGGGCGGATTCGCCTCTCCCACGGCCATGCTCGCGCTCTGCCCCTTTCTGCCCGCCCCGGTGTTTCAGCCCGGGTGCCCGTCACGGTACCTCTGGACGGCGTGTGGACGGTCGTCCAGTGGTACGGGAGGAATCACCGGTACGGACGGCGGCGAGAAGGAGGTCGCGCATCCGCTCGGCGGTCCGCGTCCAGTCGAACTCCCCGCCCCACGCCCGGCAGGAGCCGGCGATCTCCTCGCGGCGCGCGGGGTCGTCCAGTTCCTTGAGGGCGCGTTCGACGACATCGGCCTGGTCGTCGCCGTCGCGGACGAGCCATCCGGTGATTCCGTCGCGGACGGCGTCGCGGAGGCCCTCCACGTCGTGGGCGACGGTCGGGACGCCCAGCGCGGCGGCCTCGATCACGCTGAGGCCCCAGCCCTCGCCCTGGGATGTGCTGAGATGCAGGTCGGCGCGGGCGACCAGGGCCGCCTTGGCGTCCTCCGCCAGATACCCGTGCGCGATGACGACGCCGTCCAGGCCCCGCTCGGCGATGCCGGCGGCCAGCGCGGGCGCTTCCGGCCCGTCCCCGACGATGTGCAGCCGCAGCCCGGGACGGTTCTCCGCGAGCCTCTGCGCGAGATCGAGGAGCAGGCCGAGGCGTTTGTGCGGGACGAGACGGGTCACGCAGACCAGGTCCGGGTCCCCGGCGGGCTCCGAGGCGCCGCCGCCGGGGTCGGCGACCGACGTTCCGTTGGGGATGACGTGGGCGGGCCCCGTCCAGCCCAGCCGTTCCCTTACAGCGCGCAGGGTGGACGGCGAGACGACCACGAAAGCGTGCCGCCGATACGTCCAGCGGCTCACCGGGCCCTCCAGCATCTGCCCGAGCCAGGCCAGCCACCGTGGGAAGTACAGGTCGAACTGGGCGTCGTGCACATGGTGGATGACGCAGAACACCGGCACCCGGCGAGGAAGCACCCACGGTGTGAAGAAGGGGATGCCGTTCTGGCAGTCGACGACCGCGTCGAACGAGCCCTTCCGCCGTATGCGCCGAGCCAGCAGCCACAGCAGCACCAGGGGGTAAACGGTGAAACGGCCGCCGAGGCGCACGAACTCCACGTCCTCGACACGTTCCCGGCGTTTCTGGCCGGGCGCCCTGCACGTGACGTACTGCACGCGGGCCCCTTGACCGGCGAACCTGCGCGCCAGCTCCCAGGCGTAGCGTTCGGCTCCGCCCGCGGCCGGATGCCACGGGTCCCGCCAGTTGACGACCGCCAGCCGCAGGTTGATGGAGGTTGCCGCGGGGCCCGGATCACCGGAGGCTGGGGAGCTCGGGTTCATCCCGACTTGGCGCTCGACGTCGACGGCAGGCCCTTCTCCAGGACGATCTTCACCGGCTCCCGCTCGGCGAACATCGTCCGGATGGGCACGACGGGGATGATCGGGGCCACGGGCACCGAGGGCATCCGGAATCCGGCACGCGCACGGATCCGGGCCAGGTCGAGCAGGCATTGCAGCGAATGCCGCCGCACCGAGAACGTCGAGCCGGGATGGTCGCGCCACACCACGGGGATGTCCGTCACGGACGCGCCTCGCCGCACACAGTGGGCGAGGAGCTCGACGTCGAACGAGAAGCCCGCCGTGCGCAGATCCTCCGCCGCCGCGCGGGCCAGCGGCCCGTAGAAGAATTTGAACCCGCACTGGGTGTCGGCGATGCCGCCCACGAGGTCGCGGACGATCCGGTTGAACATGATGGCGCCGAGCCGCCTGACGGGCAGCGCGTACCCCTCGACGACCGACCGACCGTGGCGCCTTGACCCGACCACGACCGGGCGGCCCTCGCGCAGCAGGACGATGGCTTCGTCCAGCGCGGCGAGGTCTGTTGCCATATCGGCGTCCATGAATCCTACATAAGGAGCGCGCGTCGCGAGCAGTCCCGCGCGGACCGCGGCTCCCTTTCCCCGGCGTTGGCAGCCCACCAGCCGCACGGGCACCGGCCCGTCCCAGGACCGGACGATGTCGGCGGTGCCGTCCGTGCTGGCGTTGTCGACGACGACGACCTCCGCGCGCACCGCAAGCCCGGCGAGCTTGTCGCACAGCTCGCCCAGCCCCTCCGGAAGCCGGTCGGCCTCGTTGTAGGCGGGAACGACGATCTCCAGGAGGGCGGGGCCGTCACGCCGGGTCCCCATCAGGGCCTACACGTCAACGGGAGCCGTAGTTGTACAGCGGCTTGATGACGGGGTCCTGCTGGGAAGAGCTCACCAGCTGGACCGTGGTGAACGACGCTCCGGCGGCGAGCAGGACGCCGACCAGTGCGGCGATGGCGATGCGCATCAGGGGGTCCTTCGTCGGTGTGAGCTGCGGGGTTTGATACTGCTGAGTAACGGAATGCTCAGAGTAGTGCCTGAGGCCCGGAATGACCAGAAAACGGCAATACCCATGACGGCCCACGCGGCGATGACGGGCCCGGCCGCGACCCCGTCCGCGCCGCCGCCGGCGGCCCCATCGATCCGGTATACCGCCAGGTCAGGGCCGCGCATCACCTCGACGGCGGCGCCTGACGGACGAAGCGCGCCGATCTCGGCGTCGACCACGACGTACCGTATCCCCTCGTCACGCAGTGTCGCCGCGGGCGGGGATCCCGTGCGGGCCGCCGGGGCCAGCCGGACCGCCCTCGGGTCCTCGGGCGCGACGGTCGTGTCCCCCACGGTGACGGCGTCGTCCACGATGACCCGGCGGTGCAGGTAGCGGGGCATCGGGTCGAGGACGCGGCGGCCGTGGTTCCACGAATAGCTGCGATACGACGCCCACGGCAGCACCAGCACGTCGCCCCCGGCCGGGTCGCCGTCGATGATCTGCCGGGCCCGCGCCCAGTCGTCCGGATAGCGGACGGCCCGCAGATCGCCCGCCGCGCCCCACGCCAGCGTCGGCAGCAGCATCACCGGCACGGCCATCGCGGCGGCGGGCACCGCCGGCCACCGCGCCTCGGCGGCCCGGTCGGCCGCCACCCCGAGGCCGACCGCGACCACGACGGCGAGCGGCGCCGCGTACTGCTGCCCGTCCCGCAGGACGGCGAACCCGGGCCAGATACCGATGAGCCCTTCAAGGACCGGAGCCGCCACCGCCCCCAGCGCCGCGACCGCGAACCCGGCCGCCGCCGCCACCGCCGCGCCGCGCCGCCAGCCGGGCTCCCGGCACCACTTCCAGTAGGCGGCCAGCGCGATGACCACCACCACCAGCCAGATCGTCGCGGTCACCGGCGCCCCGTACCCGTCCGGCACCGTCTCGCCGTTCCACACGCCGCCGAGCAGGAGCAGGCTTCCGAGCGTCCCGAACGGCGTGTCGGCCCGGGCGGCGAACAGGTCCACGGCCGTCCCGTCCCCCGGTACCCCTGCGGGACGGAGCGCGCCCGGCACCAGCCACGGAAGGCTCAACACCCCCACGGCCCCCACGACCCGCGCCGCGCCGGCCACCCGCACCCGGACGGCCTGGCGCCCGCCCTTCGCCGAAGGCTCCGCCTCACTCACAGCGAGCAGTTCAGGCGCGGCGAGCGGGTCAGGTGTGGGGTGCCGCTCGCCGCGGGGTCGATCTCCAGGGCGGCGGCGCCCGGTCACGAAGGCGACGGCCAGCGCCGTCAGGCCGGATACCGCCAGAGCCGCGAAGCCGCCGATGGCGGCGGGGATGAGGGCTCGGATCAGCCGTCTCCCCCCGCCGGGCTCGTCCGTCCGCGACGCCGCCATGACCACCCAGGGGAGGGCCGCGTAGCCGAGGAGGAGCGCCCACTGGCCGAGGAGCAGGCGCTCGGCGACGAACGGGTTCCAGGCGTAACAGATCCCGGCGGCGAGGCGCGGCAGAAGGCGGCGGGACGGCACCAGCGACGCCGCCGCCGTGCACGCCATCACGAAGATCGCCAGCAGGACGAGCTTCTGCACGACGTCCGCCGGCATGACGGTGGCCAGCGCGGTGATGAAGGCGTCGCTCGGGACGTGCCGAGGAACGATCCCGGTCAGCCCGAACGTCATGGGGGTGAACGCGGGATCGGGCACGAACACCATGTCGTACGACAGCACGAAGCCGGGCGCGAGCCCCGGCCCCAGCGCCGCGAGCCCGAGCCCGAGCCCGGTCAGCGCGGCCGCCAGGTGCCGTGCCCGCCCGTTCAAACCGCCCGCTCGTTCATGTGCGCCGGACGCTACCCGACCCGCTCCCGTGCGGGAGGACGGCCCTCCGGCGACCGCGTCGGGTCGGGGTCGCGGGGCAGGCCGAGGATGCGCTCGCCGATCACGTTCAGGTTGACCTCGGTGGTGCCGCCGCCGATGCTCATCGCGCGGGACGCGAGCAGGTAGCGGGTCCAGCGGGCGCGCAGGTCGTCCTTCCAGCCGCCGGTCAGCGCGCCGTCCTCGCCGAGCAGCGTGAACCCGAACTCGGTGACCTGCTGGCCGTGCTCCATCGCCACCAGCTTCCGGACGTTGGCCGTCGCGCCCGGGTCCGTCCCCGACAGCTGCTTGAGCGTGGCGCGCAGGCCCAGGAGGTTGAAGGAGTGCTCGTCGCAGGCGAGGCCGCCGAGGCCGTCGCGGACGACCGGGTCGTCGGCGAGGCCGAGCCCGGAGGCGAGGTCGATGAGCTTGGGCAGGTCACCGCCGAGCTGGAAGCTGCTGGTCAGGCCGACGCGTTCGTTCGCGAGGGTGGTGCGGGCGACGCGCCAGCCCGCGTTGACGGGCCCGACGACCAGGTCGTCCGGGACGAACACGCCGTCCATGAACACCTCGTTGAAGACGGCGTCGCCGGTGCATTCGCGCAGCGGTCTGATCTCGATGCCCGGCGACGCCATGTCCACGAGGAAGTACGTGATCCCGTCGTGTTTGGGTCGATCGGGATCGGTGCGGGCGATGCAGATGCCCCACTGCGACTCGCGGGCCAGCGACGTCCAGATCTTCTGGCCGCTGATCTTCCAGCCGCCCTCGACGCGTTCGGCGCGGGTCCGCAGCCCGGCGAGGTCGGAGCCCGCGCCCGGCTCGGAGAACAACTGGCACCAGATGATCTCGCCGCGCAGCGTCGGCGGCAGGAACCGCTCCTGCTGCTCCGGCGTCCCGTACTGGACCAGCGACGGGACGACCCACGCCGCGATCATCAGCGGCACCGGCCGCACGTCCGCCGCCTTCAGCTCCTGCTGGATGACGATCTGCTCCAGCGGCCCGGCGCCCCTCCCCCACGGCTTCGGCAGGTGCGGGGTCACCCAGCCGCCCTCCGCCATCGCCGCCCGCTGCCCGAGGGGGTCCATCGCGGCGAGTTCGGCGACTCGGGCGCGGATCTCCTCGCGCACCGGTGCGGCGTCGTCGGGGAGGTCGATGCTCATCGCACGCCGGACCCCCGCGACGGCCAGCGCCGCGACGTCCGCCCTGTGCCTGCTCGCCCGTCCCAGGAGTGCGCGCAGCGTCAGTGCCCTGCGGTAGAGCAGGTGGGCATCGTGCTCGTAGGTGTAGCCGATGCCACCGTGCACCTGGATGTTGCCTTCCGCGCAGGTGACGGCGGCGTCCGCGGCCAGCGCCGCGGCGACCCCGACGGCGTAGGCGCGCTGTTCCTCCGGCTCGCCCAGCGCGCGCGCCGCGTCCCAGACCGCCGCCCTGGCGCGCTCGACGGCGATGAGCATGCGGGAGCACTTGTGCTTGATGCCTTGGAACTGCCCGATCGGGCGGCCGAACTGCTCACGGAGCTTCGCGTACGCCACCGCGTCGTCCAGGGCGCGTCCCGCTACACCACAGGCCTCTGCGCCAAGGAGGACGGCGGCGAACGCCCGCACGTCCACACCGTCCAGGAACCGTTCGTCCGGAACCGTCAATCCCTCGACTGCGACCGATCCGACAGGACGGGTGATGTCGAGGGACTCCAGCGGCCCGAGTGTGACCTCGTCCCGCTCAACGACGACCCGGCGTTCACCGGCCGGAAGCAGGAACACGTCGGCGAGCGGTGCACCCAGCACGGGCTGCACCGTCCCGGAGACGGTGGAGCCGTTCACGTCCAGGTTTCCGGACAGGCCCACCGCCGCCGTGCGGGAACCGTCCGCCAGCCCCGGCAGCAGCTTCGCGGCGCCGCAGGCGTGCAGGACCGCGGACCCCAGAACGGTCGGCGTGTACGGCCCCGGAGCGAGGACGCGCCCGAGTTCCTCCAGCGCGACCGCCTGCTCCAGGAGCCCGAACCCCTGCCCGCCCGCCTCCTCCGGCAGGTGCAGGCCGGGCAGGCCCTGCGCGGCGAGCGCCGGCCAGAAACCGGCGTCCGCGTCGCGGACGGCCTGCGCCGCGATGTTCCGTTCGGCGAACCCGCGCACGGAAGCCGCCAGCGCCTCGTGTTCCTCGGTCAGCCCGATCGCCATGGCCACACCCTCCCTCGACGTGGGCACAGCCTATTAGAACGCTATTCGGTTGTCAGGCGGCGATCTTCAGCCGGGTGAAGAACGTGTTCACGTCCGGCCACATCTTCTTGTGCGTGTTCGGCAGCGACGCGAACACCACGGCGGGCGTCTTGCGGCCGGTGTCGATCACCGCGGTGGCGACGACCTCGCCGGTCGCCCGCACCCCGTCCCGCTGGTAGGTCAGGTACGAGGCGACCAGCCAGCCGGGGCGCCCGTCCACGTTCAACGCCTGCGAGGCCAGCGGCGACGTCTTGTGGGGGAAGGCGTAGTACTGCGCCTCGTACCCCTGCGCGACCAGCGCGGCGACGTTCTTGACGCTGTCCGGCCCCTGGTACGCGTTCTGCATGCCCGGGTGCAGGGTGCCGGTGAGCAGCTGCCCGTACCAGATCTGCCCGGCGCTCCGCTCCGTCACCAGGATCTGCTGCCCGGACCACCCAGGCGTGCCCAGCTTGTTCTGCTTGGTGGGCACCTTCCAGGGGGGCGCCAGCCGCGGGTACGCCAGCCCCGAATACGAATCGGGGACCAGCCCGAGCACCCTGCTCGGGGTACCGGCGAACGTCGTGAGCCGCTTGTCCGCCGGCAGCTTCACCGGCGGCGCCTCGGGCTGCTCCGCGGCCGTCCGGCCCGCGTTCCCGTTCGTCTCCGACGGCTCGTCGCCGCCCTTCAGGAAGTAGACGGCACCCGCCGCGACCAGCGCGGCCACCAGCAGCCCGACCCCGCCGAACAGCACGAGCCGGGACCGGCCGCCGCCGTCGAGGACGTCGCGGGGCGGCTTGGGCGAACCGCCGAGCTTGGAGTCGGCGGACGCCTCGTCCGCCATCCACTCCGGCATCTGCCAGTTGCCGCTGCTCGGCTTGCCGGGCTTGGCCGGCTCCCCCACCCCGGTGGGGACGGCCGGCGTGTACCGCTCGTCACCGGCGCCCTCGTCGAAGAGGTCGCCCTCCCACTGCGGCGACTCGTCCTCTGAGACGGGCGCGACCCGGACGTCGTCGGCGTCCTCGGCCTGGGGCCGGGACTCCTCGACACCGCCCCAGACATCGTGCGCCCCGGTGTCCTCTCCGGACCCCGGGGCGGGCGGGAACCCTTCGGGCCTCTCGGGCTCGGGGAAGGTCATCCGCGCGCCGGCCGCGTCGCCGGCCTCCGGGCTTTCACGGGACTCGTCCCGCGGCTCGCTCTCGCTCATATCGGTCCAGCGCACACCGCGCTCCCCCTGATCGGACATGCGGCACACGTTACGCGAAGATCAGTACTTGAGTTCCGAGGTGTAATCACGCTCAGGACACATCTTCCTATCGCCTCAGTGATAACTGGCCGGTCCGCCGTCACCTGGTGTGACCAGCGTCTCCTCGGCCCGCGGATCGCCCGCCAGCCGTTCCCTGGCCAGCAGTGTCCCGCCCGCCACGGCACCCGGCATCGCGAGCACGGCGCCCAGCGGAATGAGGAACACCACAACGGTCGCGGCGCCGAAGCCGACCACCAGCGGGCGGTTCGCCCTCATCCGCACGAACCGCTCCTTGCGGAGGATCCCGCGCCGTTCCAGCGCGATCGACATCAGCTCGCCCGCCAGGAAGTACCCCGAGACCAGCGCCGCGATCACCGGCACGACCGTCTGACCCACCACCGGAAGGAACCCGCAGGCGAAGAACACCACCGCGAACCCGAGCGCGACGGCCCCGAGGAGCAGCGCGTCCTTGACCGCCCGCCCGATCTGGACCATCAGCGGGACGTCCGGCTCCGGCGGCGCGCCGCCCTGCGACTCCTCGACCCGCACCGCGATGGCCTCATAGAAGGGGTCCCCGACCAGCAGCGTCACCGCGGTGAACGTGATCAGCGCGACGAACAGGGACGCCCCGTAGATCGCGATTCCGGCGACCACGCGCGCCGACGTCCGCGGGGCGTCCGACCAGTCGTCGGCGAACCCCGTCACCCACCCGGCCAGATCATCGATCTGGAACGCCAGGAAGATCAGCCCCGCCCCGTACACGGCCAGCACGATCAACGCGGGGATGAGCCCGAACAGCCACTGCGCCGGATGCCGCGCCGCCCACCCGATGCCGCGCAGCAGATAGCCGACGCCGCTGAACAGATCCTTGAACCCGGACGGCTTGGGCGCTTGGGGGGCGTGGGGTTGGCTCACGCACCCAGACCCTATAGGGCGGGCAACCCCACAAGGCGAGCCGAACGCTCCCAAACCGCGCGCCCGATTTCCGGATCCTTGAGCGCCTCCGCCGCCGGCAGCATCCCCGCACCCGGCGTCGAGCTGTGGAAACCACCGGTGCGTCCCTCGAACTCCTCGTCCAGGGCAAGGCGCAGCGCCATCCTCGCTCCCTGCGCCGGCGTCCGCAGCAACGGGGTGCGCGACAGCAGCGCCCCGATCCGCTCACTCCCCCGGATGTCCCTCGCCAGCCCCGTCGCGACGAGACCCGGGCACATCGCGTTCACCGTGACCCCGCTGCCCTCCATCCGCCTGGCCAGCTCCCGCGCGAACAGGATGTTGAGCAGCTTCGACCGCCCGTACACCCGCAGCGACCCCGCCGGCCCGTACGACCCCGGTTCCGCGAACCGCTCGACGTCCAGCCCGTCCGACTGCCGGTGCGCCTCCGACGCCACGACCACCACCCGCGACGGCGCGCCCTTCTCCAGCAGCCCGAGCAGCAGGTTCGTCAGCAGGAACGGCCCCAGATGATTCGTCGCGATCATGCGGTCGTACCCGTCGGCGCTGACCTTGGCCCGCAGCAGATGCGCGCCCGCGTTGTCGACCAGCACGTCCAGCCGTTCGAACCGCTCCACCAGCGACGCTGCGACCCGCCGCACGTCCAGCTGCACCGACAGGTCCGCGATGAAGGTCTCGACCCGCGCCCCCGGCACGTCCCGCGTCAGTTCCCGCACCGTCGCCGCGCCCCGCATCTCGTTCCGGCAGACGATCGCCACCAGGAACCCCGCCCGCACCAGCCCCCGGGCGATCTCCTTGCCGATCCCCGACGTCCCCCCGGTCACGACCGCGATGCGCTCCATCCCTCCACAGAACCACCCCCGCCGAGCAAACGCACCCCTGGCACAAAGGTGGAACACGTTCTAATATTTTCCGATGAGGTTCACCTACGCCGAGGCGATGACCGACCCGTCCTACTACCTGCCGCTGGCCAGGGCCGCCGAGGCCGCCGGGTACGCGAGCATCTCCGTGGCCGACTCGCTCGTCTATCCGAAGGAGTCCGACTCGGCCTACCCGTACACCGCGGACGGCAACAGGGAGTTCCTTGAGGACAAGGCGTTCATCGAGACGTTCACGCTGATCGCGGCCATGGGGGCGGTGACGAGCAGCATCCGCTTCACGCCGTTCGTCCTCAAGCTGCCGGTGCGCCCGCCCGTGCTCGTGGCCAAGCAGGCGACCTCGGTCGCGTGCCTGACCGGCGGACGGCTCGGCCTCGGCGTGGGCCTCAGCCCGTGGCCCGAGGACTTCGAGGTCATGGGCGTCCCGTGGGAGCGGCGCGGCAAGCGGATGGACGAGGCCGTCGACATCGTCCGGGGCCTGAGCAGCGGCGATTACTTCGAGTTCCACGGCGAGTTCTTCGACATCCCGGCGATCAAGATGACGCCGGCGCAGCCGTTCCCGATCCTGGTCGGCGGGCACAGCGAGGCGGCGCTGCGCCGCGCCGTGGTCCGCGGCGACGGCTGGATGCACGCGGGCGGAGACGACCTGGACGACCTCCTGACCAGGCTGAACCGCATCCGCGAGGCCGAGGGCAAGGCCGCCGGCCCGTTCGAGATCCACGTGATCTCCATGGACGCCTACACGCCCGACGGCGTGAAACGCCTTGAGGACAAGGGCGTCACCGACGTGATCGTCGGCTTCCGCATGCCCTACGTCAAGGGCCCCGACACCGAGCCCCTGCACAAGAAGATCGAGCACCTCGAACGCTTCGCCGAGACGGTCATCGCCAAGGTCGACCACTGAACGAGAACAGGTTACAGTCCGAGCCATGGACGCCATCACCTGGAACGCCCCGGACTCCGACCACCCGGCCCGCCGGGCCGCCCGCGCCTCCATGACGGCCGTGATCGGCGGCGACAAGGGCACCTGGCTGAAGCTCTTCGCCACCGACGCCCTGGTCGAAGACCCCGTCGGCCCGTCCTTCCTGGACCCGTCCGGCAACGGTCACCGGGGCCACGACGGCATCGGCGCCTTCTGGGACACCTTCGTCTCCACCATCGCCGGCTTCCGCTTCACCATCGCCGACTCCTTCGCCAACGGCGACTGCTGCGCCAACGTGGCGACGATCACCACCACCATGGCCGACGGCTCCACCATGACCATCGACTGCGTCCTCATCTACACGGTCAACGAGACCGGCCTGATCACCTCCCTGCGCGCCCACTGGGAGCCGGACCGCGCCATGGCGACCATCACCCGGAAATGAAGGCTGGGCCGCCGACAGAGCGCGTCAGCGGAACAGGAGGCGGGTCATGACCTCCTCGATCGTCCCGCTGGGGTCGTCGGCGGGGGCCGACGTCCGCCAGCCGATGACGCCGTCGGGCCGAACGACGACGGCGCCGCCGGGCCCGGTCCCGTAGACCTCGGTGAAACGATCTTCCTTGTCGACGAGCGGACCGGCGGCGGCCACGCAGTGGGCCTTCAGCGGGACGCCCCGGGACGCGGCCACCGACGCGGCGGCATCGCACCACGCTCGACCGTCCGAGCCGGCGAGCAGGACGAACCCGTCCCCGAACAGGTCGTGCGTCGAGATCGAGGCGCCGTCCCGTTCGAGCGAAAGGTGCGGTGCCCGGATGCCAGGCCGTCCGGTGGGGCTCCGCAGGTCCTCAAGGGAAGACTCCTCCACCGCGGGAGGATCGACGACCCCGGCCGACCGGCACACGGAACCCAACTCGATGGATGCGTCGTCGAGCGGATCCATCAGGTCATCCTTTGGCAGAGAGGAATCCACCCTCAGCACGTAGCGCGTGTACGCCTGCTCGACGGTCAGGTGACAGACGGGCCTGCGCTCCGCGTCATAGGTGTCCAGAAGTCGCGCGTCCGCTGCGCCACTGTGCACCATGGCCAGCTTCCAGGCGAGGTTGTGCGCGTCGGCGATACCGGTGTTGCCGCCGAACCCACCGGTCGGCGGCATGACGTGCGCGGCATCCCCGGCGAGGAAGACGCGCCGGTCCTGGAATCGTGCTGCGGACGCGGCGGCCGCGCTCCACCTCTGCACGTTGTCGATCTCGACGGCGAACTCGGGCCCGGCGCCGAGTGCCGTGCGCACGAGCTCCGCGCACCGGGCAGCGCTGATGTTCTCCCCGACGCTCTTGTCGCGAGAGCCGTCCGGACCGATGGTGGCGAAGACGGCGAGAAAACCGGAATCGGCGGCGATCGAGAACCGGAAGAAGCCCAGCAGCTCAGGATGGTTGACGTACACCACGCTGAGGTTGCGGTCCCCGAGCATGTCCCGGACATCGGCCTTGAAGTAGATGGTGACGCAGTCGGCGAAGCTGCCGCGACCGACCATGTCGATGCCCAGCCGCTCGCGCACGGCGCTGTGCGCGCCGTCCGCCGCGACCAGATACTCCGACCGCACAGTCCGTTCCGCACCGCGGTCACGTGACCGAATGACGGACGTGACACCAGTGTCATCCTGCTCGAAGCTGACAAGCTCGGTCGCGAAGCGGTGTTCGGCCCCAAGATCCCGCGCGCGGTCGCGCAACAGAGGCTCCAACCCGACCTGGGTGATGAACAGCCGCGAGGTCGGGCTGAGTCCCTCGACCCCGTCGTTGTACGACCGGTAGAAGTACTGCAGCTCCCTGCCGCTCAGACTCTCAACGGCAATGATCGCGCCGTTCTGGGCGAACTCCTGCTCCGCAGCGGCGTCCACGGCCTCCTGCATGCCGACGCTGCGAAAGATCTCCATCGTCCCCTGGTGAAACGAGGCCGCCCGGGGATGGATCGCGGTACCCCGGTGCTGCTCGACCAGCATGTGCGGGACCCCGCGCGCGGCGAGCAGAAGCGAGGTGGACAGCCCCACGAGACTGCCCCCCACAACGAGAACCGGAACCTCATGATCAGCCATCGGACCCCTTCCCTCCCGTCGCCACACGGACGCGCGACCCCCAAATCGTACACCTGTCCGCACAGCGGACAAGGGTCACAACCCCTCAAAATAAAAGTCCCCAACCGGAGCCCGGTCGGGGCAGAAAGCAAAGGTGAACAACCACCCCAGCCCGCAAGAGGCCTGGGCGGAACCCCACATCGGCGGTCTGGGGTCCACCCAAACGGGGATTTGAACGGCCCGCGGGCGGAGATCCGCCACGCCGTGACGGATCTGGATGCGCGGACGGGGAACCCGAACAGACCGTTCGAATTTCAGCCTCCGCCGCCCCGGGGAACTCCTCCACCGTCCCGCGGCTACACCGGCTCGGCGCCGTGTCCGGCGGCGATCGCGTCGCCATCGCGCTCCCAGGTTCAAGTTCGGGGGCGGCGATGCGGGCCACTGGGTACCGCCTCGATCTGGAATGGTGGCTCGATGGGGAGTCGTGCTGCCCGGAGAACTGCGCGCAGCCACCGATGACCGCCTGACCAGACCACGGGGATAGATCCATGCGTAGCGACTGGACCGACCTGCCGCCCGAGGTGCTCGGCGCGATCAAGGCCCACACCGGCCCGATCCGCCGGGTCGAGCCAGCGCTGGCGGGCAACCACGCCGACATCGCCGCCACCGTCCACGGCGCGGGCGGGCGGATGTTCGTCAAGGCCGCCCGGAAGGTCGCACCGAATAAGGATGGTGCGGAGGTCCGGTCGCTGCGCTGGGAAGCCGCGATCAATCCCCACGTCAGCGAATACGCCCCCTGCCTGCACTGGACGGTGGAGGCGGGGGGCTGGCTCGCCCTCGGGTTCGAGCACGTCCAGGCCCGCCACTCCGACTACACGCCCGGCTCGGCGGACCTGGACGCCCTAGCAAAGGTCATCGACGGGCTGCAATCTCACCCGCTCCCGGACGTGCTGGAGCGCAAGCGGGTCGAGCGTCGCTGGGAGTTCCTGGCCGACGTCTCACCCCTCGCCGGAAACACGCTGCTGCACGCCGACCTGAACCCCGCCAACGTCCTGCTCGGCGACGCCAGCGCCGTGTACGTGGTGGACTGGACGTTCGCCGGCCGCGGTGCCCCGTTTCTGGAAATGGCACTGCTGCTCCCGTGGCTGCTCAAGGCCGGGCACACGTTCGCCGAGGCGGAACGGTGGGTGTCCCGGTTCCCCGCCTGGACGTCCGCAGACCCCGCCGCCGTCGACCTGTTCGCTCGCGTCTTCGCCGACAAATGGCAGGCCAATATCGTCACCAACACGGCGGACTGGGCGCTCGAACACGCTGCAGCCGCACAGCGGTGGGCGATGTACCGGCGCGGCCGGCACTGAGCACAACAAAAACGCCCCCGCCCTTCCGAGAAGGACGAGAGCGCGTTGTTGTGCAGGTGCCTCTAGAAGCCAAGCGCGAAGCGCGAAGCGAGCAGCCCGGCCGACCCCGCACGAAGGTCAAGATGAACAAGGACCCCGGCCCACAAGGGGCGTGGGGGCGGAGCCCCCACATCGGGGGTCTGGGGGTCGCCCCCCAGATGGACAGAACGGAACGACACGGCGAAGCCGAGCGCAAAGCGCCCGGCGAGCACACGTCGCCGAGAGTGGAGGTGGCGGGAATCGAACCCGCGTCCTTCGGTGATAAGTCAGGGCTTCTCCGGGTGCAGCCTGCTTGGCGTTTTCTCAGCCCCGGCGCTCACGCAGGCGTGTCGCCGACGGGCTCAGCCGCTGTTTGTTTTTCCTACAGGTCCCGCGGCCGGGCTTGCAGGTGGAGTCTCCTTACGATGCCAGACCCCGGGTCGGAGACGCTCCCGGGCTGACAGAGTTGGCTACTCGCCTCAGGCGGCGAGTGCGAACTCGGACTGCTGCTTGTTGGCAGTTATGGTTTGCTGTCACAGGATTTACGAGGTCACGACAGCAACCCTCGACCCGCTTCCCCTGGCTCGAACGACCGAAGTCGAAGCCGGTCACCCCCATGTTGAGTTGTCAAAGCGGATGTCCGGGGACGTCCGCATGACGACGTTACAAGGTTAACGGGCGGGACGGCAACGTAATTCCCGGGTGACAGCCGTGAACCCCGGTGGATGCGAGTGTGTCGCACCCACCGGGGTCGACCGGCAGGGTCAGGCCGGTCCGGACGGCAGAGCCTCCCCCGAGACGAGGCTCTGGTCTCATCACGGCGACTGAGTCCGCAACCCCCCAAGCGGGATCTCAGTCACCCGTAAAGACGCTCGGGGGCGGCGGCTTGGTTGCCCCGCCGGTGTAAAGAGATCACAAAGTCGTCACGTGCCTGGTCGGGCGGGTGGTTCGGTCAGCGGCCGCGGAGGAACTTGGCGGCGATCTCACGGGTGTTGACGCTGCCTTCGACGGCGATGGCGAAGGCGCGGTCGCCGCTGGAACCGACGAACCAGGAGACGGTCCTGTTGCGGTCGCCGTCCCGGTAGGTGGTGAGGGCCGCGACGCCGACGACGTCGCCGGAGACGCGGACGCCGCGGGCGTTGCCGTGGGACGCGGTGAGGCCGAGGACCTTCTTGAGGCTCGCGATGGACTCGGGCTGGAGGTTCTGGGGCGGGGGCGCCTGCACGGTCTTCGGGATGTCCTTGAGGACGTACGGGGGCTTCCAGGTGCCGTTCTGCGCGGCGGCGGCGACGAGGGCCATGGCGAGGGGGCTCACCTGGACCCTGCCTTCACCGATCATGGTGGCGGCCTTCTCGCCGTCGTTGGCGGGGGTCGGCACGGAGCCGGTGAAGGCGGGGACGGTCAGGCCCCAGCTCTTGCCGATGCCGAGCTGGGCGGCTTCGTTGACGAGGGTCTGCGCGTCCAGCTTGGTGCTGAGCTGCGCGAGGGTCGTCTTGCAGGACGCGGCGAAGTGGCTGGCGAAGGAACCGTCCGGACGGGCCCGGTTGGTGAACGTCTCGGTGCCGATGGTGACGTTGCCGGGGCAGGTGGTCTCGGTGTTCTGGTTCATGTCGGCCCGGGAGAACAGGGCCTCGGCGGACACGATCCCGAACGTCAGCCCGGGCGGGTACTTGCCTTCGAACGCGAGGTTCCGCCCGCTCGTCCCGTGGTTGGACACGGCGAGCACCTCGCCGGTGCTGGGGCGCAGCACCACCATGGACGCCGGGTGCCGCAGGCCCGCGAGCGCGTTGTCGGCCTTGCGCTGGAAGGAGGGGTCGAGAGTGGTCTGGACTTCCTGGGGCTGCTGGCCTTCCCAGGAGCGCAGTTCCTCGGTGTTCTTGCCGGTCTCGTCCTGCGCCACGACGCGGACGGTGGGCGTGCCGGCGAGCCGGCGCTGCTGGAGGAGCTGGACGCCGCTGACGCCGATGGTGTCGCCCGGCTGGTAGGGCGCGCCGACCTGCTGGAGGCGGTTGGCGGTGGCGGGGCCGAGGCTGCCGATCAGCTCGGGCGCGTAGGCTGCGGCGATCGGCGCCCTGACGCCGTTGAACTTGAGCCCGGGAATGTTGGCCAGCCGCCTGACGAGCGCGTTGTGCGCGGGCACCTGCAGGGTCAGCAGCGGCAGGAAGTCCTGCGGCGGGGCGGAGCGGACGCGGCCGAGGAGGCGTTCGGCGTCCAGCCGGTGGCCGCCGTCGATGACGGCCTGTTTGGCGAGCAGGTCGAGGGTCTTCTTCGGGTCGGCGAGCTGCCCGGGGAACACCCCGATGTCGTAGGCGCCGACCTCCCGCATCAGGGAACGGCCGTGGGTGTCGGTGACGGGGGCGCGCTCGGGTTCGTCGGTCACCACGGCGAGCCGCTGCCCGGGCTTCAGGCTCGTGTGGATGATCGAGGGGGTCCAGACGACCTTCCACTGCCCGCCGACGCGGCGCAGGTGCATCAGCCCGGGGTACTCCCACGGCTGGCCGTTCTCACCGAGGTCGATCTTCACGGTGAAGCGCGCGTCGGCCTCGTCGCCCTTCTTGATGATCTGGTCGACGTCGCTGTCGGCGACGCCGGTGCCGAGCGACAGCCGCAGGGACGCGGCGTCGAGCTGCTGGCGGACCCGGCTGAGCGCGTCCTCGACCTGCTGTTTGTCGACGCCGACGGTGTTGCCGGCCGCGGCCTCGTAGTTGCCGACCTGCCAGGCGATCAGGAAGTCGCGGACGGCGGGCAGCGCGGAGCGCTCGGCCCAGCACCCGGTCGTCATGCCCGCGACGAGGGCGCCGCAGACCGTCAGCGCGATCGCCCGGCGTCGCATCGCCCGGATCCCGCCGGTCCTCCGCCTCCGGCCTCGATTCGTCATCGACACCCTTCACCGTCTCCTGAACCGGGCCGCCGCCGCCTTCTGCATCTCGCGGTCGGCTTCCCGCTTGGCGATGGCCTGGCGTTTGTCGTAGGACTTCTTACCACGGGCCACGCCGATCTCGACCTTGGCCTTGCCGTCCTTGAAGTACAGCGCGAGCGGGATCAGCGTCCAGCCCGGCTCCGACGACTTGGCGATGATCTTCTGGATCTCGCGCTTGTGCAGCAGCAGCTTGCGGCGCCGGCGCGGCGCGTGGTTGGTCCAGGTCCCCTGCGTGTACTCGGGGATGTGGACGTGTTCCAGCCAGACCTCGCCGTCCATCACGTGCGCGTAGCCGTCGGCGAGGGAGGCGCGTCCTGCCCGCAGGGCCTTGACCTCGGTGCCCATCAGCACCATGCCCGCCTCCCACGTCTCGTCGATGTGGTAGTCGTAGCGGGCCCGTTTGTTCTGGGCGATGAGCTTGCGCCCGGTGTCCTTCTTGCGCCCGGTGTCGCGTGCCACGTCATCAGTCCTTGTCCGGCGTCTCAGTCGTTGCCCGGCGGTTCACGTCGTCGCCCGGCCGTTCACTCGTTGCCCGGCACTGTCGCGTTCAGGCCGCGCAGCACCGTCCGGGCGCGCTGCTCGGCCACTGTGGGCGGGCGGTCGGCGGAGACCGCAACGTCGGGTTCGATCCCCACCCCGTCGAGGTTACGGCCGCTCGGGGTCCGGTAGCGACCGACGGTCAGCTCGATGACCGACCCGTCGGCGAGCGTGATGGGTTCCTGCACCGAGGCCTTCCCGTACGTACGCGATCCTATGATCACCGCGCGGTCGCGGTCGCGGAGGGATCCGGCGACGACCTCGGCGGCGCTGGCGGTGCCGGCGTCGACGAGCACGACGAGCGGCGTCTTCGCATCGCCGGGCTTGGTGACCACGCGATTCTGGGCGGGCCTCCCACGCGGCCTGTACGTCACGACGGGGCCGCTCCGCAGGAACGCCGAGGCCGTCTCGACCGCCTCGTCCAGGAGGCCGCCCGGGTTGCCGCGCAGGTCCAGCAGGACGCCGCCCTCGGGACGGCCGGGCGGCGACTCACCGGCCACGGCCGCGCGGACCTGCCGTCCCGTGCCGCGTGTGAAGGCACCGATCCGGATCAGCCGCGCATGCTCCGGGAGATCGGTCACGGTGACGTCTCCTCCAGAGACGGGTGTGCGGACGAGATGGAACCGCTTTGTTCGATGGTCGCGTTCCACGGTTAGTTCGACGGCCTCTTCGGGACGTCCCCGCAGCGCCTCCGCCACGCGTTCGACGCCCCAGCCCTCCACGGACGCCTTCCCGACGCCGGTGACGACGTCGCCGGCCCGCACGCCCGCGCGCGCGGCGGCGGTCCCCGGCTGGACGCTGGCGACCAGCACCCGGCCGCCGCGTCCGCCGCCGTCCTCGCCTCGGTCGCCGCCGCCGAGCCACAGTCCGACACCGCTGTAGTGGCCGTTCAGACGTCCCTCGACGTCGTCGTACTCGCGGGCGGAGTAGTAGCGCGCCCACTTGTCGTCGAGGGCGTCCAGCATGCCCTGGACGGCGGCGCGGTCGAGTTCGGCACGGCCGACCGGCTCCGCCGCATGCCTGCCGATCTTCGCCGCCGCCTCGTTGAGGATCGACCCGTCCGCGGCGGCGGTGTGCCGTCGCGGGCCCGAGCCGCTCACGACGCCCGCCCCGTAGGCGCAGACGATCGCGGTCGCGACGGCGGTGCCGCGCAGGAGGCGCCCGGCCCTCCGGTCTTCGGGGGGGCGCCGGGGCCGCCTCCCCGGGAGCGGCACGCACCGGAACATGCGGCAAGTGTAGGACGAGGTGAGCCGCCGGATCCGGCGCTTCCGCCGGATCCGGTCACCACGTCAGATCTTCAGGTATCTGCGCAGTGTGAGGAACGACGCGACCGCGCACAGCAGCACGCCGAAACAGATCGAGAGGACGATGACTGCTATCACCTTGCTCCAGCCGAGCTGGCTGACGAGCTGAACGTCCCCCGCCAATCTGTCGATCAGCAGCTTCTTGCTGAACACCAGCAGGATGGCCGAGAAGACCCCGCCGATCAGGCCGGCGATGGCCCCCTCCAGGATGAACGGCATCTGGATATAGGTGTTGGACGCGCCGACGAGCCGCATGATGCCGGTCTCACGGCGCCGGTTGAACGCCGACAGCCGGACGGTGTTGCCGACGAGCATCACCGCGGCGATCACCTGGATCAGCGCGATCGTCAGCGCGGCCACCTGGAGGCCGTTGAGGATCCGGAAGAACCGCTTCAGGATCTCCTGTTCGTTGATCACCGTGTCGACGCCCTTCTGACCGAGCATCGCCTGCGCGACCGCCTTGTACTCCTCGGGGTTCTGCAGCTTGACCCGGAACGAGTCGGGAATGTCACCCTCGCGGGTGCTCTCGACGAAGCCGGGCGAACCCGCGAAGCGGTCCTTGAACCTCTCGTACGCCTGCTGCTTGTCCTCATACTCGACCGCGGAGACCTGCGGCATCTTCTCCAGCTGCGCCTTGAGCGTCTGCCGCTGCTGATCGGTGACGTCCTGCTTCTGGCAACTGGGATTCGAGCTCGTCTTGGCGCACAGGAAGATCGAGACCTCGATCTTGTCGTACCAGTAGCTCTTGGACGAGTCGACCTGCTCCCTGAGGAGCAGACCGGTGCCGAAGAGCGCCATGGCGATGGCGACGGTGATGACGAGAGAGATCGTCATCGTCATGTTCCTGCGGAGACCGATCCAGATCTCCTGGAGAACGAACTGTACGCGCATGCCTCGCTGTCCTTGATCGCCTGTGTCCCGCCGGACGCCTGGGCCGTCCCGCGTTGGAACGCGGGCCCGATGCGGGGCTTTCCTACCTTTGGGCCTTCGGGGTGTCGTACGACCCGGCAGGAATCGATGGTTCAGATGGAAGTGCCATGGAGGGGACCGGGCCCCGGCCCGGGTCATCGCGGGCGGACGATCTCCCGCACCCTCCGGCGAACACGTTTAGTAGGCCTGCCCGTACACACCGCGCGACTGGTCGCGGACGACGCGTCCGTCCTCCAACTCGACGACGCGCTTGCGGAAGGCGTCGACGATCGCGGCGTCATGGGTGGCCATGACGACGGTGGTGCCGGTCCGGTTGATCCGGTCCAGCACCTTCATGATGCCGATCGATGTCGCGGGGTCGATGTTGCCCGTCGGCTCGTCGGCCAGCAGGATCATCGGCCGGTTGACGAACGCCCGCGCGATGGCGACGCGCTGCTGCTCGCCGCCGGACAGCTCGTCCGGCATCCGGTGGGCCTTGCCCTCCAGGCCGACGAGGTCGATGACCTCGGGGACGACCTTGCCGATGAAACGCCTCGGCTTGCCGATCACCTCGAGGGCGAACGCGACGTTCTCGAAGACGTTCTTGTTGGGCAGGAGGCGGAAGTCCTGGAAGACGCATCCGATCCTGCGGCGCAGGTGCGGCACCTTCCAGTTGCTCAGCCTGCTCAGGTCCTTGCCCGCCACGTGCACGTGACCCTGGGAAGGACGCTCCTCCTTCAGGATGAGGCGCAGGAAGGTCGACTTTCCGGAGCCGGACGGACCCACCAGGAACAGGAACTCGCCCTTTTCGATGGCGACGTTCACGTGCTGCAAGGCGGGCCGGTTCTGGCTCGGATAGACCTTGGTGACGTTGTCGAAATGGATCACGGCTGCATCACGGCGGTTCGGTCTCTCGGGGTTGGGGAGCGGCCCGGCCCGCGATCCACGGAATCGTCCGTGCCCGCGCGACTGCGCCGCCCGGTTCCGCGACCAGGCGGGACGCGGAGCCTTCGAGCAGTGTAGAGGGGACGGTCAACTGTCTCGTCCCACTCGGCATGATGGGTGGGCCCGGGGCGGTCACATCGCCCGAACAGCGCGTGCCGTCCGATCAGTGCCATGTGAACCGTCTCCCGACGTCCGGCCGTTTCATACCGTCAAGCTCCCGGACTTGCCGGAACGACCATACAGTCCGGCTACGCTGGATGATGGCGAAAGATACCTAATAGGTCGGCGGACGCCGGACAGGTCGACGCTTCCCCGCACGGACCCGCGTGCCGTTCTCGGAGATTGGGGCCCACCACATGAGCTGCGAACATCTGATCTGCGCTCAGTGCGCGAACCCGGTGGTGGAGGGGCGCTGCCCCACGTGCCGCGAGGCTCGCTCGGAGCTGCACCGCCACGGTATGTACGGCTCGCCCGCCCTCGTCCTCGCGGCGCTCGTCGCCCTGCTGTTCGCGGCGCTGGTGCTGCAGCGCGTCTACGGCTGAAGCCGTGCCCGGGCCGGACCCGCGTCAGGGCTCCTTGTCGAGCGGCGGGGTGGCGGCCTTGGAGATCGCGCCCTCCTCGGCGATGACGTGCGCCTTCGGCTGCTTGCCCTTCTTGACGCGCGGAGGGTCGTACGCCGCGAAGTGCAGGGTCGAGGCCGTGTCGACCTGGTTCCCCTCGACGGTGCCGTCCAGCAGGTGCTCCGCCTCCTCCGGGATCTCCGGCTTGGGCGTGTCTGGGTCCTTGGCGATGAGCGAGGTGTTGCGGAACAGCGAGTAGACGATCAGGCCGCCGCCGTTCTCCGTCCGGAGCCCGAAGTAGGGGAACGGCGTGGCCGTGTGGACGACCTCGAGCGTGAGGTCGTCCTCCTTCGCCTCCTTCTTGTCACGCTTGGCGTCCTTGTAGAAACCGGTGGTGACGGCGCCGGACTTCATCACCTTGGCGGCGACGCTGCCTCCGCCCTCCGCGGCGACCGTCGCGTGGATTCCGATGACGTCGCGGGGACGGATCAGGACGGACGTGTCGTCCTTGCCGAGCGCCTCCGCGTAACCGTCGTCGTCGATCGCGACCTCCGGGACCTTCGTCTTCCGCTGCATGACGGTCGCGAGCGTGAGCTTCCAGTCGTCGGACGGGCCGCGCAGGATGAACGCCATCAGCACCTTGTGCCCGCTCTTGCGCTTGCCGAGGACCGAGCGGTCCACCGACGCCAGGAACCACTGCGGATACGCGGCGTCCTTGAGCTTCGGGACGTACAGCTCAGGCTCGTCATAGTCGAATCGGCGCACCGGGTCGCCGTCGTAGGCGGCCTCGCGGAACTCGGCCGCGGTGAGCTGGGACTGGCCGTCGGACGTCCAGGTCAGCGCCAGCCGCTCGTCGCCGGCGGCCCTGGCCACGTCCTCGTCGGTGACATAGGAGCGGAACGCCCGCTCCGCGACCTCGGGGGTCAGCGCGACCGGCTCGGGCGGGGACGTCGTGGGCATGGCGGCGCTGGGCCGCGCCTCCGTCTTGCCCTCGGCGCAGCCCACGACGGTGACCGCCAGGATGAGCAGCACCCCGGCCGCGATCACCCGCGTGAACCTCTGCACAGACCATCCCCCGGACCGATGTCCCCACCGGCCGCTCCCCGGCCGGCTTCCTCGGCCCGTGATTCTTCCACCTACATGATATTGGCCGTGCGCTCCCGTCCGACGCGGATCGGCGTACATGGCGGATCGGCGTACGCGGACGCCCGCGGGTGCCGCCGCGACGGCGGTGAGCATTGTAGTGCCCGGACGGCGATAGGCTCGGGAGCGTGGCAGGCATCGAACCCGAAGAGCAGCTCAAGGAGCTCGGCTCGACACTCACCAGCATCGAGCAGGTGCTGGACCTCGACGGCATGCGGCGCGACATCGCCGAGCTGCGCGAGCAGTCGGCCGACCCTGACCTGTGGAACGACCAGGAGCGCGCCCAGTCGGTGACGCGCCGCCTGTCGTACCTGGAGAGCGAGCTGGGGAGGGTCGAGACCCTGCGGCAGCGCCTCGACGACGCCGCCACCCTGTACGAGCTCGCCAAGGAGATGGACGACGCCGAGACCCGCACCGAGGCGGACGATGAGCTGGCGGCGCTGCGGAAGGCCGTCCAGCAACTGGAGGTCCGCACCCTCATGTCGGGCGAGTACGACGCCCGGGAGGCGCTGGTCACCATCAACGCGCAGGCCGGCGGGGTGGACGCGGCAGACTGGGCCGAGCAGCTCCAGCGGATGTACCTGCGGTGGGCGGAGCGCCACAACTACCCGACCGAGGTCTACGAGACGTCCTACGCCGAAGAGGCCGGGATCAAGTCCACGACGTTCACGGTGAAGGCCCCCTACGCCTACGGGACGCTGCGCGGCGAGCACGGCACCCACCGGCTGGTCCGGATCTCCCCGTTCGACAACCAGGGCCGCCGGCAGACGTCGTTCGCGGGGCTGGACGTCGTCCCGGTGGTGGAGCAGAGCGACCACGTCGACATCGACGAGAACGAACTGCGCGTCGACGTGTACCGGTCGTCCGGGCCGGGCGGGCAGGGCGTCAACACCACCGACTCGGCGGTGCGGATCACCCACATCCCGACGGGGATCGTCGTGTCCTGCCAGAACGAGCGCAGCCAGATCCAGAACCGCGCCACGGCGATGAACGTCCTGCAGGCCAAGCTCCTGGAGCGCAAGCGCCAGGAGGAGGCGGAGAGGATGTCCGCGCTGCGCGGCGAGGGCACCAGCAGCTGGGGCACGCAGATCCGCAACTACGTGCTGCACCCGTACCAGATCGTGAAGGACCTGCGCACCGGCGTCGAGGTGGGCAACCCGTCCGGGGTCCTGGACGGCGACATCGACGAGTTCATCGAGGCCGAGATCCGCTGGATGCGCCAACAAGAGGCGTAGTTGTTTTGCAGTGCCCTTGGCGTCGGGCCCTGGAGGGCCCTCCTTCGGCGGGCACTGCGGTGCGATCGCTGCATCGCTCCGAACTCGCCTGGCGGCTCGCTGCGCGATCAGGTTTCTTGCTTCGCTCGAAACCTGCCTTCGGACGCGATCGCGGTGGTTTTGGTCGTTGCGGGGCTGGGGTGGGTGCGTCTTTGGCTCTTCAAGGGGCTCAGAAGATCTTTGGCGGGCTTTTGTGTTCGTAGCGTGACTCCGTGGTCACTCTGCGAGGATGGTCGACGGTCCGGATCACCGTCACCATTCGGGGGGCCGAATGCCCGCACGTACCGTCTCCGTTGCCACGTTTCTCGCGTCCGGCCTGCTCACAGCGGCCCTGAGTGCGGGATGCTCGGGTTCCGCCTCGTCGGCTGACCCGGCCAAATCGGTGGGGGCGCCTCCGCTGAACAAGGAACAGGCTCAACGGGTTCTGGCGTCCTACACCGACGCGGCCAACCGGGCGGGCCGGCGCCTCGACCCGAATGCGCTGCGCACCATCGAGACCGACCCGCAACTGACCATGGACGCCGCGGCCTTCAAGCTCCGGCGTGCCGTGAAGCAGCCGCCGCCGAAGTTGAAGTTCACGGAAACGACCTACTACATCCCTCGGCTGACCGGCTATCCGCACTGGTTCGCCGTCGGTGCCGTCACCGGCCAGGGTCAGCAGGCGGTGCGCCACGCGATGCTGTTCACGCAGGCCAAGGCGGGGGCGCCGTGGCTGCTGGCCGCCGACCCCCACCCGGCGGACGCCGCGCTGAGCCGCGTGGCGCTCGATCCGGACGGCTACGCCACCCCGGTCGGCCCGGAGGCCGAGAAACTCGCCGTCGCACCCGGGAAGCTGCCCGCGACGCACGCGGCGCTGCTGACCGAGGGGCCCGGCGCGGAGGGCGCGTCCCTCCTGGCGGACGGCCCGAAGACCAGCGATACGTACAAGGCGCTGAAGCAGGGCGAGAAGACCCTGGCGGGACGGGGTGTGACCCTGTCGTCCAGGTTCTCCGCCACCCGGTACACCGTCCACGCGCTGCGCACCAAGGACCGCGGGGCTCTGGTCTGGTATGTCCTGAAGCAGAACGAGGCGTACTCCTCGTCCCGGCGGGGCAAGCTGGCGGTGAGCGGTGATCTCGTCGGGCTCGCTTCGACGAGGTCCGCCAGGACGCGGATGGACACGACCGTCCTCGTGCAGTACCTGGCCACCGTTCCACCGGAGGGCCGCGCCACCGTCAACGGCATGTACCGCAAGGCCGTCGGCGTCCGGTGAACTGAGGAACTCCCGATCTCCGTCGGGTGCCGGGCGGTCCCGCGCTTCTGACCGCTGCAGCGGGGCCTGCCCGGCATCCGACGGTGCTGTGTTTGCTTTGCAGTTCCCTTGGCGTCGGGCCCTAGGGGCCCTCCTTCGGCGGGAACTGCGGTGCGATCGCTGCATCGCTCCGAACTCGCCTTGCGGCTCGCTGCGCGATCAGGTTTCTTGCTTCGCTTGGAACCTGCCTTCGGACGCGATCGCGGTGGTTTTGGTTGTTGCGTGGTTGGGGTGGGGGCTGGGGTTTGTGCGTCTACACTGACCCGGACAAGTCCGACATGACTGACATTTCATTCGTTGAGGTGGGTCGTGCGCCGTGCCTCCCACGTGGCCCTGGCCGCGCTCGCCATCGCGTTGTCCGGCTGCTCTGGGGGCGGCACGGATGCCGGGGCCGATGCGAAGCCTTCGGGCGAACCTGCGATTACGGCCGAGGAGTCTCGTCGGGTCCTCGATGAGTGGGTGTCCAGGCATAACAAGGCCATCGTTGCCGGTGACGTGCGGCTTTGGCGTGACGCGGTCACGGGGGCGTTGGAGGCGCCCGTCACCGCTCGGGTGCGCACCTACGGCAAGCTGCCGAAGTCGGCGGAGATCTCGCTGGCCAACCCGGTGTTCTACGTCCCCCGGCAGGACGACCGGCCCAAGTGGTTCGGTGTCGCCGCGGTGGAGCGGTCCGGGGGCGAGGAGCAGCAGGTTCTCGGCATCTTCGTCAAGGCGGACGCGCGCTGGCGCGCGGCGCACTGGTTGACGTTCCAGGGCCGGCCGCCGCAGCTCGCCTATGACCGGGAGGGGTACGCGATCCCCGCGTCCGACCGTGGTCTGCCCGCCGCGCACGCGAACTACCTGGAGAACGGTGACGAGAGCGCTCTGGTGCCCGACGTCTACTCGTCCAACGCCCGCAGCCAGGAGCAGGGAGACTGGACGGTCGATTCCGGGACGATCACGCCCGGGCCCGGTTCCTCCTACGCGCTGCGCACCAAGGACGGCGGCTCGCTGGTCTGGTACGGGCTGAAGCAGGAGAAGGTTCTCAGCGGCGGCACCGCGTCCACGCTCCCCGAAGAAGTCCGCGACTACCTGGCGAAGGACGATGACGCCGCCGGTGGCGGAACGCTGCGCACGAGCTGGCAGTGGCTCGTCATCGGGTACGCGCCCGCGTCCGGCAAGGGGCGTGTCCTGGGCGAGTCCGTGTCGCTCACCTCGGCTCGTTGACTTGCGGCGTGCCGTCCTCGGGCGGCACGCCGCAAGCGGACGTCAGGAATCCGTCGACGGCAGGGAGCTGGCGGTGACCAGGGTGCGGATGGCGCCCAGCGCCACCGACAGGGTCGCCAGGTCGAAGCTGTCGCTCTCCCAGATCTCGCTGAGGGTCTGCTGGGCGCGCTGGACGGCGGGCTTGTTCTTGTCCGCCCAGTGGACCATGCGCTCCTCGGGGTTCAGGCCCGGCTCGCTGGTGACGAGGACGTCCTGGGTGAGCGCCGCGTGCGCCGTGTAGAGGTCGTCGCGGAGCGCGGAGCGCGCCATCGAACGCCACTTGTCGTCGCGGGGCAGCGCGATGATGCGTTCGCGCATCCGGGACAGCTGCAGCCGGTCGGCGAGGTCGAAGTAGACCTCGGCGACCTCCTCCACCGGACGGCCAGTGTCGTGGGCGATGCCCACCAGGTCGAACGTGGAGAACGCGGGGACGAACGTCGCGCACTGCTCGGCCAGCTCGTCCGGGACGCCCAGCTCGGCGAAGCCGTCGCGGCGCTGTTCGAACGCGGCGAGGTCCAGCCCGACCAGCAGCTTCGACAGGCGGGTGCGCAGCGTGGCCGCGCCGCCGCCGAAGAAGTCGATGGTCTCGCGGATGTCGAACGGGGGCCGCCGGTTGTGCAGCAGCCAGCGGGCGCCGCGTTCGGTGAGCTTGCGCGCCTCCAGCAGCATCGCGATCTGCGTGGACTGCGCGACCTGCTGCGAGAGGCCCTCCACCGACTCCCAGAACCGCGGCATCCCGAACACGTCGCGGGCGACCAGGTAGGCGCGGGCGATGTCGGACGAGGACGCGCCGGTCTCCTCGTTCATCCGGAACACGAACGTGGAGCCGCTGGCGTTCACCAGGTCGTTCACGACGGCGGTGGTGATGATCTCGCGGCGCAGCGGGTGCCGGTCCATGTAGTGCGTGAACCGCTCGCGCAGCGGCGTCGGGAAGTAGTCGACCAGCCAGGACTCCAGGTACGGGTCGTCGGCCAGGTCGGAGGCGACGAGCTCGTGGTCGAGGGCGAGCTTGGCGTAGGCCAGCATGACGGCGAACTCGGGGCTGGTGAGCCCGAGCCCGGACTGCCGCCGTTCGGCGAGCGCCTTGTCGTCCGGGAGGAACTCCAGGCGGCGCATGAGCCGGCCTTCCCGTTCGAGCTTGCGCAGGTAGCGGGCGTGGATGTGCAGCATCGCGGGCGCCTGCGCGCGGGACGAGGCGAGCACCACGTTCTGCGCGTAGTTGTCGCGCAGGACGAGCCGGCCGACCTCGTCGGTCATCTCGTACAGCAGGCCCTCGCGCTGCTTGCCGGTCAGCTCCCCGTCCCGCACCACCTGGTCGAGGAGGATCTTGATGTTGACCTCGTGGTCGGAGGTGTCGACGCCGGCGGAGTTGTCGATGAAGTCGGTGTTGATCAGACCGCCGCCGCGGGCGAACTCTATGCGGCCGAGCTGCGTCACGCCGAGGTTGCCGCCCTCGCCGACCACCCGGCAGCGCAGGTCGGCGCCGTCGACCCGGACGGGGTCGTTGCCCTTGTCGCCGACGTCGGCGTGGTTCTCCAAGGACGACTTGATGTAGGTGCCGATGCCGCCGTTCCACAGCAGGTCGACCGGCGCCTTGAGGACGGCCCTGATCAGCTCGTGCGGGGTGAGGGCCTTCACGCCGTCGTCGATGCCGAGGGCCTCGCTGATCTGCGGTGTCACCGCGATCGACTTGACGTTGCGGGGGAACACGCCGCCGCCCTTGGAGATGAGCGAGGCGTCGTAGTCGGCCCAGCTGCTGCGCGGCAGCTCGAACAGGCGGCGGCGTTCGGCGTGCGACGTCGCGGCGTCCGGTTCGGGGTCGACGAAGATGTGCCGGTGGTCGAACGCGGCGACGAGCCGGGTGTGCTCCGACAGGAGCATCCCGTTGCCGAACACGTCCCCGGACATGTCGCCGATGCCGACGGCCGTGAAGTCCTCGTTCTGGATGTCGGTGCCGAGGGAGCTGAAGTGGTACTTCACCGACTCCCAGCCGCCGCGGGCGGTGATGCCCATGCCCTTGTGGTCGTAGCCGACGGAGCCGCCGGACGCGAACGCGTCACCGAGCCAGAAGCCGTAATCGGCGGCGACCTTGTTGGCGAGGTCGGAGAACGTCGCGGTGCCCTTGTCGGCG
Source organism: Spirillospora sp. NPDC048819 (assembly GCF_040650055.1). Taxonomy (NCBI): domain Bacteria; kingdom Bacillati; phylum Actinomycetota; class Actinomycetes; order Streptosporangiales; family Thermomonosporaceae; genus Spirillospora; species Spirillospora sp. NPDC048819. Next base: position 94,123 of record NZ_JBEZGN010000005.1, on the reverse strand, counting down.
GCGACCACCATGTAGGTGTCGTCGCCGTCGTGGCGGACGACGTTCGGCGGCGGGACGACCTTGCCGTCCACGAGGTTGTCGGTCAGGTCGAGCAGGCCGGAGATGAAGTCGGTGTAGCAGGCGATGCCGGCCTTCTGCCAGGCCTCCCGGTCCACGGACGGGTCGGGGAGCTGCTTGCCGACGAAGCCGCCCTTCGCGCCCGCCGGGACGATCACGGTGTTCTTCACCGCCTGCGCCTTGACCAGGCCGAGGATCTCGGTGCGGAAGTCCTCGCGCCGGTCGGACCAGCGCAGCCCGCCGCGCGCCACCGACCCGAACCGCAGGTGCACGCCCTCGACCTTCGGCGAGTACACGAAGATCTCGTAGGTCGGCCTGGGCTCCGGCAGGTCCGGGATGGCCTGCGGGTCGAACTTCATCGCCAGGTACGGCTTGGCCTGGTAGTGGTTGGTGCGCAGGGTCGCCTGGACGAGCGCCAGGTAGGCGCGCAGGATGCGGTCCTCGTCGAGGCTGGCGACGTCGTCCAGCTTGCCCTGGATCTCCTCGATGATGCCGGGGCTGCGCTCGTCCTCGCCGCCCGCGATCGACGGGTCGAGGCGGCTCTCCCACAGCCGGACGATCAGCCGGGTGATGGACGCGTTCCGCAGCAGCACCTGCTCGATGTAGCGCTTGGAGAACGTGGTGCCGGTCTGCCGCAGGTACAGGGCGTAGGCGCGCAGGATCATCGCCTGCCACCAGTGGAGGCCGACGTGCAGGACGAGGGCGTTGAAGCCGTCGTTCTCGATCTCGCCGTCCCACAGCCGGGTGAACGCCTCCTGGAACAGGCCCTTGATGGAGTCCTCGGGGACGCCGGCGGGCGGCACGTACCGCAGCCCCAGGTCGTAGATCCAGAACCGCTGCCCGTCGGAGGTGTTGATCTCGTAGGGGCGCTCGTCGATCAGCTCGACGCCCATGTTGTGCAGCAGCGGAAGCATCTGCGACAGCGAGATCGGCTCGCCCAGCCGGTAGATCTTCATCCGGCGCTCGCCGGGCTCGGCGCTGTACGGCTCGTACAGGTTGATGGAGGTGTCGGCGTCGCCGCTGAGGTCTTCGAGGCGGCGCAGGTCGGCGACCGCCGTGCGGGCGGGGAAGTCGGCCTTGTACGCCTCCGGGAAGGCGTCCCCGAACCGGCGGCCGAGCGTCCCGGAACGTTCCTCGCCGCACTGCTCGACGATCGCGTCGGCCAGGTCGTCGGCCCAGGAGCGGGTGGCGGCGGCGAGGCGGGACTCCAGGTCCGCGACGTCCACGTCGGGCAGCGGACGGCCGCGCTCGCCGCGGACCACGACGTGCAGCCGCGCCAGCATCGACTCGGTGACGTTCGCGCTGTAGTCGACGCTGACGCCCTCGAACGCCTCCCTCAGCAGCTCCTGGATGCGCAGCCGGACCTTGGTGGTGTACCGGTCGCGGGGCAGGTACACCATGCACGACATGTAGCGGCCGTACAGGTCCTTGCGCAGGAACAGCTTCAGCTGGCGGCGCTCACGCAGCCGCAGCACGCCGAGCGCGATCGGCAGCAGGTCGGCGACGGAGATCTGGAACAGCTCGTCGCGCGGGTAGCTCTCCAGTATCTCGACGAGGTCCTGGCCGTCGTAGCTGTCGGCGGTGAACCCGGCGAGTTCCAGTACCTCTTCCAGCTTGCGCTTGAGGACGGGGATGTGCGCGATCGACGCGCTGTAGGCGACGTGGGTGAACAGGCCGAGGAACCGCCGCTCGCCGATGACGGCGCCGGATCCGTCGAACTTCTTCACCCCGATGTAGTCCAGGTACAGGGGGCGGTGGACGGTGGACCGCGAGTTCGCCTTGGTGAGGACCAGCAGATGCTTCTCGGTCGCCTTCTCGCGCACCTCGGGCGGCAGCGCGGCGAAGCTGTCGGACTCGCGCTTGTCGCTGCGCAGGAGGCCGAAGCCGGTGCCCGGCTCGGGGCGCAGTGCGGATCCGTCGTCGGTCAGCGTGTAGTCGCGGTAGCCGAGGAACGTGAAGTGGCCGTCCGACAGCCAGTCGAGCAGCTCGACGCCCTCGGCGATCTCCTTGTCCGGCAGCGGCGGCGCGGTCTCCCGGATCGCGGCGGCGATCTCCCCCGCGCGGGCCCGCATCCTCGGCTCGTCCTCGACGGCGACCCGCACGTCCTGCAGGACGCGCAGCAGGTCGCGCTCCAGGTCTTCGAGGACGGCGCGGTCGCTGGTGCGGTCCACCTCGATGTGGATCCACGACTCGTCGACGTCGGTGTCGCTGTCGAGCTTGCCGCGGAACGCCTTCAGATGCCCGGCGACGTCGCGGTCCACGCCCAGCAGCGGGTGCACGATCAGGTGGGTGGCCAGCTGGTGGCGGGTGAGCTCCATGGTCACCGAGTCGACGAGGTAGGGCATGTCGTCGGTGACGACCTGCACGACCGTGTGCCCCGGATCCCAGCCGTACTCCTCCAGCGACGGCGTGAAGACCCGGACCTTCGCGCGGCCCTGCGGCCGTTCCTCGCCCAGCGCCCGGTGCGCCAGCGCGGGACCGCAGACGTCGGCCGGATCCCGGTCGGCCAGATCCTCGCGGGCGACGTGCCGGTAGTAGAGCCGGAGATAGGCGAAGGACTCCTCCACGTCTCCACCGCGCGCCCCCGGGCGCCCCGCGCACGTCTCCGCGGCCCGCCGGAGCAGGTCGTCCTTCGCTGGATCGAGCATGCCGCCCATCAAAACTCCCCTAGAGACCCTTCGCCACCTCGTTGTGGCGCCGCTCACGCGCCAGCGTAGCCAGGAATCGCCGCAAAGCCGACCTGCCCGGCCGCAAGGTCAACGTGGCTTTCCCCACCCTGCCAGCCCGTACCGCACCCGCCGGGGAGATCGCCGAACCCGGTGCCGCGGCGTCCGCGCGACACGCCCTGCGACGGCCGGAACGCGTTCGCGGCGCCCGTTCCGATCGTCTCCGGAGGCGTCAGCCGTCGGCCCCGCCGGGGGGCGGCGTCGGCGTCTCATCGCCCGGGTCCCCCGGGCCCGGCGAGGTGGTCGGATCGGTCGGCGTGGTCGTTACGGTGGGCGTCGTCGTCGGCCCTGTCGGTGTGTCGCTCGGGGTGGGGGTGGTGGACGGCGACGGGCTCTCCGTCGGCGTCTCGCTGCCCGGCGACGGGGTGTAGGACGGGGTGACCGGCTGCTGCTGGACGGGCTCCTCGCTCGTCTCCGGCGGCGACGTGCTCGGCGCGACGGACGACGAGGGCGGGGCGCTCGGGTCGCTGACCTTCTGCCCGGCCTTGCCCCGGTCGCCGGAACTGAGGACGAGGACGGAGGAGACCACCACGATCGCGACGAACAGCGCCGCGGCCCCGGCGAGCACGGCCGAGCGGCCCGAACCGGCGAACGTCCGCCGAAGGCCGCCGCCGCTCTTGCCGCCGGGGGCGAGGTCGCGGGGATGGGTGTTCTCGGCGGCCCACTCCGCGGGCGTCGGGAGAGGCCCGGCCGCGGAGCCCCTCGCGTCGGTGCGGTCAAGGCCGGGGACGTCGCGCCCGTCACCGCTCCGGTCGTCCGCCGCCGCGCCGTGGAAGGCGGCCGCCGCCGGGTCCACGAAGCCGGGCTGCTCGCCGAAGGCCGGTTCGTCGTCGAAGACGGGGTCGTCGCCGAACACCGGGTCCGGCTCGAACACCTCGTCCTCGTCGCCGAACTCCGCGGCCCGGACGGAACCGGCGGCGAGCATGGCGGTCGCGTCGGTGCCGCCGGACGCGGGCGCGGCGGGCGCGGCCGACGCCGCCGCCGGCGACGCCTCCTCGTGGCCGAGGAGCCGCATCAGCACCTGCCGGGCGCCCGGCCGGTGCGCGGGGTCCTTCTCCAGGCAGTCGAGCACCAGTTCGCGCAGCGGCCCGCGCAGGTCGCCGAGGTCGGGTTCCTCGTGCAGGATCCGGTTGATCACGGCGGGGATGGTGTCCTGGCCGAACGGGGGCTCCCCCGTCGCCGCGAACACCAGGGTGGCCGCCCAGCAGAACACGTCCGATGGCGTCCCGACCTCGTCGCCGCCGATCTGCTCGGGCGACATGTAGGACGGGGTGCCGATCACCCGGCTGGTGAGCGTGGTGCCGCCGCTGATCGCCCGTGCCACCCCGAAGTCGATGACCCGCGGGCCGTCCGGGCCGATCAGCACGTTGTGCGGCTTGAAGTCACGGTGGACGATCTTCGCCTGGTGGATCGCCGACAGGGCCGTCGCGGTGCCGACCGCGAGCCGGTCCAGCGCCGCGCCGCCGAGCGGGCCGCCGCCCAGCACATGCTGGTTCAGCGACGGGCCCCGGACGTACTCGCTGACGATGTAGGGCCGGTCGCCGTCCGCGTCCGCGTCGATCACCTGGGCCGTGCAGAACGGCGCGACCTGCTTGGCTACCTCCAGTTCCCGCAGGAACCTCGCGCGGGCCTTGTCGTCGGACGTCAGCTCCGCGTGCAGCAGCTTGATCGCGACCTGCCGGCCGTCCTCGTCGGTGCCCAGGAACACGGTTCCCTGGCCGCCCTCGCCGACCCGGCCGATCAGGGCGTACGGACCGAGCCGATCCGGGTCACCGGACCGCAGCGCCCCAACCTCCATGCGTCGAACCGTCCCTCTCTTGATCGACCCGTCGCCGCCGGCTCGCCATGGGCCCGGATCACCCTTCGACAGTGTGACGCCCGAGACTCATGGGAAGTTCACCCGGTCATGGATCAATACGGCGTGATTTAACCCACCGCTCTCGTACGGACACATTTTGGCCGGGAGCCAACCTTAATGCCGTCACATTCCCCAGCGATATAGCCGACCAACATGTCACACAAGCGAGACTGGACGCCATGACATTGCTCGATGGCCGCCGCGTCTACACCCGCGCCGAACTGATGGAGGCGCACGGGCTGGGGCGCAGCACGCTGGAGAAATGGTTCCGCGAGCGCGCGTCCAACGGCCACCCGGAACCGGCCGGGACGGTCGGCTCCCAGCTCGCCTGGGACGCCGGGGCCTGGGACCGCTGGTACGCCGCCCGCGGCTCCGGGACCGTCCCGCCGGGCCTGGTCACCCGCGACCAGCTGGCCGCACGGCACAACGTGAGCCGCCACCGCCTCAAGCAGCTCTGGGCCGACCGCGCGTCCAACGGCCACCCCGACGTCGCGCACCGCTCGGGCAAGGCCCTCTACTGGGACGAGGCCGCCTGGACGGCATGGTTCGCCGCGTATGAGGAACGTCCGCCCGGCGAAGACCCCGACGACCTCGTCACTCTCGCCGACGCCGCCCGCATTCTGGGTCTGGCCCAGACGAGCGTCACCGTCTACCCCAGACGCCCGCCGGCCGGCTGGCCCGACCCGGCCAGGGTCGAACCCCTCGGCGGCGGCAAGGTCCGCCGTCTCTACCGCCGCGGCGACATCCTCGCCTACGCCGCGAGATCTAGGGGGTGAAGTGGGTGAGGACCTCCGGGTTGGCCATGGAGTCCCGGTTGGCGGCCTTGTCGACCGGGGTGCCCTGGAGGATCTTGCGGACGGGGACCTCCAGCTTCTTGCCCGACAGCGTCCGGGGGATGCCGGGGACGGCGTGGATCTCGTCCGGGACGTGCCGGGGTGACAGCGACGAGCGGATCTCGCGCTTGAGCCCGCCGAGCAGGTCGTCGGTGAGGGTCGCGTCCTCGGCGAGCTGGACGTAGAGGAGCAGGCGGCCCTCCTGTCCGAGGCGGCCGGTGTCGATGACGAGGCTGTCGGTGATCTCCTCGAACGCCTCGACGACGCGGTAGAAGTCGGACGTGCCCATGCGGACGCCGCCGCGGTTCAGCGTGGAGTCGGACCGGCCGTAGATGACGCAGCCGCCGTCCGGGAGGATCTTGACCCAGTCGCCGTGCCGCCACACGCCCGGGTACATGTCGAAGTACGACTCGCGGTAGCGCTCGCCGCCCTCGTCGTTCCAGAAATGGACCGGCATGGACGGCATGGGCTCGGTGATGACCAGTTCGCCGACCTCGTTCACCACGGGTTCGCCGTCGTCGCCGAACGCCTCGACCTTGGCGCCGAGGCCGCGGCACTGGATGACGCCGGCGCGCAGCGGCAGCAGGGGCGACGGGCCGACGAAACCGGTGCACAGGTCGGTGCCTCCGGAGAACGATCCGAGCAGCAGGTCCTTGCCGACGGCGTCGTACACCCAGGCGAAGCCCTCGGGCGGAAGCGGGGACCCTGTGGAGCCGATGCCGCGCAGGCCCGACAGGTCGTGTTCCTCGCCGGGGCGGCGGCCTTCCTTGGCCGAGGCCGTGAGGTAGGGCGCGCCGACGCCCATGTAGGTGACGCCGTTGTCGGCGGCGAGCGTCCACAGGTCGAGGGGGGCGCCGTCGTACATGACGACGGTGGAGCCCACCAGCAGGCCGCCGATGAGGTAGTTCCACATCATCCAGCCGGTGGTGGTGAACCAGAAGAAGACGTCCTCGGGGCCGAGGTCCTGATGGAACGACAGGGCCTTGAGGTGTTCGAGGACGACGCCGCCGTGGCCGTGGACGATCGGCTTGGGCAGGCCGGTGGTGCCGGACGAGTAGACGACCCACAGGGGATGGTCGAACGGGACGTCCTCGAACTCCGGGGTGTCGTGCCCGGAACGGGGCAGTTCGCCGTAGTGCAGGCCCACGCGGAGGCCGTCCGGGGTCGCGGCCGGGTCGAGGTAGGGGATCAGGACGGTGGCGGCCAGGCTCGGCAGCGCGGCCTCGATCTCGGCGACGATCCCGCGCCGGTCGAACCGCTTGCCGTTGTAGGCGTAGCCGTCCACGGCGATCAGGACCTTCGGCTCGATCTGCGCGAACCGGTCGATCACCGACGAGGACCCGAAGTCAGGGGAGCACGACGACCAGACCGCGCCGAGCGACGCCGTGGCGAGGAAGCAGATCAGCGCCTCGGGAATGTTCGGAACGTAGGCGGCGACCCGGTCCCCTCTGCCAACGCCCAGGTCGGCCAGACCCGCGCGGACCTCCGCGACATGCATGGCCAACTCGCGGTAGGACAGCACGCGATGCCCGCCCGCCTCCGAGCGGAAGATCACCGCGGTGGCGTCCGGGGTCTCCTCCGCGCGGCGCAGCGCGTTCGCGGCGTAGTTGAGGGTCGCGCCGGGGAACCACTTCAGCCCGTCCACCGGCATGGGCCCGCCCGTCCGGACGGGGCCGTCCCCGCGCTCGCCGACGACCTCGAAATACGACCAGATCGCGTCCCAGAACGCGTCGACCTCCGTGACGGACCAGCGCCACAGGTCGTCGTAGGTTTCCGTGAGGACGCCCCGGTCCCACAGCCAGTGGACGAAGTGGGTCACCCGCGCGTTCGCGACGACCTCGTCCGACGGCTCCCACAGCGCCGCACCCTCAGAAACCTCACGGGTCATCTCTCTCCCTCCCCGCCGCGCCACGGGCGCGGCCCTCCCAATATCGGCCCCGCCGCGCACACGGCGCAACTTCCCCGATCCGCATGCCGAAACCCCTCGGCGCCGCGTCCCATCGCAGGTCAAAGACCCGCCCGCGGCAATCCCGCATCCTCACACATCACCGCCGCCGATCATCCCCCGCCCCCACATGGCGGGGTCCGTCAGATGCGGGTGAGGTCGGCGACGGCGCCGACGACCGCGTGGGTGTCGGCGAGGGTGGCCAGGACCCGTTCGGCGCCGGCGGCGCGGAGTTCGGCCTCGGTGGCGCTGCCGGTGGCGACGGCGATGATCGGGGAGCCGGCGATGTGCGCGGCCTGGACGTCGCGGGGGGAGTCGGCGATGTAGACGGTGGCGGATTCGGGGTAGCGCGTGCCGTGGCGTTCACCGGCGCGGGTGCGGGCGAGTTCCAGGAGGGCGGCCTTGCTGTAGACGCCGTTCTCGTAGCCGCCGGCGTCGAGGTCGAGGCGGCCGCCGAGACCCAACTCGGTCACCTTCAGGCAGGCGTTCGGCTGGAGGGAGCCGGTCAGCACGGACTGGACGACACCGGGGACGTGGGCGAGCGCCTCGACGGCCTCACGGGCGCCGGCCAGGACCCGGCCGTGGGCGCGCAGATCGTCGCGGCGGGTAGCGAACGCCTCGGTGAGCGCGTCGAAGAAGGCCGCCAGGTGGTCGTCGGTGGTGACGACGTCGTTGAACGCGAGGGTCTCGAAGATGATCTCCGACTCGGTGCGGCCGGGGGTGGGCGCCAGGCGGACGAGGGGTCGGCCGATGGTCCGCTGGAAGGCCTCGGCGTAGGCGTCCCGGGTGACCCGCCCGACGTCGACCAGCGTGTGATCGATGTTCCACAGCACCAGACGGTTCAGCGTCGACATCCCGTTCCCATGCGCGGTCGGTTGAACGTGGACGGGCGGCGCCCGGCACCGGCCCGCCCCGCCGAAGCGGCGGGGCGAGCTTATCGTCCGGCCTCCCGCCGCCGACCGCAACCACCCCGGTCCACGGGCCCGCGGGGCGCGGCGGGGCGGGTCAGGTGCCCATGTGGGGGTAGCGGTGGTCGGTCGGCGGGACGAACGACTCCTTGATCGAGCGGACGCTCGTCCAGCGGGTGAGGTTGAACACGGAGCCGGCCTTGTCGTTGGTGCCGGATCCGCGGGCGCCGCCGAACGGCTGCTGCCCGACGATCGAGCCGGTCGGCTTGTCGTTGACGTAGAAGTTGCCGGCGGCGAACCGGAGCGCGTCGGTGGCGGCGGCGATCGCGGCGCGGTCCTCCGCGATGATCGCGCCGGTCAGGCCGTACTCGGAAACGCTCTCCATCTGGTGGAGGACGGTGTCGTAGTCGCCGTCGGCGTAGACGTGCACGCCGAGGATCGGCCCGAAGTACTCCTTCGTGAAGATCTCGTCCGTGGGATCGGACGACTCCAGCACCGTCGGCCGGACGAAATAGCCGCGCGAGTCGTCCAGCTCGCCGCCGGTGAGGATCTTCATGCCGTCGATGCCGCGCGCCCGCTCGATCGCCGCGCGGTGCTTGGCGAACGCGCGTTCGTCGATGACGGCGCCCATGAAGAGCGACAGGTCCTCGGCGACGTTGCCCATCGTGAGGGACTCGGTCTCGGCGCAGAAATCGTCGCGGATCGCGTCCCAGACGGAGCGCGGGACGTAGGCGCGGGACGCGGCGGAGCACTTCTGCCCCTGGTATTCGAAGGCGCCGCGGACGAGGGCCGTCTTCAGTGCGGCCGGGTCGGCGGACGGGTGCGCGACGACGAAGTCCTTCCCGCCCGTCTCGCCGACGATCCGCGGGTAGCCCCGGTACCCGGAGATGTTCTCCCCGATCGCCCGCCAGAGGTTCTGGAAGGTGCCGGCCGACCCGGTGAAGTGCAGCCCCGCCAGGTCGGGGTGGCGCAGCGCCACGTTCGAGACGGCCTGCCCGTCCCCCGTGACGAGGTTGATCACTCCGGGCGGCAGCCCGGCGGCCTCCAGCAGCCGCATCGTGTGGTGCGCGGCCAGCTGCTGGGTCGGGGACGGCTTCCACACCACGACGTTGCCCATCAGCGCGGGCGAGGTCGGCAGGTTCCCGGCGATCGCGCTGAAGTTGAACGGGGTGATGGCGAGGACGAAGCCCTCCAGCGGACGGTACTCCAGCCGGTTCCACACGCCGGGGGGCGACAGCGGCTGGATCCCGTGGATCTGCTGCGCGTAGGCGACGTTGAACCGCAGGAAGTCGATCAGCTCGCAGGCGGCGTCGATCTCGGCCTGCTGAACGGACTTGGACTGCCCGAGGATCGTGGCCGCGTTCACGGTGGACCGCCACGGCCCGGCGAGCAGGTCGGCGGCGCGCAGAAAGATCGCGGCGCGGTCCTCGAACGCCATCGCCCGCCAGGCCGGCGCCGCCTCCCGCGCCGCCGAGATCGCCTCGGCGACGTCCGGATCGGTGGCGTTGCCCATCCGGCCGAGGACGTGTCCGTGGTTGTGGGGCTCGACGACGTCGATCGGCGTCCCGGCCCCCATCCGGTGCTCGCCCCCGATCGCCATGGTCAGCTCGGTCTGCTCGCCGCCGAGCTCCTTGATCTTGGCTTCCAGCGCGGCGCGTTCGGCGCTGCCCGGCGCGTGGCTCTTGACCGGTTCGTTCATCGGTACCGGCACGGTGGTGACGGCGTCCATCTGACGGCTCCCTGCGAATCCGACGGCGTTGTCCGACCTGCCGAGGGACCTACCCGCCCACACCCCGCGAAATACCGCCGCACACGATTTGCCCCCGACCAGGGGGCGTCCGTCAGGTGAGGAGGTGCGGGAGTTCCTGGGTGGCGTACCAGAGGAGTTCGTGGCCTTCGGCGCCGTCCACGGTGAAGAGGGCGTCGTCGTCGCCCGCGTCGGCGGCGGGGAGGGCGTCCGCGGCGGCGGCGATGTCGGCGGCGGCGCCCACGTCGTCCACGTGGCCGGAGGCCACCTTCTTCCACGGGACGGTGGCGGACACCTCGACCTGCGCGCGGTCGGCGCCGCCCACGTCCGTGCCGACCCATGTGACCAGGTCGTCGGGCACCTCGGCGGACAGCACGACGCGGCGGCGCGGGGCGGCGGGGTCGGCGGCGAGGAGCCGCAGCGAGGCGCGGGCGGCGGCGGACAGCGCCGCGTACTCCAGCTCTTCCAGGTCGCCGCCCGCGTACCACTCGCGCAGCGCGGGCGTGACCGCGTGCGCGGCGAGCGGCGCGGGACCGATCTCCCGGGCGGCGTGGACGCCGGCGAGAAGCGTGAGCGTGGACGGCAGGTAAACGCGCATGACGGTCAGCAAGTCTGCCAGACCGTCAGGGCAGCAGGTTCAGCTCGCGCAGTTCGGCGATCGTCGTGTCGGGCGCGGTGTGGTGGATGCCGCGGATGCCGAGCGCCTCCGCGGCGCGGATGTTGTGCTCGATGTCGTCGATGAAGACGCATTCGGCGGCGTCGAGGCCGAGCAGGTCCAGGGCGTGCCGGAAGATCCGCTCGTCGGGCTTGCGCATCCCGACCTCGCAGGAGATGACGACGGCGTCGAAGAGGTCGGCGAACAGGTCGTGGGGGTAGTCGTTGCCCCAGGAGTTGGACAGCAGCGCGGTGCGGGTGCCGGCGGCGCGGGCGGCGCGGAGCGCGTCGTACATCGGCTGGACGGGGTTGAACGCCCCGAACATGCGGGTGATCAGCCCGGGGGCCTCCACCGGGTCGCCGTCGACGGTGAGCAGCTCGGCGGCGAGGAGCCGCTCGAACTCCGCGACGGCCATCGAGCCGTCCTCCAGCCCGTGGATGGGGTTGGTGCCGGCGCCGTCGTAGGCCTGCTTCACCCAGGCGCGCATCACGTTCTTGTAGCGCGCGACGTCGATGCGGTCGGCGGCGAGCCAGACGTCGATCGCGTCGGCCAGCGGGGACGTCAGGACCCCGCCCCAGTCGGTGATCACAGCTTTGACGGTCACGGCCCCGATCGTAGGCGATCGCACCCCCAATCCCCGAATCCCGTTCTACCGACGGGCCGCCACCGCACATCCGTGACCACGCGATCGACGTCGACCGCATGATCACGAACCCCTACCCCGACGACCTCAGCCCCGCCCCCAACCCCGCGACGACCCGAACCGTCGCGATCGCGAATGGACTACAACCGCCTGAGTGCCTCCCTTACGCCGCCGTCGGTCTCCTCCAGCACCGTCGTCGCCCGCGCCGCCGGCACCTCGCCGAGCAGCGAGACCAGCGCGACGCGGGTGTTCCCCCCCGCTTCCGTCAACGCGTTCTCGCAGGTGCGGGCGTCCATGCCCGTCGCCTCGGTGAGGATGCGCACCAGCCGGGCGCGCAGCTTGGAGTTCAGCGCGTTCACGCTGACCATCAGGTTGGAGTAGGTGCGCCCCATCCTGATCATCAGCGTGGTGGAGAAGGAGTTGAGCACCAGCTTGGTCGCGGTGCCGGCCTTCATCCGGGTGGATCCGCTGATCACCTCCGGTCCGGTGGCCAGGCCGATGTGCACCTCCACCTCGTCCGCGTACGGGGTGTGCGGGTTGCAGCTGATCAGCGCCGTGCGGGCGCCCACCTCGGCGGCGGCGCGCAGCGCCCCCACCACGTAGGGGGTGCGGCCGCTCGCCGCGATGCCGACGGCGACGTCACCGGGCTGGACGTCGTGCGCGTCCCGGCGGCCGAGTTCGACGTCGTCCTCCACGTCGGAGATCGCCTGGGACAGCGCGCCGGGCCCGCCGGCGTGGTGGGCCACCACACGGCCCCAGATGCCGAACGTCGGGGGCAGCTCGGCGGCGTCGATCACCGCGAGCCGGCCGGACGTGCCGGCGCCGAAGTAGTGGACGCGTCCGCCCGCGCGCAGCGAGTCGACCGACATGTCGACCAGCCGGGCGACCTCGGGCAGGACGGAGGCCACGACCATCGGCACGGTCGCGTCCTCGGAGTTGATCAGGCGCAGTACCTCCAGTGTCGGCAGCGTGTCGACGTCGAGGGTCCGGGGGTTGCGTCCCTCCGTGGGGAGCTCGCAATCGATCACCGACGCCTCCGGTCGGGTCGCACGGTCCGCCCGCGGACCGCCTCGAACGTGGCTTCCAGGGCCTTGCGGGTCGGCCCGTAGGTGCGCTGCGCCACTCCGACGAAGACGCAGTCGACCACCGTGAGCTGTGCCAGCCGGCTTGCGGTGGCGCCGGAGCGGAAGGTCGTCTCCCGCGCCGCTGTCGTGAGGATCAGGTCCGCCACCTCCGCTATCGGTGATTTGGGGAAGTTGGTGAGCGCCACGGTCTTGGCTCCCCTGCTCTTGGCCACCTCCAGGGCGTCGATGGTCTCCACCGTCGCGCCCGTGTGCGAGATCCCGATCGCCACGTCGCCGTTGCCCAGGACGGCGGCGCTGGTGAGCATGATGTGCGCGTCCGCCCATGCCGAGCAGACGCGTCCGATCCGGTGGAGCTTCTGCTGGAAGTCGGCGGCGACGAACGCGCTGGCGCCGACGCCGTAGACGTCGACCCGTTCGGCGGCGACGACCGCGTCCACGACCTGTTCGAGCATCTTGATGTCGAGCTGGGCGGCGGTCTCCTCGACGGCCCGGGCATCGGCGAAGGTCACCTTCTCAACGATCTGTTCGAGCGAGTCGTCGGGGCTGATGTCGCTGCCGATGACCCGGCCGCCGCTGGCGCTCTGGGCCCGTCCCGCCTCGGTGGCGAGGGTCAGCCGCAGCTCCGGGTAGCCGTGGAATCCGATCGCCCGGCAGAACCTGATGACCGTGGTCTCCGAGGTGCCGCAGGCCTGGGCGAGTTCGGTGATGGTGGAGTTGGCGACCCCTTCGGGGTCGTCGATGACGCGTTGTGCGACGCGTCGTTCGGCGGGGGGCAGCGAGGGCAGCAGCGAGCGGACCCGGACCACGGTGCTCAGCGGAGTGGCGTCCCTCTCGCCCGGCGCCTCACCGCGTGACGCACCGGGCTCCCCCGTGATCCCCTGTTCGGGGCGCTGCTCAGGGCTCCGGTCGGAGCCGATGGGTTTCCTCATGGAGGAAATTTTCTTACGCGCAGGATGTCACGTCAACGGTAGAAAAGGCTACGGTCGCCATGTGTTGACCCATTTGGCCGGTCCTTACGTGGTCGGTATCGACGCGGGTGGCACGAAGACCCGCTGCGTCGTGCTGACGCTCGGGGGTGCCCTGGCCGGTTCCGGCACCGGCCCCGGGGCCAACCCCAACTCCGGAGGCGACACCGCAGGGGCGCTGACCACCGCCCTGCGGGAGGCGCTCGGGGACCTGGACCGCACCCACATCCTCACCGGCGTCTTCGGGATCGCCGGGGCGGGCTCGGCCGGCCGGCCCGCCGCCGTCACGGCGGCGCGGCAGGCATGGCAGGCCGCGGGACTGCGCGGCTCGCCCGCGGTGGTGACCGATATCGCGGTGGCGTTCGCCGCCGGAACCAGCGAGCCCAAGGGCATCGTGGTGTTCTCCGGCACGGGCGCCGGCGCGGCGGTCATCAGCGACGGGACGATCGTGCAGCGCGCGGACGGCTACGGCTGGCTCGTCGGGGACGAGGGTTCGGCGGTGTGGCTGGGCAAGGAGGCCGTGCGGGCGGCGCTCGCCGCCTACGACGGCCGCGGCTCCCCGACGCTGCTCACCGATTCGGTCCCCCGGGCCCTGCTCGGCGCCACCGTGGTCGCGGAGATCGACTCGGACAGGCGAAGACCCCGCCCCCCGAGGGCGCTGGCCATGGCCGGCGCCCCTTCGCCGTCACCGGGCTCCGCCGTCCTGTCGCAGGCGACCTCCCTCTCCTCGGGAGGGGGGTCCCCCGGCGGGGGAGGCGGCCGTGCCCCGAACGGCGCGGGCACGGTCATGCTGCTTCCCGGGGCCTCCTGTCCGGCGTCCGGAAACGGGCCCTATCCCCCGTCCGGCAACGGCCCCACGGGCCCGCACGGCCCTCCGGGCGCGCACGGGCCGCCGGGCCGCCCCGGGCCGCCGGGCCATCTGGGGCCGCCGGGACACCCGGTGGTCCCCGGCCCGGCGGGACATCCCGAGGTGCACGGGACCCCGCCCGACCCCCGGCTCGCCCAGGCGATCATCAAGGAGGTCTACGGGCGTCCGCCCTCGGCCCTGGGCCGGCTCGGCCCGGTGGTCGCCGCCGCCGCGGCCGCCGGCGACCCCGTGGCCCGCCGCATCACCGAAGAGGCCGCGCAGTGGCTGCTCCGCGACGTGGACGCGGTGCGCCCGGCCCTGTCCGACCCCTGTGCACCGGTCGTCATGCACGGCTCGGTGCTCCGCGAGGGACCCGTCGCCGACGCCGTCCGCACCGGGCTGCGCGACCGCTTCGCCACGGCGCCGCGCTGCGCGGGCGACGGGGCCGTCGGCGCGGCCGGGATGGCGCTGCGCCGCCTCGGCCACCCCCTGCCCGGCTGAGCCGCCCTCCCCCGGCCCACCGGCCCCGGCCCGACCGGCCCGACCCGGCCCGGCCGCCCCCGAAGAAGACGGCATCGAGGCCGTCAGGGTTCATCACGATGGACCCCACAAGATCGGCGATCCGCTTGCGATCCTGGGGTCCATCGTGATCAGGGTGTTACCACGGTGGAACCAGATCCGCCGGAGCGGTACCGGTGAGGCCGGGTCCGGTGGGAAAAGCGGCCACAGACGTGGCTCGTACCGATTCCTCCTGGTGGCCGCTGCGAGCGTGCCTGAAGGTCTGGAGATCGGTTCGACAGCGGGGCGGGGAACGCATAACGTCACGACGACCGATTGCGACCGAGGAACCGAGACCATGTCGGGGGGCCTGGTCAGGTGCGTGCTTCACCTCCACTCGCGTTCGCGGCGGCGGCGCTGGCCCTTGCGATGGCCGCGGGCTGCGGCGGCGGAGGCGAGAGCGGCAAGGGTGGGCGAACGTCGTCCGCCCCGTCCGGCGCGCCCGGTTCGGCGGGCACGCCGGCGCCGGCGCCGGACGCGTGGATCCCCGGCCGTGTCGCGAAGATGAGCGTGGCCGAGAAGGTCGGGCAACTGTTCGTCCCGACGTTCTCCAGCCGCGCCGACGCCGTCGAGAAGATCAAGAAGTACCACGTCGGCGGGCTCATCTACTTCCCCGGCAACATCAGCACCCCGGAGCGGACGGCCGCGCAGTCGAACGCGCTGCAGAAGGCGTCCGGCATCCCGCTGCTGCTCGGCGTCGACGAGGAGCAGGGCATCGTCTCGCGGACCGCGTTCGCCACCCGGTTCCCCGGCAACATGGCGCTCGGCGCGACCGGCGACCCCGCGCAGGCCCGCGCCGCCGCCCAGGTCACCGGGGCGGAGCTGCGCGCGATCGGCATCAATCTGGACTACGCGCCGGACGCCGACGTGAACGTGAACCCGCGCAACCCGGTGATCGGGCTGCGCTCGTTCGGCGCCGACCCGGCGCTGGTGTCGAAGATGACGGCCGGGGCCGTCGGCGGTTTCCAGGCCGCCGGGATCGCGGCCACCGCCAAGCACTTCCCCGGGCACGGCGACACCGCCACCGACAGCCACACCGGCCTGCCCGTGATCAAGCATTCCCGCAAGGAGTGGGAGCGGCTGGACGCGCCGCCGTTCAAGGCGGCGATCGCTGCGGGCGTCGACATGATCATGACGGCGCACATCGTCGTCCCGAAGCTCGACCGGTCGGGCGACCCCGCCACGCTGTCGAAGACCGTCCTGACCGGGCTGCTGCGCGGCACGCTCGGGTACCAGGGCGTGATCACGACGGACTCGCTGGAGATGGCGGGGGTGCGCGAGAAGTACGGCGACGCGCAGGTGCCGGTCCGGGCGATCAACGCGGGCGCCGACCAGCTGCTGATGCCGCCGAGCCTGCCGCGCGCCCACGCGGCGGTGGTGCGTGCCGTCCGGTCCGGGAAGATCACGCGGAAGCGGCTGGACGAGTCGGTGACGCGGATCCTGCGGCTCAAGCAGCGGCGCGGCCTGTTCCAGGAGAAGCCCGCCGACCCGGCCGAGGCCGGCTCGGTGATCGGCTCGTCCGCGCACAAGGCCACCGCCCGGCAGGTCGCCGAACGGGCGGTCACCCTCGTCCGCAACGATGACGGCCTGCTCCCCCTCAAGGGCAGGAAGGTCGCGGTCACCGGCCCGGAGAGCGACGCGCTCCGCGCTGCACTGCGCAAGCACGGCGTCACGACGGCGGCCCCGGGTTCGGCGGACGTCACCGTCCTGACCACGAAGAACGCCGGGCAGGCCACCGCCGCCCGGGTCCGGGCGCTCGGGTCGGGGCCGGTCGTCGTCGCGGCACTCGGCCTCCCCTACGACCTCGGCGCCGCCGGGGGCGCGGAGGCGACGCTCGCCACGTACTCGTCCAGCACCGTCTCGGTCAACGCGCTCGCCAAGGTGCTGAGCGGCGCGGCGAACCCGACGGGCAGGCTCCCGGTCCCGGCGGCCGGCGAACCCGTCGGCCACGGCCTCGGCTACAGGTAGCGGCACCCGCCGTCCATGGGCGTGAAGACCATGGACGTAAGGGCTCTCCACCTGGGATGATCAGCGCGCCTTCACCCCCCAGGAGGTCCCCGTGCGCGCCCGTCCGTCCTTCGCGGCCCCGTTTCTGCTTGCGGTGCTCCTGCTTCCGGTGCTCGGCGCCTGCGGAGGCGAGGACGAGATCACGATGCCGCCGCTCACTCCCGAGCCCGGCGACTCCCGGTTCGCCTCCGATGTCGGAGCGGCGTCGCCGAAGGAGAGCCTTCCCGCGCGGCTGACGCTGTACAAGTACCTGCGCTCGATCGCGCTGGGGAGCACCGCTGCGTGCAAGTACACGTCGGCGGAGTTCGACCTCGCCCGGTTCGGCGACGGTGGATGCGAGGCGGGCTTCCGCCAGGCCCGCGCGGGTCTCCGTCCCGAGGACGTCACCGCGCTGCGCGGCGTCACGGTGCCGGCCGCCGAGGAGGAGCCGGACGGCGCCTACACCGTCCGGCACGAGGACCTGAAGTGGCGGGGCGCGCCGGCCCGGCTCCAGCCGAAACCGGGCAGCCCGCCCCTCGCCTTCTTCCTGGACACCTACACCATCCGCCAGTACGACGGGCGCTGGGTTCTCGACGCCTGACGCTCCCTCCGCACCGACACCCCGGCCCGCCGCTCCGTCAGACCCCGAGGCCGGCGAGGGCGGGGAGGTGGGCGCGGGCGGCCTCGCGCGCCTGCCCGGCGGTGCGGGCGGTGCGCGCCGCGGCGGCGGCCTGCCGGCACTCGTCCAGCGTGTGCCGGGCGAGCGCGGCCCGCACCAGCGGGAGGGACGGGGCGCTCATCGACAGCGACGTCACGCCGAGCCCGACCAGCACGCACGCGAGCGCCGGGTCGCCGGCCGCCTCCCCGCAGACACCGCAGGGGACGCCCGCCCCGGCCGCCGGGGCGACCAGGTCGAGGACGGCGGGCTGCCACGGGTCCTGGAGGTGCGCGAGGCCGCCGACCTGCCGGTCCGCCGCGCACGCGTACTGCGTGAGGTCGTTGGTGCCGATGCTGAAGAACTCCACCTCCGGCGCGAGGTCGTGGGCGCGGAGCGCGGCGGCGGGCACCTCGATCATGACGCCGGGGTGCTCGATGCCGGCCTCGCGGCAGGCGGCGGTGAAGTAGGCGGCCTCGGCGGCGTCGGTCACCATCGGGGCCATGACCTGGAGCTTGACGGTCAGGCCCGCGGCGGCGCGGGCCAGCGCGGCGAGCTGGGCGGCCAGGACGGCGGGGTGCCGGCGCATCATCCGCAGCCCGCGCTCGCCGAGCGCCGGGTTCGGCTCCTCGCCGGGGGCGGGCAGGAACGCGAGGGGCTTGTCGGCGCCCGCGTCGAGCGTCCGGACGACCACGCGGCCGGCCGGGAACGCCTCCAGGACCTTCCGGTACGCCTCCTCCTGCTCCTCGTCGGACGGCGGCGCCGCCCGGTCGAGGAACAGGAACTCGGTGCGGTACAGCCCGACGCCCTCCGCGCCGTTCGCCAGCGCCGCCTCGACGTCCTTCGGGCCGCCGATGTTGGCCAGCAGCGGCACCTCGTGGCCGTCCTTGGTGACGCCCGGCCCGGTGGACTCCTCCAGTGCGGACGCGCGGGCCGCCGCCGCGGCGCGGGCCGCGGTGACCTCCTCGTCGGACGGGTCGGGACGCACCGTCCCCGCGGCGCCGTCGACCAGCACGCGGGTCCCGTCGGCGAGCGACGTCGCGCCGCGCAGCGCCACGACCGCGGGGACGCCCATCGTCCGGGCCAGGATCGCGGTGTGGCTGGTGGGGCCGCCCTCCTCCGTCACGAACGCGACGACCTGCGCCGGGTCGAGGACGGCGGTGTCGGCGGGGGCGAGGTCGCGGGCGACCAGGACGAACGGCTCGTCCGACTCCGGGACGCCGGGCACCGGCAGGCCGAGCAGCCGGGCGATCGCACGGTCGCGGATGTCGTCCAGGTCGCTGACCCGGGCCGCCATGTACTCGCCCGCCCCGGCGAGCATCTCCCGGTAGAAGCCGAACGCCTCGAACACGGCGCGGGCCGCCGCCGCGCCCTCGTCGATCTTGGTTCGGACACCGTCGGCGAGGCCGGGGTCGCGGGCCATCAGCGCCTGCGCGTTCAGCACGTCCCGCCCGGCGGTGTTGCCGGCCTCGGCGGCGCGGCCGCCGCGCTCCTCCAGGTCGGCGGCGACGGCCTCCAGCGCGGCGAGGGCCGTGTCGCGTTCGGCGGCGGCGTCACCGCCGTGCCGGGAACCGGCGGGCGGTTCCGGGACGGCCCCGGCGATGCTCCGCACCGGCCCGGCGCCGACGCCGGGGCTGACGCCCGCGCCCTGCAATACGTCCGGCACCTCTCAGGCCCCCTCGGGCTCCGGCTCGGACAGCAGCTTCTCAAGGCTGTCGAGCAGCTCGTCGGCGCCCGCGCCCTCCGCGGACAGCGTGACCTCCTCACCGTGCCGCGCGTCAAGCCCCAGCACGGCGAGGATGCTCTTGGCGTTCACCGGGTCACCGCCGTGCTTGGCCACGGTGACGTCCATCGGCGCCTGCGCCGCGGTCTGCACGAACAGCGCGGCCGGCCGCGCATGCAGCCCCACCCTCGACTCGATCTTGACGTTGCGCACGCTCACTGCACACTCCTCATCGCTCATAACGGTCACCACCCATAACGGCCAACGCCCATGACGGCGTTTCAGCTCTTCACGGCGTTCTCAGTCCGCGCACCCGCAGCGCTGGGCCCGGCACGACGTCCACTTCCTTGAAATCGGGCACCACGTGGTCGGCCTCGGCCAGTGCCCCGGCCGGCTGCGTGGTGATGACGCCCACGCAGGTCATCCCGGCGGACTTGACCGCCGCGACGCCCGCCGGCGCGTCCTCGAACCCGATCGTCTCCTCCGGCGGGACGTCCAGGTCGCGTGCCGCGGCCAGATACCCCTCCGGGTGCGGCTTGCCCGTGACGACGTCACCGGCGGTCACCACGATGTCCAGCAGGCCGCGGATGCCCAGCTCGTCCAGCAGGCCCTCGGCGTACAGGCGCTGCCCCGAGGTCACCACCGCCAGCGGCACGCCGGCGTCCGCCAGCGACCGGACGAGGCCGACCGCACCGGGGACGGGCGCGACCGGCGGCATCCCCGGCATCGCCCCGTAGGACAGCACCTGCTCGAACAGTTCCTCGACCGTCCGGCCGGGGAACAGATGCGCCAGGTCGGCGAGTACCTCGAGCCCGCGGCGCCCCGCGAACGAGGCGATCAGCGCCTCGTCGTGCGGGACGCCGTGCGCCTCGAACAGCCGCGACCACATCGCGCGGTTGCGCGGCTCGGTGTCGATGAGGGTGCCGTCGAGGTCGAACACCGCCGCACCCAGGCCGATCACCGCCATGCGGCCGGTTCCCCGGTTCCAGCCGTCAGATCCATTCCGTCAGCTCCATGTGAACAGTTCGGCGCCTTTGGTCACCTCGCCCGACTCCACCACGTCCGACAGTGCGTCGGCGCCCGCGTCCAGCGCCACGACGGCGCAGATCGGCGAGCGTCCGCCCGCCTCGATGACGGCGGGGTTCCAGCCGACGACCGGCTGCCCGGCGGTGACCTCGTCACCCTCGGAGACGAGGAGCTCGAAGCCCTCGCCCTTCAGCTTGACGGTGTCGATGCCGAGATGGACGAGCACGCCGTGGCCCTCTTCGTCCACCACGACGTAGGCGTGCGGATGCAGCTTGACGATCTTCCCGGTGACGGGCGCGATGGCGTGACCGGGTGCGCGTTCGGGGTCGACGGCGGTGCCCGGGCCGACCATGGCCTGGGCGAACACCGGGTCGGGGACGCCGGCCAGGCCGACGACCCGGCCGGTCACCGGTGACATTACTCGGGTCATGGGAGGGCCCTCTTGTTCGGTCGAGGAACGTGTCAGTCGAGGATGTCCTCGATGTCGGTGGCGATGGTGTCGGCCTCGGGGCCCACGACGACCTGCACGACGGTGCCGCTCCGCATGACGCCGATCGCACCCGCCTTCTTCAGCGCCGCCTCGTCGACCTTGCCGGCGTCGGAGACCTCGGTGCGCAGCCGGGTGGCGCACGGCTCGATCTCGACGATGTTGTCAGCGCCGCCCAGGGCGGCGACGATGGCCTCGGCCTTGTCCATGTTCTTCTCCTAGTCGGGGTGGGCCCGGCGGGCCGGGACGGGGACGGAGCTCAAGTGAACACTCTGTGTTCAGTCTGTCTGGGTGACCTTGTTCAGGCCACGGGGGACGTCGGGATCGATGCCGAGACGGCGGGCCAGGTTCTCCACCAGGATCTGCCCGGGGACGATGAGCCCCAGCGGCGCGACCCATTCCGGGAGCGCGGGGCCGGGCAGCGCGGCCGAGCACGCCTCCGCCAACTCCGGGCCTCCGCCGACGCCGAAGGCGCGGGCGCCCGCCCCCTCGACCCGCCGCGCCAGCGCGACGGTGCCGGCCAGCGTCGGGCCGGAGTCGGCCGCCACCAGCAGCGCGGGCGTCTGCGCGTCGACGACGGCGATGGGGCCGTGCAGCAGGTCGGCGTACGACAGGCCCATGGCGTGCAGGTAGCACGCCTCCTTGATCTTCAGCGCCAGCTCCAGCGCGGTGCCGAACGCGATGCCGCGCCCGGACACGACCGTGCCCGGGACCTTCGCCAGCTCGTCGACGATCTCCGGCAGCGCGGGCGACGCCTCGGTCAGCATGATCACGCGGGCCACCTCGTCCGGGATGCGGCGCAGGTCGTCCACGGCCACGTCCGCGCCGAGCCCGATGCCGAGCACCGACAGCGCGGCGAGCTGGGTGGTGTAGGTCTTGGTCGCCGGGACGGCGACCTCGTCGCCCGCCTGGGTGATCAGCGCGACCTCGGCGGACTCGGCCAGCGGCGACCCGTCGCCGTTGGTGACCGCCACGGTGCGGGCGCCGCAGTCCTTGGCCCAGTCGAGCGTCTCGACGATCTCCTCGGTCTTGCCGGACTGGCTGATCGCCACGGCCAGCACGCCGTCCAGATCCAGCCTGCGCCGGTAGGTCGTCGCGATCGACGGAGCGGCGAGCGTCGCCAGCCGTCCGGCGCGCGACTCGATGAGGTAGCGCCCGTACACCGCCGCGTTGTCGGACGATCCGCGGGCGATGAACAGCACCTGCCGCGTCTGCCGGGCCAGTGCCTCCAGGTCGGGCACGCGCGGCAGCAGCGCACCGACCGTCCGGGCCAGCGCGTCGGGCTGCTCACCGATCTCGGCGCGCATCTGACTGGTCATGATCCCCCTCCGAAGACTTTCTGCCCGCCCACCCAGGTGGTACGCGCCCGGTGGTCCGGGCCCAGCCAGACCAGGTCGGCGGCGGCGCCGGGCGCGATCCGGCCGAGGTCGCGGCGGCCGATCAGGTCGGCCGGGACGCGGGTCGCGGCGTCCACCGCCGCGGCGGTGCCGATGCCGAGGCCGATCGCGTTGCCGACCGCGTCGTCCAGCCGGAGGCCGGACCCGGCGATCGTGCCGTCGGCGCGCAGCGGCGGGCCCTGCTCGGGCATGGTGATGGGCTCGCCGCCGAGGTCGTAGGTGCCGGGCGGCATCCCGGCGGACGCGGCCGCGTCGGTGACGAGCACGACCCGCCCCGGCGCGGCCCGGAACACCAGCGCGGCCGCCTCGGACGCGACATGGTGCAGGTCGAGGATGAGGCCGGGGCTCAGCCGGTCGTCGATCAGGGCCTGGACGGCGACTCCCGGGTCGCGGTGGTGGACGCCGGACTGCGCGTTGAAGATGTGGGTGACCTTGCGGGCGCCGGCGTCGGCCGCGGCGGCGACCTGGGCGGCGGTGGCGTCGCTGTGCCCGACGCTGACCAGGACGCCCGCCGCGGTCAGCGTGCGGATGGCCTCCAGCGCGCCGTTGCGTTCGGGCGCGAGGGTGAGCAACTTGACGAGCCCGGTCTCCAGGAGCGTCGCGATGGCCTCGGGCGCCGGGTCGGTCAGGTAGGCGGGGTTGTGCGCGCCTTTGCGCTTCTCCGACAGGAACGGGCCTTCGAGGTGGACGCCGAGTACGCGCGTCCCGTCCGGCAGGTTCGGCAGGAGGTCGCGGGCGCGGCGCAGGGCTTCGGCCTGCGTCTCGACCGGGGCGGTGATGAAGGTCGGCATGAACGCGGTCACGCCGGTCTCGGGGAGGCGGGAGACGACGGTGTGCCAGCCGGCCTCGTCCGCGTCGACCATGTCGTAGCCGAAGTACCCGTTCACCTGGAGGTCGACCAGGCCGGGCGCGAGGAGCCCGTCGGGGAGCTCGACATCGGGCGTGCCGGGCGGAGGGCCCTCACCGGCCTCGGCGATCACACCGTCGTGCACGCGGACGAAGCCCGGGGAGAGCACCCGGGCGGGACCGTCCGCGGGGGTGATGACCATGTCGGGGGCCGTGATCAGTTGTGATGCCATGGCTGCGCACTCTCCGCGACACGACGTTCGCTGGTCGTTCCGGCCGGTTCAACTGGTCTAGTCCGGACTAGACCAGTACGTACCATACTCCACGAATCGGAGGGTGCCGCAAGACGTCGGACGGAACCCGTTCGGTCCCCCTCCGCCGGGGAGGGGGCCTCCGCTCTGACGGTCGGCAACGGTGTCTCACCACCGGCCCGCAAAGCGGACAGGGCATCCGAATATCCGGTCTGACCTGGGAGTTCCTTCGATCATGCGGTCGTCATGGCGTGATCCGGTCGTTACGAATTCGTGCATTGACATGACTTTCGATCCTGTGGTCTAGTCCGGCCTAGACCAGTATGAATCTCCGAAGACCGTCCGAAACTCCAACCACCTCATACCCGTCGAAACCCGGCGAATCCCATCGATCCGGCTACCGGCCGTCGAGGACCCTCGTGACGACCATCGATCCGAACAGCCCCGTACCGAAGTACTTCCAGCTCCGCGCCATCCTTCTCGACCTCATCGAGAGCGCGGAACTGCCCGTCGACGCCCCGATCCCGTCGGAGCGCGAGCTGTGCGCCCGGTACGAGCTGTCCCGCATGACCGTCCGCCAGGGGGTCGACCAGCTCGTCTCCGAAGGCCGGCTCTACCGCGTCCCCGGCAAGGGCACGTTCGTGGCCCGACCCAAGATCGAGATGCCATTGCGGCTCGTCTCGTTCACCGAGGACATGCTGGCCCGCGGCCTGCGTCCCGGCGCCATCGACCTGGACCGCCGGACGGTCCCGGCCGACGCGCGCCTCGCCCGGATCTTCGAGGTCGAAACCGGCACCGAGATCCACGTCATCGAACGCCTGCGCACCGCCGACGGTGAGCCCATGGCCGTGGAGCGCTCCCACCTCCTGGCCTCGCTCGCCCCCGACCTGCTCGACCGCCGCCTGGCCGACCGCTCGCTGTACGGCGTCCTCGAAGCGGTGTACGGGCTGGTCTTCGACGCGGGCGACCAGACCATCGACGCCAGCCTGGCCGACGCCACCGACGCCAGGCAGCTGCAAATCCCCAAGGGCAGCGCCGTTCTGCTCCTGCAACGCCGCTCGTACACCGGAGGTGTGTGCGCCGAGCTGGGCGTGTCGACCTACAGGGCAGACAGGTACCAGATCCACACGGCCCTCGGAAACCCCCCGCCGCACTCCTGAAAACCCCCTGAGGAGGAATCTCGCGATGACTTCGACGACAGTGGACTCCGCTCCACGGCGAGGATCGAGCACCCTCGCCGTGCTGCAGCGCATCGGCCGCAGCCTCATGCTGCCGATCGCGGTGCTTCCGGCCGCCGCACTCCTGCTCCGCTTCGGCCAGGCCGACATGCTCGGCGCCGACGGCCTCGGCTGGGATCGCGTCGCCGAGATCGTCGGCGAGGCCGGCAACGCGCTGTTCGCCGCACTGCCCCTGCTCTTCGCCGTCGGCGTGGCGATCGGTTTCGCCAAGAAGTCCGACGGCTCCACCGCGCTGGCCGCGGTGGTCGGTTACCTGGTCTTCGACCGCGTGTCCAAGATCATGTTCTCGCACACCGAAGAGCTTCAGGGCAACGTCATGATCACCAAGGTGACCGACGGCACCGAAGCCAAGGTCATCGACTGGGGCGCCCAGAACCCGACGCAGGTGCTCGGCGGCATCCTCATGGGCCTCATCGCCGCGCTGCTGTACCAGCGCTTCTACCGGATCAAGCTGCCGACCTGGCTGGCGTTCTTCGGCGGCCGCCGGTTCGTCCCCATCATCACCGCCGCCGCGGGCCTCGCCCTCGGCATCGTGATCGGCTTCGTCTGGCCGGTGCTCGGCAGCTGGCTCACCGACTTCGGTGAGTGGATCACCGGGGCGGGCGCGGCCGGCGCCGGAATCTACGGCGTGATCAACCGGCTCCTGCTGCCGTTCGGCCTCCACCACATCCCGAACTCGCTCATCTGGTTCGTGTTCGGCACCTACGAGGGCCCCGACGGCACCGTCACCGGCGAGATCAACCGCTACCTGGCCGGCGACCCCGACGCGGGCGGCTTCCTCGCCGGGTTCTTCCCCGTGCTGATGTTCGGCCTGCCCGGCGCGGCCCTCGCCATCTGGCGCGCCGCCCCCGCGCACCGCCGTCCCGCGGTCGGCGGCATCATGGTCTCCGCCGGGCTCACCGCGTTCATCACCGGCGTCACCGAGCCGATCGAATTCGCGTTCATGTTCGTCGCGCCGCTCCTGTACGGCGTGCACGTCGTCCTCACCGGCATCTCGATGGCGATCCTGGAGGCCGCCGGGGCCCAACTCGGGTTCGGCTTCTCCGCCGGCCTCATCGACCTGCTGCTGAACGCCCGCAAGGACAACACCGAGGGGCTGTGGCTCATCCTCGGCATGGGCGTCCTGTACTTCTTCCTCTACTACTTCATCTTCAAGTTCCTGATCGAGAAGTTCAACTTCGCGACACCCGGCCGGGAACCCGAAGGCGAGGAGTCGACGGCCGTCGACCCCGCCGCCGACCCGGAGATGGCCGGCGCCGCCGCGAAGAGCAGCGGGAAGAAGGAACGCAAGGGGCCCAGCGACGACCCGGAGGAAGCCCCCTCCGGCGGCTGATCCGCTCCGCGGGGCGCCGCGGCCCCTCATCCCCGCGGCGCCCCCTCCCGGGCCGGTCAGCCCACCGGCCCGGCTCCCACGGGTCCCGGACTCCCCGCACTGTCCGGGACCCGGCTCCCAGGCGGCGGGACGCCCCACGCGTCCCGCCGCCTTCACATCTGCCGCTCCGGGCTCGTCCGCCGGCCCGACCCGTCCGCCGGTCCACCTCGCCTGCCGGTCCACCTCGTCTGCGCGCCGTTGTGGGGCAGGCCGGATGTGGTCAGCGTGTATTTATCGCGCGTCTCGCGACTCCTGTCTTCAAACGAGCCAGGAGGTTTCGCATGCGTCAACGTCCAGCCACGCCCTCTGCCGTCCGGATCATCCGGTACCGCGCCGCGCCTCCGTCCGGCGAGACGCGCGGAGCGCTGGCGCTACGTCCCTCGGCACCGCCCCCCGCGCGGCCGCCGAGGCTGCGTCTCGTGCGCCCGGCGGACGGGATGGACGCCGAACTGCAGGCCGTGGCGGAGGCGGCCGTACGGCTCGTCGTGGAGATCCTGGCGGGGACGCGTCCGGCGACCCAGCTGTCCCTGATCGCCGTCCCGGCGGTGTGCCGGGACATGACCCGGCATCAGGGCGCGGACAGGCGCGGCGGGCGGATCGTCCCGCCGAGGGTGCTGTCCACCCGGTTGCAGCGCCCCGCCCCGGCCGTCGCGGAGACGACGGCGGTCGTGGTCGTCTCCGGACGCGCCCACGCGCTGGCGCTCCGCCTGGAGCACACCCGCGGCCGATGGCGCTGCACCGCCCTCGAAACCACCGCCACAGGCTGACACCACCCGGGCGGCGGGGCAAAGCGAAAGCGGCCTCCCGGGATCCGGGAGGCCGCTCTCAGGGCCCTGCTCGTTACTTGTTCTTGTTGCGCGGGTCGCCGTGGCAGCGCTTGAACTTCTTGCCCGAGCCGCACGGGCACGGGTCGTTGCGGTTCACGCCCGCGTACTCGTCCTTCGTCTCCTCGCTGTGGTGCTCGACGCCGCCCTCACCGTCGACGGTCGGGGCCGAGTACTCCAGCTTCTTCGGACGCGACGGCTTCTCCAGACCCTTCGCCTTGATCGCCGGGACGTCCTCCGCCTCCTCCACGTCGTCCTCGGCGGCGGCCGAGTCCTCAGCGCCGGCGGCGGGCGCGGACTTGGCGACGGAGACGGGCTTGGCGCCCACCGCCGGGGCCTCCGGCTGGTCCTCCACCTCGACCTCGAGGTTGAACAGGTAGCCGACCGACTCCTCCTTGATGCCGTCGAGCATCGCGTTGAACATGTCGTAGCCCTCACGCTGGTACTCCACCAGCGGGTCGCGCTGCGCCATGGCCCGGAGGCCGATGCCCTCCTGGAGGTAGTCCATCTCGTAGAGGTGCTCGCGCCACTTGCGGTCCAGGACCGACAGGACGACGCGGCGCTCCAGCTCCCGCATGACCTCGGGGCCGAGCTCCTCCTCGCGCTTGTCGTAGGCCGCCTCGGCGTCGTTGCGGATCTTCTCGGCCAGCGTCTCGGCGTCCAGGCCGGACAGGTCGCCGTCATCGCCCTCGACCAGGTCGTCGACCGTGATCGAGATCGGGTAGAGCTGCTTGAACGCCTTCCACAGCTTGTCGAGGTCCCACTCCTCGGCGAAGGCCTCGCCGGTGGCGCCCGCGACATAGCCCGCGACGACCTCGTCGATCATGCGGCGGACCTGCTCGTGCAGGTCCGCGCCCTCCAGCACCTTGCGGCGCTCGGCGTAGATGACCTTGCGCTGCCGGTTCAGGACCTCGTCGTACTTCAAGACGTTCTTGCGCATCTCGAAGTTCTGCTGCTCGACCTGGCTCTGCGCCGACTTGATCGCATTGGTGACGATCTTCGATTCGATCGGCACGTCGTCGGGGATGTTCAGCCGGGTCATGATCGACTCGACGCGCGCCGAGTTGAACAGCCGCATCAGGTCGTCCTCCAGCGAGAGGTAGAACCGGGACTCGCCCGGGTCGCCCTGCCGGCCGGACCGTCCGCGCAGCTGGTTGTCGATGCGCCGCGACTCGTGCCGCTCGGTGGCGAGGACGTACAGGCCGCCGACGTCGACGACCTCCTCGTGCTCGCCCTTCACGGCCTCCTGGGCCTTCTCCAGCGCCTCGGGCCACGCCGCCTCGTACTCGTCGGGCGTCTCCAGCGGGGACAGCCCGCGCTGGTGCAGCTCCAGGTCGGCGCGGAAGTCGGGGTTGCCGCCGAGCATGATGTCGGTGCCGCGTCCCGCCATGTTCGTCGCGACGGTCACGCCGCCCTTGCGGCCCGCCTCCGCGACGATCGCCGACTCCTGCTCGTGGTGCTTGGCGTTCAGCACCTGGTGCGGGATGCCGCGGCGCTTGAGCATCTTGCTCAGCTTCTCGGACTTCTCCACCGAGGTCGTGCCGACCAGGACCGGCTGGCCCTTCTCGTGCCGCTCGGCGATGTCGTCGACGACGGCCTCGAACTTGGCCTGCTCGGTCTTGTAGACCACATCCGCGACATCGTCGCGGATCATCGGCTTGTTCGTCGGGATCGGCACGACGCCGATCTTGTAGGTCTTGTTGAACTCCGCCGCCTCGGTCTCGGCGGTACCTGTCATGCCGGCCAGCTTGCCGTAGAGGCGGAAGTAGTTCTGCAGGGTGATCGTGGCGAGAGTCTGGTTCTCGTCCTTGATCGCCACGCCTTCCTTGGCCTCGATGGCCTGGTGCATGCCCTCGTTGTAGCGGCGGCCGTGCAGGATGCGCCCGGTGAACTCGTCAACGATCAGGACCTCGCCGTTCATGACGACGTAGTCCTTGTCGCGCTTGTACAGCTCCTTGGCCTTCAGCGCGTTGTTGAGGAAGCTCACGAGCGGCGTGTTCACCGAGTCGTAGAGGTTGTCGATGCCGAGCCAGTCCTCGACCTTCTCGACGCCCGACTCGGTGATGCCGACCGTGCGCTTCTTCTCGTTCACCTCGTAGTCGCCCGGGCCGTACTCGTCGATCTGCCCGGCGGTGCTGACCAGCTCGGCGCGCTTCAACCGGGGCGCGATCTTGGCGAACTCCGAGTACCACTTGGAGTTCTGCTCGGCCGGCCCGGAAATGATCAGTGGGGTCCGGGCCTCGTCGATCAGGATCGAGTCGACCTCGTCCACGATCGCGAAGTTGTGACCGCGCTGCACGCACTCTTCAAGGCTCCACGCCATGTTGTCGCGCAGGTAGTCGAACCCGAACTCGTTGTTCGTCCCGTAGGTGATGTCGCAGTTGTAGGCGGCGCGGCGCTCGTCCGGCGTCATCTGCGGGAGGACGACACCGACGTCGAGACCGAGGAACTGGTGGACGCGGCCCATCCACTCGGCGTCGCGCTTCGCCAGGTAGTCGTTCACCGTAACGATATGGACACCGTCGCCGGACAGGGCGTTGAGGTAGGCCGGAAGCACCGCGGTCAGGGTCTTGCCCTCACCGGTCTTCATCTCGGCGATGTTGCCCAGATGCAGGGCGGCACCCCCCATCACCTGGACGTCGAAGTGCCGCTGCCCCAGAACGCGTTTGGCGGCTTCGCGGGCGGTCGCGAACGCCTCGGGCAGCAGTTCGTCCAGGGACTCACCGTCGGCGAGACGCTCCCGGTACTTGTCGGTCAGCTCGCGCAACTCGGCGTCGCTCATCTCGAGGAAGTCCTCCTCGATCGAGTTGACCTGATCCGCGAGCTTCTTGAGCTTGCGCAGGGTTTTTCCCTCGCCCGCACGAAGGATCTTGTCGATGACTGGCGGCACTCTCGAAGGCTCCTTGCAGATCGTGGTTCACCGCTCAAGGCGGCACGCACACCACACGTACGATGCCCATCGTAGGCGAGACCCAGAATGGTCTAGGTCACTCCACAGCGCAATCCACAGCGCGTCCCGTTTGAGTTTCCGGGTCGCGGAGAGGATCTCTTCACGCCACGGAGGGAGACGCAATGTCCGAAGAGTCGCACGGATCGCACGCCGGCCGGCCGGGCTCATGGGTCGCGGTCGCCATCATCTTCGCCGGCTTCGTCGTGGGCGGCGTCGCGCTCTGCCTGGGCCCGATGTGGATCATGTTCTGGGTCGGCGCCGGAATCATCGTCGCCGGTCTGCTGGTCAGCTGGCTCGTCCACCTGTTCTCGGACGTCGTCGTGGACGCGCCCCGGGTCATCCCCGAGATCGTCGACTACTCCCTGTTCGGCTCACGCTCCGCGAAGCGCCGCGGCGGCCGCGCGGGCGAGGTGCTCGACAGCCCCGTCGCCACGGACCCCCAGCAGAGCCCGCACGGCTGACCCGCACAGGCCACACGCTCTCCAGGCTGCAACACCCCGAAAATCACGCTGAATTCCCCCCGCCCCAGTCCCGCTCATGCCCCCGCCCCAACCCCCGGCCCGGCCAGAGGCCTGACATCTGGCTTGGGCGAGCCTGCTGGCTTGGGCGAGCCTGCTGGCTTGGGCGAGCCTGCTGGCTTGGGCGGGTCCGCTGGCTTGGGCGGGTCCGCTGGCTTGGGCGAGCCTGCTGGCTTGGGCGAGCCTGCTGGCTTGGGCGAGCCTGCTGGCTTGGGCGAGCCTGCTGGCTTGGGCGAGCCTGCTGGCTTGGGCGGGTCCGCTGGCTTGGGCGAGCCTGCTGGCTTGGGCGGGTCCGCTGGCTTGGGCAGGTCCGCTGGCTTGGGCGGGTCCGCTGGCTTGGGCGGGTCCGCTGGCTTGGGCGGGTCCGCTGGCTTGGGCGGGTCCGCTGGCTTGGGCGGGTCCGCTGGCTTGGGCGGGTCCG
>NZ_JBEZGN010000005.1:0-63503 GCF_040650055.1 Spirillospora sp. NPDC048819 | reverse complement strand
GCTGGCTTGGGCGGGTCTGCTGGCTTGGGTGGGTCTTGCCCCGGGACGTGGCCTGGATGGGCCGGGGCTTGGGTCAGGTAGGGGTGGTGGCGTTCAGGGCGGACTGGATCAGGGCGGGGGGCAGGTCGGTTCGCTCGATCCGGACGTCGTCGCAGCCGACCCAGGCGGCGGCGCGCCATAGGGCCGTGGCGAGGGCGGCGGCCGAGGTTTCCGTGCGGGACGGCGTGCGGGTGGCCCAGGGTTCCAACGACGCCTGGCGGGCGATGAGGGTGCGTCCCTCTCTGGCGGGGTCGACTCGTCCGAGGAGGCGGCCGCCGGCCAGGAGCGGCATCGCGAAGTAGCCGTGGACGCGCTTGGCCTTGGGGACGTAGGCCTCCAGGCGGTGGTCGAAGCCGAACACGCGGGAAGCGCGGGCCCTGTCCCAGACGAGGGAGTCGAACGGCGAGAGCAGGGTGGTGACGTGCCTGCCGCGCGGCGTGGCGGCCAGCGCGTCAGGGTCGGCCCAGGCCCGCTGGGACCACCCGGCGACCGTGACCGGAACGAGCCCGGTTCCCTCGATCACCCGTTCCACCTGGTCCTGCTTGATCCGGTAGTAGTCGGCGAGGTCTCCGCGTGTCGCTACGCCCAGGGCACGCCCCGCTCGCGCGACGAGGGCCGTCAGGCAGGCGTCGTCGTCGGGGTCCTGGGCGAGAAGGTCGGGCGGGACGGCCCGTTCGGCGAGGTCGTAGACGCGGCGCCACCCGACGCGTTCGACGCAGACGACCTCGCCGATGTCCAGCAGCCACTCGATGCCGATCTTGTGGTCGCTCCAGTCCCACCACTCGGCGCTCGCCTTGGCGCCGCCGAGTTCCCTGGTGGTCAGCGGCCCGTCCGCCTTCAGGCGGTCGCGGATCTGGTCGCAGACACCCTCGGGCACCTTGTGCCAGCGCCACCCGCGCCGCAGGTAGGCGCGCCGGCGGAAGGCGAAGAGCGGCCAGTCGCGCATGGGCAGCACGGACGCCGCATGCGCCCAGTACTCGAACGCCCTGGGCCCGGAAGCCCCCTGCCGGGAAACCCTCTGCCTGGAAACCCCTTGCCCGGAAGCCCCTTGCCCGGAAGCCCCCTGCCCGGAAGCCCCCTGCCTGGAAACCCCCTGCGCGGAAGCCCCCTGCGCGGAGACCCCCGGCCTGGAAACCCCCGGCCTGGAAACCCCCGGCGCGGAAGCCCCCGGCTCGGGAACCCCTTGCCGGGAAGCCGCCGGCCGGGACGCGCCGTTGCCTGACGTGCCGTCGGCCCAGTAGGCGGCTTCGATGGTGTCGCGGCCGACCGGGCCCAGGCGTGCGTAGGGGACCAGTTCGTGGGATCTGGCCAGGACCGAGATCGTGTCGAGCTGGACGGCGCCGAGCCGTTCCAGCATCGCCGGTACGCCGCCCTTGGGGGGCGCGCCCAGGAATCCCTGGGCGCGCAACTGGAGCCGCCGTGCTTCGTCCGCGCTGAGCTCTACCACGTCGGCGATGCTACGACACAACACCGACAAAAGCCGATTGCCGGTCGCATCGGGCTCAGGTGATCTCCAGGAGCTTCTCCCGGACGGCGTAGACGACGGCCTCCATCCGCGAGTGGAGCTGGAGCTTCTCCAGGATGTTGCGGACGTGGTTCTTCACGGTGTTCTCGGAGATGAACAGCTCGCGTGCGATCTCCCGGTTGCCGAGACCGCGGGCGACGAGCCGCAGCACCTCCATCTCGCGTTCGGTGAGGCGCGGCGCGGGGACCTGCTGGGTGCGCTCCTCGCTGCGCTTCGCGAGCGCGGCGAACTCGGTGATGAGCTTGGACGCCATCGACGGGCTTATCAGCGACTGCCCGCCGAACACGGCGCGGACCGCCTGGGGGACCTCGTCGATGGAGATCTCCTTCAGCAGGTAGCCGCTGGCCCCGGCCTTGATCGCCTCGAAGAGGTCCTCCTCCTCGTCGCTGATGGTCAGCATGACGATCTTCGCGCTGGGCGCGGCGTCCTTGATGGCGGTGCACGCCTCGATGCCGCTGCGGCGCGGCATCCTGATGTCCATCAGGACGACGTCCGGCAGCAGGTCGCCGGCCATCTGGACGGCCTCGTGCCCGTCGCCGCCCTCACCGATGACCTCGATGTCGTCCTCGCCTTGCAGGACCATCTCCAGGCCTCTGCGGAACAGCGCATGGTCGTCGACGATGAGCACACGGATCGGATCGGCCGCTCCGGCCGGCTGTGCCGCCTCCCGGCCGGCGGGGGCGGCGCCGGCTTGACGGGGTACCGCCGCGGCGTCGCGAGCCTCGGGATTCTCGCTCACCAGAGTCGCGGCGTGGAGGAGACGCCGCTTCCCCCCTTCACTATTCAGCGATCTGGAACTACCGGAGGGTTGCTCTCCGACGGGTCGTTCCCGGGAACCTACGGGGTCCGGGGGTGAACCCGGGGGATTTCGGGCCGGGGTGTCCCCGGGTGCAACTGTTGTGCGGCCCGGGAGGTTCCCGGGGCCGGTCGCCGCGAGTCCGGGGCCCCGCGGGACGTGCCGCCGCGGGGCGGTGACCGGACGGGCCCGGAACGGCGGCCGAGCGGCGCTCGCGCCGTACCGGATCCCCCCGGGACCACCGCGTCCGCGGATCGGCAGGTACGCCTTTTCAGATCATTACATGGTTCGGGTGGTGACGTGACGCGAGTGCCGCATCACTCTTCGACGAGCCTGATGACTCCGTAGTCCCAGCCTCTCCTCCGGTATACGACCGAGGGGTGCCCGCTGGCCTTGTCGCGGTACAGGAAAAAGTCGTGGCCGACGAGCTCCATCTCCAAGAGGGCCTGCTCGATGCCCATCGGCTCGGCCTTGTGGAACTTCTCGCGGACGACGAGGGGGCCGTCGCCGTCCATGGGGATCGGGACGAGGTTCTCGTCCGGCGAGACCTTCACCGGCTCGGCCTCGGCCTCGGCGGACTCCGGGACGGCCACCGGGGGTTCGGGGACCGGTTCCGGGAGGGTGTCGGGGAGCGGTTCCATCGTCGCGAGCTTGGCGCGGCCCTTGCCGCTGTGTCCCTTGCGCCGCTCGGAGTCGCGGCGCAGGCGCGACTCCAGCTTGTCCAGCGCCAGGTCCAGGGCTCCGTAGCGGTCGTCGGCGGCGGCCTCGGCCCGGATCACCGGGCCACGGGAGCGGATCGTGAGCTCGACCCTTTCGCGCTGATCGGCGAGCCGCGGGTTATGTTCCTCGGACACCTCCACGTCCACGCGGATGACCTTCTGGTCGAGCCGCTCGATCTTGGCCAGTTTGTTGTCGACGTGCCGACGGAACCTGTCGTTGACCTCGGTGTGCCGGCCCCTCACGGTGATGTTCACGCGGGACCCCCCTTCTCCCGGTTGCGGATCGGCCCGGTCCGGGATCCCTGACTGCCCCGGACGGGCACCACAGGACGGTGGGTCGCACCCGCCCGGCCGACCTGGTCTTCGTCCCCACATCCGCCTGCTGAGGGGCTCGCGGCGCTCTCGCCACTACTGCCCTTCTCCCTGTTCGGGGGATGTCGGATCCCCCGGCGGGGCAGGACTTACCTCTAAGGCGCACCGTGATCGGTCGACGAGAAGTCGCCTTACGTGGGCCGTTTCGCCTGCGCCTGGCATCGGCTAGCCGGACCGCCTGTCGTGCTCCTGACGAGCACTGCGATCCGACGCAACCACGGACCCGGGCGGGTGCCATGTCAGGAACGCTAACCCCTTACGCCATGAATGTCAGGAGGGTGGACGGAGGAAAAACTCACTGACCGTCATCGGAGACTGCCGCAGCGGGTACCCCCGCCGCCTCACGGACGTCCCATCACATGCCGTGAACCCCCGTGTGCGCGGCAGTTGCGCTGCCGATACCCGCGCAGGTCAGATCGAACTGGCCCGCCGGTGAGTTTGATGAATCTCTACTCCCCTCATGGTGAGGTGTGACCCGAATAACCCATCAAGCCCCAATAAGCCGGACATCGCCCAGCTACTCCACGTAACTACCTGCCGCCTCCTCTCCCGAACGTGAAGAAAGTCACCCCTCCCCCGCCGTCCGTGTGAGAGTCAGCGGCGGCGGCGGGGGGTCGCCGCGATGGTGGCGGCGGCCAGCGGTTCGGCTCCCGCCGCGCGCAGCGCCCTGGCCGCATCGGTGAGCGAGGCACCGGTCGTGACCACGTCGTCCACCAGCACGATCCGGCGGCCCGCGACCCCGGCGCCGGGTTTGACTTCGAGGGCTCCCTGCAGGTTGGCGGTGCGCTGTGCCGCAGTCAGCGCGGCCTGGTCGGCGACCCGCCCGCGCTGCTTCAGGGCGTCCACGCCGATCACGGGCACACCCGCGGTGTGCAGCCGCCGCACCGCAACCTCCACCACCCCTCTCAGGGCGTCGTGGCCGCGCCGCCGAACGGCACCGCGCCTCGACGGCACCCACACCACGACCGGCGGGTCATGCCCCAGGTGGAACGCGCGGTCGCTGTGCGCGGCCGCTCGCCGGGACCGTTTCACGCCCTGGTCTTCGTCGCGGGCGTCGGGGGCGAGGTGCGGTGCCAGGGCCGCGCGGACGGCCGTGGCGAGGGCCTCACCGAGCGGGGCGGTGAGAGCCGTGCGGCCGTGTTCCTTGTAGGCGGCCAGGATCGCCCGCAGGGGGCCCTCGTAGGCGGCGACCGTCCACGGGGGAGGCAGGCCGCCCAGCGTGGTCCTCGCGGGCCTTGCAGGCCCTCGCAGAGGCATCGCGCAGGCGTCGCACAGCAGGACGGGCGCCCCGCCGCACCCGGCGCAGTGTTCGGGGAGGATCAAGTCGATCAGGTCGGCGATGAAGTTCATGACCTCGACGATGCGGCCACGGCCCGGCACACGTCCCGCATTCGCGTACCTGTGGATAACCAGGTCCCGCCGCCGACTTGCCCCACCGCCGACTTGCCCCACCGCCGACTCGTCCCACCGCCGACTCGCTCCGCCGAGCTCACGCGGGCCAGGCGGGGCCGCCAGGGGGCGGAGAAGTCGGCGAAACTCCACTACGCCAGGAGGTCTTCTTGCTGATCAAAGACCTATCGGTCAGGTGTCATCAAGATCATGGGCAACTACGGCTAGCGGGGGTAGCTGGGGTCCTTTGCGGGGGTCGGGCAGATCCAGGGGCTGTAGGAGTTGCTCGGGGAACGCTGGCGGCAGATCTGGTCCTTGCCGGACGAGCGGGTGCCGATGAGGATCGGGGCGCCGGGGGCGGCGGCGATCGTGCGGGGTTCGCCCAGGGAGCCGACGCCCAGGGACGTGATGGCGCTGCCGCTGATCGGCATCAGGAACGGGAGGGTCTGCGAGTCGCGTTTGGCGCGGCCGAGGACGGCGAGGGTGTTGTAGTCGCGCCAGGCGAGGTCGATGGCGTCCTGCAGTTCCGAGCTCACGGGCAGGAACGAGCCGACGTCCAGGGAGCCGTCGGGGGCCCGGACGATGCGGCCGATCTGCACTTGGGGACGGCCGTCCACGCGGGCGATGACGGCGGCGCGGACGCCGTCGCGGGCGACGTGGAACTCCAGGACCTCGCGGCCGCCGAGACCCCAGTGGGCGGCGCGGACGGGCGGCTTGCCGCGCCGGCGCACCCAGAGCCAGGACGCGTCCTCCTTGCTCTCCACGACCCACAGGGTGCCGTCGCGGCTCCAGGACGGGGCGGTGAAGCGGGCGCCCTCGCGTGCGGTCAGCAGGACGCGGGGGGCGGGCGTGCCGGTGACGGGGGCGGCGACGAGGACCTGGTCGGCTTCGGCGCTCAGCCCGGCGACCTCCTGGTAGTCGGGGGAGACGGCGGGGCGGGACAGCCGCCCGGCCTGGCCGGTCACGACCGGCTGGGCGCGGTCGCCCTCCAGGAGGCCGAGGAAGCCGGACGGGCCGACGACGTAGGCGTTCTGGTGGGATTCGTCGTGCGAGACCTGCCCGTCGGGGGAGTTGACCTCCCATGCGTGGACGGGCTGGGTGGAGTCCATGCCGTCGGGCGTGACGGTCTCGCCGTCGATCTGCAGCCGCCACCGCTTGATCTCTGAGAGCTGCCGCATCGTCCAGCTGAGCTGTGCCGACATCCGCTCGATATTGCCGCCGCGGGCCTCCTTGGTGAGGTCGATGGTGGCGACCTCCTTTTCGACCCGGACGCTGCGCTTCAGGCGGGTGTCCTTGGGGAAGGCGGTCTGGACGGCGCCGTTGAGCCACGAGGTGGGGCCGGTCAGGAGGGCCTGGACGAGTTGGGTCGGCAGGCTTTGCCGGTTCACGACGGGCAGGAAGATGCCGTTCGGGACGAGGGTGTGCCGGTCTGGCGCGAAGTAGAACA
The DNA here is from genome assembly GCF_040650055.1 of Spirillospora sp. NPDC048819. Taxonomy (NCBI): domain Bacteria; kingdom Bacillati; phylum Actinomycetota; class Actinomycetes; order Streptosporangiales; family Thermomonosporaceae; genus Spirillospora; species Spirillospora sp. NPDC048819. The sequence goes on along the minus strand of NZ_JBEZGN010000005.1, from coordinate 57,216 downwards.
GGTTGACGGTGCGCATGGCGCGTTCGACGTCGTCGTTGGTGAGCAGAAGGCCGGTTCTCTCGTCGCCGGGCAGGCTGGTGATGCGCCAGAGGCCCTGCTGGGTCTTGGCGAGTTGGAACGTGGCGTCGAGTTCCTTCGGTGACGCGGTGTACTGGCCGTCGGTGGAGATGGTGCCGAGTTCCTCACCGGTGACCCTGACCGTCGCCTGGGTATCGGACGACTTGATGACCTGCGGGTCGGTGATGCGGCTCGACAGGACGGTCACGGAGGGGCGCAGCCCGGGGTTCCAGGTGTTCTGCTTGCTGAGGTAGAGCTTGGCGACCTTGTGGTTGTCGTCGAAGCTCGCGGACGCGGCGAGGAACCCGGAGACGATCTGGGCGGGGCCCCATTCGGGGTGCGGCTCCACCGGGATCAGCCGGACGTAGGGGTCGTCGACGCGTTCGGCGGGTTCGCCCGTCACGACCTGCCCGCCGCTCGGCACGGCCGCGCATCCGGCGCCGCCGAGGACGAGGGCGGCGGTCATCAGGAGGCAGGTGATCCGTCCGGTCACTCCTGGACCTCCAGTTCCGCGAACAGCGGGCGGGCGTCACCGGCCCCTGGAGGGACGAGCGGGAGCGGCGAGCCCCGGAGTTCGGCCCCGGCCGCGCGAGGCAGCGAGAGGCGGAACTGGGAGCCCACGCCGGGCTCTCCCCACGCCTGCAGCCACCCGCCGTGCAGTTGCGCGTCCTCCCGGGAGATCGACAGGCCGAGACCGGTGCCGCCGGTGGTGCGGGCGCGGGCTGGGTCGGCGCGCCAGAAGCGGTCGAAGACCATCTGCCCCTCCCCCGGCTTGAGCCCGACCCCGTGGTCGCGCACGGCGACGGCCACGGCGTCGCGGTCGGCGGCGACGGACACGACGATGTCCTCGCCGTCGCCGTGCTCGACGGCGTTGACGAGCAGATTGCGCAGGATGCGTTCGACGCGGCGGCGGTCGACCTCGGCCATGCACGGCTCGCCGGGCAGTTGCAGGACGAGCTTGCTGCCCTTGCGTTCGGACAGCCCTTGGATGTCGCCCACGACCCGCAGGACGAGGTCGCGCATGTCGAGGGACTCGGCGTCCAGGGTCGCCGCGCCCGCGTCGTGCCGGCTGATCTCCAGCAGGTCCGCCAGGAGGGACTCGAACCGCTCCAACTGGCTCTGCAGCAGTTCCGCGGAGCGTCCCACGGAGGGGTCGCCGAAGCTGTCGCGGTTCTCGTAGAGCATGTCCGCGGCGATCCTGATGGTGGTCAGGGGCGTGCGCAGTTCGTGGGAGACGTCCGAGACGAACTGGCGCTGCACCTGGGAAAGGTCTTCCAGTTCGCCGATCTTTTCTTGCAGGTTGGCGGCCATTTCGTTGAACGAGCGGGCGAGGCGCGCGAGATCGTCCTCGCCGCGGACTCTCATGCGTTCTTCGAGCCGTCCGGCGGCGAGCCTCTGCGCGCCCTGCGCGGCGAGCCGCACAGGTATGACGACCTGGCGCGTCACCAGCGAGGCGATCGCGGCCAAGAGCAGCACCAGCACGATGCCGACACCCGCCAGGGACCGCCCCACATTGGTCAGGGTCCGCTGTTCCTCCTCTAGCGGGAACAGATAGTAGAGCTCGAACTGGCCTGTCTTGCCTCCCACGATGAGGCCGCTCTCCGACGGACGGTCACCGACATAGGAAAGCTGGCCGTAGGTGTAGGCGCGCGTTCCCGCAGGCGCGTTCTTCAGTTCTTCGCGAAGCCGTGGTGGGACGCTCTCCTGACGCAGTTCATTGGTCGTGTACCCGTCGAAGTACTGTTCCGTGGTGTCGCGGATGTAGACCTCGTACAGCCCGGACGGGCCGCTGCGGGACTTCAGCCGGTCGATCGTGGTGTTGAGCCTGCTGTCGTCCCCCGGCGAGTTGCCCAGGTCTCGCTGTACCTGCGCCAGGCCGTCGTCCAGCTGGAGGCGTGCCGCCTTGACCTTCCCGTCCATGAGCGCCGACGACACCTGCTGCATCAGGAACGCGCCCAGGATCACCACCACGATCGCCGAAATGAACAGCGTGGACGTGACGACACGTACCTGGATCGACCGCCGCCAGCGCGTGTAGCCGCTGCGGGCGGCGCCCCGAAGGGCACGCTGAACCGCGCCCAGCGCACGCCGGACGGACCGCTTCACCCTCTTCATGTCGGTGTTCATGAGAGGCCCGCGAAGCGGTGTGGCCATGGAAAGCGCGGCTTTCCGGGAGAGTGCTCGACGGTCATCGGCGTGTCACGGGGGATACAGCGGATACAGCGGGTCAGGGAAACGCGGAGGTCACGGGGACCGGCCGCGGTCAGGCCGGTCCCGCCTTGTAGCCGACGCCGCGGACGGTGACGACTATCTCGGGACGTTCGGGGTCCTTCTCGATCTTGGCGCGGAGGCGCTGCACATGCACGTTGACCAGGCGCGTATCGGCGGCGTGCCGGTAGCCCCAGACCTGTTCGAGCAGGACCTCGCGGGTGAACACCTGGCGGGGCTTGCGAGCCAGGGCCACGAGCAGGTCGAACTCCAGCGGCGTCAGCGGGATGTGCCGGTCGACGCGCTTGACCGAGTGGCCGGCGACGTCGATGGTGATGTCCCCGATCTGCAGGGTCTCCGGCGCCGGTTCGTCGGTGCGCCGCAGACGCGCGCGTACGCGCGCCACCAGCTCCTTGGGCTTGAACGGCTTGACGATGTAGTCGTCGGCACCCGACTCCAGGCCGAGGACGACGTCCACGGTGTCGCTCTTGGCGGTCAGCATGACGATCGGCACGCCGGACTCGGCACGGATCTGGCGGCAGACGTCGATGCCGTCGGCCCCCGGCAGCATCAGGTCGAGCAGCACGAGGTCCGGCCGGGTCTCCCGGAACGCCTCGAGCGCCTTGTCGCCGTCGTGGACGAACGAGGGCTCGAAGCCCTCGCCCCTCAGCACGATGCCGAGCATCTCGGCGAGCGCGAGATCGTCGTCGACGACCAGTACACGTCCTCTCATGGCCCTCATCGTCACAAAGTCGGGGTTCGGTGGAGTGAGTGCTTTTCGTCCTCACCAGGGCTGACAGGTGCCGGCTCTCGCGATAGATCGGATGAAAGGTACTCGGCGGCGCGATGCTCCGCCCCCACCTCGCCAGGGAGAGATATGCCTTGGCGTGCCAGGTTACCCGCGTTTGCGTCGTCCATGGCTCTCCCGGGATCCGAGGGGCGGCACGGAATTGTAGGGGCGACTCGCGAAACCCGCGCAAGGCCGCCCGCGACCGGCGCGATTCGGCGTGAGCACACACCGTAGTACCCCAGATCAACACGCTCCGGACCGGTGACGGCAATGGGGGCACCGCGCCCGTGACAGGATGACCTGACCGGCGGTCGCTGCCGAGGCCCGGGGGGCCCGGGACACGCCGGGCACACCCTCGCCAGAGATCGCAGGAGCCGAGATGCCGGGACCGGACGGCTGGGACGACGACGCGGACGCACTCGACGTGCAGGGCGTCCCGTTCCGCCCCATGTCCATCTCGGAGATGCTGGACGGCGCGATCGCCGGGATCCGCCGCCGTCCGCGCACGTCGCTCGGGCTGTCGGTGGCGATCAGCACGGTGATCCAGGTGGCCAGTTCGGTCGCCGCGTATTTCTTCATCGGCGACGAGGCGCGTGACGAGGTCACCCCGGAAGTGCTGATGGAGTCGCTCGGCGCGCAGCTCACGCTGACGTTTCTGGGCCTCGTGCTGTCGGCGTTCGGAATTTTGCTGCTGTCGGGATTGCTGGCACCGATTCTGGGCCGTGAGCTGGTGGGCATGCCGATCGCGCCCAAGCAGGCGTGGCGGGACGCCCGTCCGAGGCTTGGCAGGCTGGTGGCCACCTCCGCGGCCGTCATGGGCATCTCGATGGCCGCGCTGGTCCTGCCGGTCGTGCCGTTCTTCCTCCTGATCGCCGCCGACGCGAATCCCGGGTTCATCGTGCCCGCCGGGATTTTGGGCTTCCCCCTCGGCGTCGGGCTGATGGTGTGGCTTTATCTCCTGTTCGTCTTGGCCGTCCCCGCGGTCGTCATGGAGCGGCAGACCGTCGGGGGCGCGCTTCGCCGGGCGGTGACGCTTTCCAAGGGCCGCTGGTTCCGGACGTGCGGGACGCTTCTGCTGGCTTTGCTCGTCACGGTCTTCATGGGCTTTTTCGCGTTGCGGATCCCGTTCCTGTTCGTGCAGCTGGTCTTCTTCGGTGACTCGTCCGGTACGGATTCGACGATGGCCGCGCTCGCCGTGGACACGCTCGGGCGGATCGTGAGCTGGTCGGTGGTGCTGCCGTTCGACGCCGGCGTGATCGCGCTGCTCTACATGGACCGGCGGATGCGCCGCGAAGGCTTCGATCTGGAGCTGCGCACCAGGGGACGTTCCGCGGCCGCCATCTCGGCGGGGCGGCAAGGCCGGGCCGCCGGCGGCCGCGACGGCCTCGACCAGGACTACCTCGACCGCGACGGCATCGACCGGGATGAGGGCTTCATCGACCTGTGGCGGACCGGCCCGCCGCCGGCACGTCCGGAGACGGGGGCGAATCCATGACCGTGCTCACAGCCTTGTCCTCCTCCATGTCCGCGGTGTCGCTCGATCCGGTCGGCCGTGACGAGGCCCGCGAGATGGCCCGCCGTGAGCTGGAGAAGCAGATCTACCAGCGCGACAAGCCGTCCTGGCTGGAACGCGCCTGGGACGACTTCTCCGAATGGCTGCAGGACCTGTTCAGCCAGACGGCCCAGCCGCAGGCGCAGGGCAGCGGCGGCGGCTGGGTGTCGATCGCCGTCATCGTCCTCATCGTCCTCATCGCGATCGCGCTGGTCGCGTGGCTGATGCGGGGTCGCTGGAACCCGCGCTCCCGGGCCGACCCGCTGCTGGACGACGAGCCGTCGACGGCGCTCGACCACCGGGACGCGGCGGAACGGCACGCGGCGGCCGGGCAGTGGGCCGAGGCGATCCGCGAACGGCTCCGCGCCATAGCCCGCGATCTCGAGGAGCGCGCGGTGCTGTCGGCGCGGCCGGGACGTACCGCCGACGAGCTGGCCGCCGAGGCGGGCGAGGCCGTGCCCGAGCTGGCCGACGACCTGCGCGCCGGCGTGCGGATCTTCGACGACGTCTGGTACGGCGACCGTCCCGGCACCGCCGACGGGTACGCGCGGGTCAGGGACCTGGACGACAGGCTGCGGGCGGCACGGCCGAAACCGCTGGAGGACGACGACCTCACGCTCGCCGGAGCCGGCGAGGACGGAGGCCCGCGATGGTGACGCAGACCCCGCCGCAGAGCGCACCGGCCGGGCAGGGCGGGCAAGGCGGGCAGGGCGGGCAGGGCACGGAGCCGTCCGCGCGGCAGGTCGCCGGGCGCCGCTGGCGGTCGGCCCGCGGCGTGGTCGCGGTGATGCTCGCGATGGTCGTGATCGCGGTGATCCTGGCGGCGCTGCGGCCCTCGACGTCGCCGCAGGCGCTCGACCCGACCTCGCCGAAGCAGGACGGCAGCAGGGCGCTCGCGGAGATCGTGCGGCAGAACGGGACGCCGGTGTCGGTGGCCAGGCACGTGGACGACGCCGTCCGGCAGTCCGCCCCCGGGACGGTCATGGTGGTGACCCGCAGCGAGCGGCTCACCAGCGAGGAGCTGAGCCTCCTGTCCGTCGCGCAGGTCGATCTGCTGCTCGTCCGGCCCACGTCGTTCACGCTGGCCGAGCTGGCCCCGCGCGTGCGCAAGGACGGCGCGACCTTCGAGGACGCCGACGAGCCGGGCTGTTCGCTGCAGGCCGCCACGCTCGCGGGCCCGGTCGCCCTCCACGAGTCGGAGACGTACGACGTGACCGGATCCGTCACGGAGTGTTACAAGACCGAGTACGGCGGGTCCAGGGTCGTCCAGGTGCAGAACGTCGGCAACACCGTCACCGTGCTGGGCTCCGCCTCGCCGCTGACGAACGAGCGCCTCACCGAGGAGGGCAACGCGGCGCTGGCGATGAACCTGCTCGGCACGACCGGCGACGGTACGAACTCCTCGGTCGTCTGGCTCGTCCCCGACATGCCGGAGGACGGCGCGGGCGCCGGGCAGCAGTCGCTCGGTGATCTGCTGCCGTTCGGCGTCAAGCTGCTCATGCTGCAGCTGCTCGTCACGGTGCTGCTGGTCGCCCTGTGGCGGGGCCGCCGCCTCGGCCCGGTCGTGGCGGAGGCGCTGCCGGTCGTCGTGCGCTCCGCCGAGACGGTCGAGGGACGCGCCCGCCTCTACCGCGCCGGGCACGCCCGCGACCGGGCCTCCGACGCGCTGCGCTCGGGGGCGCGCGAACGTCTCGTCCCGCTGCTCGGACTCCCCCGAAGCAGCGCGCAGGATCCCGCCGCCGCGCAGGAGATCGTCTCGGCGGTCGCGCACCGCTCGCCCTACGACGAGACGTACGTCGGCGCGGCCCTGTACGGTCCTGAACCCTTGGACGACGCGGGGCTCATCGCCCTCAGCGACGTCCTCGACGACCTGGAAAGGCAGGTACGCCAGTCTTGAACCACCCAGTGGAGCTAGGGAAGGACGACGTGCCCGGTGGCATGGGCGCCGTGAGCGGCACTCCGCCGAGCGGGCTGTCAGAGGAGACACGGCGGCAGGCCGAGACGGCCCGCAAAGCGCTCACGGCGCTGCGCGGTGAGATCGCCAAGACGGTCGTCGGTCAGGACTCCGTCGTGACCGGTCTGGTCATCGCGTTGCTCTGCCGCGGCCACGTGCTGCTGGAGGGCGTCCCAGGGACGGCGAAGACGCTGCTCATCAAGACGCTTTCACGCGCCCTCGACCTGGATTTCAAGCGCGTCCAGTTCACCCCTGACCTGATGCCCGGCGACGTGACCGGATCGCTGATCTACGACACCCGGACCGCGGAGTTCGAGTTCCGCGAGGGTCCCGTCTTCACCAACCTCCTCCTCGCCGACGAGATCAACCGGACGCCGCCGAAGACGCAGGCATCGCTCTTGGAGGCCATGGAGGAACGGCAGGTTTCGGTGGAGGGCGCCGCGCGCGCTCTGCCCGACCCGTTCGTGGTGTGCGCGACGCAGAACCCGATCGAGTACGAGGGCACCTACCCCCTGCCCGAGGCCCAGCTCGACCGGTTCCTGGTCAAGCTGACCGTGCCCGTCCCCACCCGGGACGAGGAGATCTCCATGATTCAGCGGCACGCGGCCGGTTTCGACCCGCGTGACCTGTCGGAGGTCCAGGCCGTCGCGGGTGCGGACGAACTCGCCGCCGGACGGGCCGCGGTCAGGGCCATCCACCTCGACCCCAAGGTCGCCGCGTACGTCGTCGACCTGTGCCGCGCCACCCGGCAGTCCCCGTCGCTCCAGCTCGGCGTCTCCCCGCGTGGTGCGACGGCGCTGCTGGCCACGTCCCGCGCCTGGGCCTGGCTGTCGGGCCGCGACTACGTGACGCCGGACGACGTGAAGGCGCTGGCCAGGCCGACGCTGCGGCACCGCGTCCAGCTTCGTCCCGAGGCGGAGCTGGAGGGCGCGACGGCCGACGGCGTGCTGGAGGGCATCCTCGCCCACGTCCCCGCCCCGCGCTGATGGCGCTGACCGGACGCCTGGGCCTGCTGGCGCTGCTCGGCGCGCTCGTCCCGCTGCTGGCGCCGAGCTGGTGGACGCTGTTCGCGGTGTGGGGCGTCCTGCTGCTCGGCGTCGTCGCCGACCTCGCGCTCGCCGGGAACGTCCGGGCGCTGCGCTTCCACCGCGCGGGCGACACCAACGTCCGTCTCGGTGAGACGGCCAAGGTGTCGCTGATCGTGGAGAACCTCGGGCGGCGGCGCCTCAAGGCCCGCCTGCGGGACGTGTGGCCGCCCAGCGCCGGTGCCACGCCCCGCACGGTCAAGGTGCACGTCCCCGCAGGGGAACGACGCCGCGTCGAGATGACGTTGACGCCGACCCGCCGCGGTGACCGGAAGGCCGTCACCGTCGTGGTCCGCTCTGTCGGACCGCTCGGGCTGGCCGCGCGGCAGCTTTCCCGTCCCGCGCCCTGGACGGTCCGTGCCCTGCCGGCGTTTCCGTCGCGCCGCCACCTTCCGTCCAAGCTCGCGCGGCTGCGTGAGCTGACCGGCGCGCACGTGGCCCTGATCCGCGGGCAGGGAACCGAGTTCGACTCGCTGCGCGAGTACGTGGACGGCGACGACGTCCGGTCCATCGACTGGCGGGCCACGGCACGCCGCAACGACGTCGTCGTCCGGACGTGGCGTCCCGAGCGCGACCGGCGGATCTACCTGGTGCTCGACACCGGCCGCACGTCCGCGGGCCGTGTCGGCGACATCCCCCGGCTCGACTGCTCGATGGACGCGGCGATGCTGCTCGGCGCCCTCGCGTCCCGCGCCGGCGACCGCGTCGACCTGCTCGCCTACGACCGCCGCGTCCGCACCCGCGTCGAGGGCGCGTCCCGCACGGACCTGCTGCCCGCGATGGTGCACGCCCTCGCGCCGCTGGAGCCGGAGCTGATCGAGTGCGACGCCGCCGGGATGGTGTCGACGCTGATGGCGCGCGTCCGGCAGCGGTGCCTGGTCGTCCTGCTCACCGAGCTGAACACCGCCGCGATGGAGGAGGGCCTGCTGCCGCTGCTGCCGCAGCTCACCGCCCGGCACCTCGTCATGATCGCCGCGGTGTCGGATCCGCGGGTCGGGGAGATGGCGGCGGGACGCGGCGACCTCGCGTCGGTGTACGACGCGGCCGCCGCCGAACGCGCCCGCGCCGAACGCCGCCGCCTCACCGCCGAGCTCCGCGGGCACGGCGTCGAGGTGGTGGACGCCCCACCCGAGGAGATCGCCCCCGCCCTCGCCGACGCCTACCTCGCCCTCAAGGCGGCAGGCCGACTCTGACCCCGGACGTCCGACACCCGGCTGGCCCGCCGGGCGCCCCGGTCAGCCGGCTACCGGGGCGAGGTCGGGGCGGAGGTCTGCGTCGCCTGTTTCGCCCTGGCGGGTGGCGCGGCGGCCGAGGACGATCACGTAGCCGAGGAACACGGCCTCGGCGACGACGCCGATGCCGATGCGCAGCCAGGTGACGTGCACCCAGCCGGTGACGAATCCCTCGATGAGGCCGGACACCAGCAGGACGGCGACGAGGCCGATGGCGATGCTGACGGCGGCGCGTCCCTCCTCGGCGAGCGCCTGCCCCCGCCGGCGCGGACCCGGATCGATGATCGTCCAGCCGAGTTTCAGGCCCCCCGCGCAGGCCAGGTAGACGGCGGTGAGTTCCAGCAGGCCGTGCGGGAGGATCAGCCCGAAGAACACGTCGCCCTTGCCGTAGGCGAACATCAGGCCGCCGGTCAGGCCGAGGTTGATCTGGTTCAGCAGCAGCACGTACACCGTCGGGATGCCGAGCAGGATGCCGAATATCAGCGCGATCGCCGACACCCAGGCATTGTTGATCCAGACCTGGAACGCGAACGACGCCGCCGAATGCTCGGTGTAATAGTTCGCGAAGTCGTTCTCGACCAGTTCGCGGATCTCGTCCGGTGTGCCGATGCTCGCCTGCACTTCGGGGCTGTGCACGACCCAGATCGCCAGGGCCAGCGACACCAGGTTGCCGAGGACCGCGCTGCCGAGCCACCACCACCGCATCCGGTACGCGGCCGCCGGGAACGACACCGTCGCGAACCGGGTGACGTCGCGCCAGAGCGGCGCCTGCGCGCCGGCCACCGCCGCCCTGCCCCGCGCCACGAGCGACGACAGGCGTCCTACAAGCTGGGGGTCGGGTGAACTCGACCGGACGACCGACAGGTGGGTCGCCGTCCGCTGGTAAAGCTCGACCAGTTCGTCGGCTTCCGCGCCGGTCAGCCTGCGGCCGCGGTTGATGAGCCACTCAAGGCGCTGCCACTCGGCGTTGTGCGCGGCCACATAGGCGTCGACGTCCACCCAGGGAGACTAACGTCTTCACCTAGCGAACCGGCAAAATGGACCCACCCCAGGCAATCGGAGGATCAGGACATGGCTGAACTCGTCACCGGCGAGGCCGTCGCGCTCGACATCCGCGTCGCGCGCCTGGCCAGCCGTGGCTGCGCCATGCTGCTCGACCTGATCCTCCAGCTGGTGCTGCTCAACATCGCGGTCTACCTGACGGCGATGACGGCGCTCGTCGCGGACGAAGCGTGGACGGTCGGGCTGACCCTGCTCGCCGTCATCGCCGTCCTGGTCGGCTATCCGTGCGTGTTCGAGACGCTGACGCGGGGCCGGACGCTGGGGAAGATGGCCGTCGGGCTCCGGGTCGTCGCCGACGACGGCGGGCCGATCCGGTTCCGGCAGGCCCTCGTGCGGGCGCTGGCCGGGGTCATCGAGTTCTGGACGCTCTACGGCTCGCCCGCGCTGATCACCTCGTTCTGCAACCGGCGCGGCAAGCGGCTCGGGGACCTGTTCGCCGGGACGATCGTCATCCAGGACCGGGCCCAGTCGGCGTACTTCACCCCCTTGGCGGTGATGCCACCGCAGCTCGCCTGGTGGGCCCGCTCGCTGGAGCTGTCGATGCTGTCGGACGAGCTGGCGATGACGGCGCGGCAGTACCTGTCGCGTTTCTGGGAGCTGCTGCCGGAGGTCCGCGACTCGCTGGGGCAGCGGATCGCGTCGCAGGTCGTCGCGGTGGTGAGCCCGCCCCCGCCGCCGGGCGTGCGCCCGGAGATCCTGCTGTCGGCCGTCCTCGCCGAGCGCCGCCACCGCGAGGAGTGGCGGCTGGCCCAGCGCCGCGCCCGCCGCATGCAGCGCTTCGGCTGGACGGCCTGGGCCCCCGCCACCGCCGCGGCGCCCGTCCCGGCCATGGCGGCGGCCGGGCCTCCGCCGGCCGGCCCGGCGCGGCAGGGCCCGCCAGCGCCGCCGCCGTTCAGCGCGCCCGCTCCCGGGCAGCCGCAGTTCCTGCCCCCGCCCAACTATGGCGCCGGGCCGTACCAGAACGTCCTGAACGCCCCTCGTCCGCCCGCCGGCGGCCCGTACCCGACGGGTCCCTACCCGGCAGGCGGCCCGCCGCCGAACGGCCCGTACCCGCCCCCAGGGGCCCCGCACAACCCGTACCCGCCCGACCGCTGAGGCGTGGGCCCGTACCCGGATGGTTGGCCGCGCGGTCGTCAGCGGCCCTGGAAGTCCGGGGGGCGGTTCTCCAGGAACGCCGTGATGCCTTCCTTGGCGTCTTCGGTGGCGGCCAGTTCGACGAGTTCGCCCAGCAGGTGGGCCACCTGGTCTTCCAGGGGGCGGCCTTCGATGGCGAAGAAGGCGTCGCGGCCCCGGCGCAGGCCGAGCGGGCTCTTGGACGCGATGACACCGGCGAGTTCGTCGACGCGGGCGTCCAGCGACGCGCGGGGGACGACCTCGGTGACCAGGCCGATGTCGCGGCCCTCGGCGGCGGTGATGCGGGAGCCCGTGTAGTAGAGCTTGAAGGCGTGCTTCGGGGCGACGTTCCGGTTGATGATCGCCATGATCATCATGGGCCAGAGGCCGACGTTGACCTCGGGAGTGGCGAGCTTGACGTCGTCGGCGGCGATCACGAGGTCGCAGGCGGCGGCGAGGCCCAGGCCGCCCGCGACGGCGTGTCCGGCGAGGCGGGCGATGATCGGCTTGCCGAGTTTCGGGAACGCGGTGAACAGGCGGAACGGCGCGCTCTCGCGAATCGCGTCGGGGGCGGCGAGACCCTTCTCGCCCAGCCCGCCGAGGTCGGCGCCCGCGCAGAACGCCCGGTCGCCCGAGCCGGTCAGGACGATGACGCGGACGTCGGAGTCGGTCTTGGCGCGGCCGAACGCGTCCAGGAGCTCGTCCGTCATCCGGTCGTTGAGGGCGTTGCGCGCCTCGGGCCGGTTCAAGGTGATCCGGGCGACCTGATCCGCGACCTCGTACAGGATCGTTTCGTACATGCCTTCGCCCTTCCTCCAGCCGCGCGACCACCGGCGAGCGCGTCGACTGCCCCTTGGAGTGAGCCGGAGGCGACGCACCAAGGGGCAGTTCGCGAAGCGATCCTAAACGCGCTCGATGATCGTGGCGTTGGCCTGGCCGCCGCCCTCGCACATGGTCTGGAGGCCGTAGCGGGTGCCGGTGCGCTCCAGCTCGTGCAGCAGCTTGGTCATCAGGATGCCGCCGGTGGCGCCGAGCGGGTGGCCGAGGGCGATCGCGCCGCCGTTGGGGTTGGTCTTCTCCAGGGACGCGCCGGTGTCCTTGGCCCAGGCCATCGGGACCGGGGCGAACGCCTCGTTCACCTCGAAGACGTCGATGTCGTCGACCTTCAGGCCGCCGCGGGAGAGGGCCTTCTCGGTGGCGGGGATCGGGCCGGTCAGCATGTAGACCGGGTCCGAGCCGACCACGGCGAGGGTGTGGATGCGGGCGCGGGGCGTCAGGTTGTGCTGCTTGACGGCCTCTTCGGACGCGATGAGCAGCGCGGACGCGCCGACGGAGATCTGCGAGGCGACGGCGGCGGTGATGTCCCAGCCCTCGCGGAGGGGCTTCAGGCCCGCCATCTTCTCCAGCGTGGTGTCGGGGCGGGCGCCCTCGTCCTTGGACAGGCCGGCGATCGGGGCGATCTCCCGGTCGTAGTAGCCGGCGTCGATGGCCTTGCTGGCGCGCTGGTGGCTTTCGAGAGCGAACTCTTCGAGGTCCTGGCGCTTGAAGCCCCACTTCTCGCACATCAGCTGCGCGCCGCGGAACTGGGAGATCTCCTGCTGGCCGTACCGCTCGGCCCAGCCGTCGCCGTACGGGAAGGGCATGCCCTTCTCCATGGCCATCGCGACGGAGGAGCCCATCGGGACGATCGCCATCTGCTCGACGCCGGACGCGACGACGAGGTCCTGGGTGCCGGACAGGACGCCCTGCGCGGCGAAGTGGATCGCCTGCTGGGACGATCCGCACTGCCGGTCGATGGTCACGCCGGGCACGGTGTCCGGCAGGCCCGCCGACAGCCACGCGGTGCGCGCGATGTCGAGGGACTGCGGGCCGACCTGCATGACACAGCCCATGATGTTGTCTTCGACCGCGGAGGGGTCGACGCCGGTGCGGTTGACGAGCTCCTTGAGCACGTGGGCCCCGAGGTCGGCGGGGTGGACGTCCTTCAGGGCGCCCTTCTTGGTACCGACGGGGGTACGGACCGCGCCGACGATGTACGCCTCGGCCACTACGCCTCCAAATTTTGGGGTTCCGTCCCGAAACCGAGTGAGATTCGGTCAGTCAGTATGAGATTACATCGCTCGCGACGCAACGCCATGTGAGCTGAGTCTCGGGCACTCTATGCGCGGTCCGCGGCCGGGTCCGGGCCGGGGCGGAGGATCTGGCCGTCCGCCTCGTCCCCGAGGGACGCCTCCGCGAGCCTGGCGAGGATGTCCGCCAACTCCGGGTGCTCCTCGGGCGACCAGCCCTCCACATGGCGGGTCAGGCCCTCGCGGCGCGCGGTGAAGAGCCGCTCGGCGACGACCTGGCCGGAATCGGTGATGGAGAGCGTTCCGTCCAGGCGCCGGACGTAGCCCGCGTCGACGAGCCGGTCGACGTAGGGGCGGCCGTGTTCGATCGCGACGCCGGCGCGTTCGGCGAGGTCCCGGCCCGTGACCGTCCTGTCCTTGGCGATCCTGCACAGCGCCCAGACGCTCCCGGCCGGGAGCTCGACCCCGGACCGCGCGCCCAGCCGCTCGTAGAGTTCGAGCGCCTTCGGGTCCTTGCGCATGAGTTCGCTCAACGCCCGCTCCATCTCGTGCCTGGACGAGCGGACGGTCGGCGCCGCACCGAAGCCCTCGCCATAGTCGCGCGTCCGCGACGTCTCGCGGAGCGGAACCTCACGCAGGAACCACGTCAGCACGAACGCGACCGCCGCCACTGGGACGGCCAACAGGAACACCGAGTCGATCGACTGCGCATAGGCGTGCAGGACGTCCTGCCTCACCTCGGCGGGGTACCGGTCGAGCAGTTCAGGGTTGCCCTGGACGGCCGAGGGGTCGAAGCCAGGGGGCAGGACAGGCGCCAGGTCCTCCACGTGGGCGGCGAGCCGGTTGCTGAAGACCGAGCCGAACACCGCGACGCCGAACGACCCGCCGATCTGCCGGAAGAACGTGACACCGGACGTGACGGCGCCGAGGTCCCGGTACGACACGGCGTTCTGGACGGCGATCACGAGCACCTGCATGACCAGGCCGAGCCCGAAGCCGAGCAGCGCGAACCGCAGGCTCATCGACAGGGTCGACGCGTTCTCGTCCAGCCGGGAGCACAGGTACAGCGCCAGCGCGATGATCGGGGTGCCGGCCACCGGGAAGATCTTGTAGCGGCCGAACCGGCTGATCAGCTGCCCGGAGCCGATCGAGCTGAGGAGCATGCCGAGCATCATCGGCAGCAGGTGCACCCCGGACAGCGTGGGCGAGACGCCGTGCACCACCTGCAGGAAGATCGGCAGGAACGTCAGCGCGCCGAACATCGCGAAGCCGACCGCGAAGCTGATCGCCGAGCCGAGCGAGAACACCGAGTCGGCCAGCAGCCGCGGCGGCATGATCGGCTCGGCGGCGCGGCGCTCGACGAGCACCCACACCCCGATCAGGACGGCGGACGCCGCGACGAGCCCGATGATCGGCGCGGAGACCCAGTCGTAGCGCGTCCCGCCCCACGTCGTCGCCAGCACCAGGCCGACGGCCCAGCCGACGATCAGCAGTGTCCCCAGGTAGTCGATGCGGTGCCGTTCGCGCTCCCCCGTCGCGGGCAGCACCGCCGCGACGACCAGCAGCGCCACGATGCCGATGGGCACGTTGATGTAGAACACCCAGTGCCACGACAGGTTGTCGACGAACCAGCCGCCGAGCAGCGGGCCGCACACGCTCGCCACGCCGAAGACGGCGCCGAACAGCCCCTGGTAGCGGCCGCGTTCACGCGGCGGCACCACCTCCCCGACGATCGCGACGGCGAGGACCATCAGCCCGCCGCCGCCGAGCCCCTGCACGCCGCGGAACACGATCAGCTCCGTCATGTCCCGCGCGAGGCCGCACAGCGCCGACCCGGCCAGGAAGATCACGATCGACGTCTGGAACAGCCGCTTGCGCCCGTACTGGTCGCCGAGCTTCCCCCACAGCGGCGTCGAGGCCGTCGCGGCGAGCAGGTACGCCGTCACGACCCAGGCCAGGTGGTTGAGCCCGCCGAGGTCGCTGACGATCGTGGGCAGCGCCGTCGACACGATCGTCTGGTCCAGCGCGGCGAGCAGCATGGCCAGCATGAGGGCGCCGAGGACGACGTACAGGTCCCTGCCCTTGGGCATGGCCTCCTCGTCCTGCGCCACCGCCCCCGCCGTCATGCCGCCGCCCCCCGCCGTCGTACGCGAACGGGAAGGGTCTACCCATGAGCCGGACGGGATCACCCGCCCGGCGACCGGCCGGGTCAGCCCATGATGTCGCGGGCGACCTTCGCCGCCCCGAGCGCCGCCGCGCTCCCGGCGACGCCCACGGCGCCTGCCGTGGCCCACAGCGGCAGACCCGGACGGGTCTTCATGCCGCTCATGACGTCGAGGGAGTCGACGGCGAGGCCGAGCCGCGCCCACAGCCGCCGCCCGGAGTCGTCGCCGCTGAGCAGGTACCCGGCGCCGAGCGCGATCTCCCGCGCGGCGAACATCCGGACCATGTAGTCGCGGCCCGGGTCGGCGCCGCCGCCCATGCCCATGGCCTTCACGGTCAGCCTGGGCGCGGCGAGCGCCGCGAGGCCGAGGGCGACCCGCCCGCGCGCCAGATTGGTCATCATGCCGTCGAGCCGGTCCCGGCCGTCTGTTTCCTTCGCATCTGCCACAAGGGCGAGGTTATCGGTGCCCCGCCCGGACCGAACCCGCGGGTAACCCTTTCCTTACACGTCTATCGTTCAGGGAGGCGGCACTCTCCCCCGACACATGAAGGTGGCCATGGAAGGCATCCTCAGCCTCGTCGTCGTGTCACTGCTCGCCGCGTTCTGCGTGCGCTGGGCCGCGGTGCGTCTCCGGTTGCCCATGCCGACCCGGATCGCGGTGATCACCGTGTTCGTCCTGGTCGTGCTGGCGCTGTACGGGCAGTACCTGAACACCTGAATTTGTGTGCGGCGGGTGCCGAACTTACTGCCTCGACCGTGAGTCATAACTGGCGAAACCGGCTTCACGCCCGTTCGACGCCCCCGCCGAGGCAGACGTGAGTCACCCGGATCGTCCGGGTGCCCCCGGCCCCCGGGCCCTGGCCTCGCGCGGCGGACGCGAGCGACACCCCGCCCGGCGAAGCCGGCCCGAGCCGAGGGAGAACCAGTGCCGCATCCCGCGACCGCGATCCAGGAGTCCGGCGGCACGATCGCCCCGCATCTGCGGCGGCTGCTGGAGTTCGTCGAACCCGCCCGCGACGACGTGTGCCTGGACATCGCGCGCGGCCACGGCCCGATGCCCGCCGCGCTCGGCCCGCAGGTGCGCCATGTGACCGCCGTGGACGCGATGCCCGCGCCCGCGCACGCGCAAGGCGCACCCGGCGCACGCGACACGCGCGGGGCGCACGGGCGGACGTCCACGGTGGAGTTCGGGACGGGCCCCGTCCGGATCACCGGAGACGACCCGCCGCCGGCGTCCGCGACGCGCGAGGACCGACGGCCGCATCCGGTCGGGCCGGACCAGACCACGATCAAGGCGGACGCCACCGCGCTGCCGTACAGGGACAACGCGTTCTCCCTGGTGACGGCCCGGTTCTCGCTCTACAACCTGGGCGACCCCGATCCCGTGCTGCGCGAGCTGCTGCGGGTGTGCCGGCCCGGCGGACGCGTGATCATCGCCGATCTGGTCCGCGGCAACCTCGCCGGGCCCGACCGGGACCGCATCCAGCGGCTCCGCGATCCCGACCATCCCGGGACGCCGTCCATCGCCCGCCTCACCGAGATGATCACCTCGGCGGGCGGGAGCATCCGCCGCCTCGACGTGTTCACCGTGGAACGTCCCGTGGAGCCGTGGCTCGCCGGGTCCTGCGACGACGCGACGGCCGACCGCATCCGCGACGCCCTCACCGACGAGGTCGACGGCGGCCCGCGCACCGGCGCGAAACCGCGCATCATCAGCGGCGAACTCTGGTTCACGCAGTCGTGGGCTCACGTGGCCGCCGAACCCATACCCTGAACGCACGTTCATCCGCGACGCGCCGGAGGGCGACACGCCGCGTCCCGCCGGGTCAGGGGACGAGGACGGCGGCGCCAGTGAAGCGGTCCGCGGCGAGGTCGGCCAGCGCGCGGTCGGCGTCGTCCAGCCCGTAGGGGTGCGTCGTGACGGCCACGTTCAGGCGGGCGGCCAGGGTGAGGAACTCCTCGCCGTCCGCGCGTGTGTTCGCCGTCACCGACCGGACCTCGCGCTCCTGGAACAGGTGCCGCTGATAGCCGAGGGACGGGACGTCGCTCAGATGGATGCCCGCGACGGCGCACGTCCCGCCGCGGTCAAGGCGTTCCAGGGCGGCCGGGACGAGTTCCCCGGCCGGGGCGAACACGATCGCCGAGTCGAGCGGGGCGGGGGCTGGGTCGAAGGAGTCGCCCGCCCAGGACGCGCCCAGCTCACGCGCCAGTTCGCGGGCGGCGGGGCTGCGGGTGAACACGTGCACGTCGGCGCCCTCCGCGATCGCGATCTGCGCGGCCAGATGGGCGGAGCCGCCGAAACCCCAGATGCCGAGGCGCCCGCCGGGCGGGACCGCGGCGCGGCGCAGGGCGCGGTAGCCGATGATGCCCGCGCACAGCAGCGGCGCGGCCCGGACGTCGTCCAGTTCGGGCGGCAGCGCGTAGGCGTAGGCGTCCACGGCCAGCGCGTACTCGGCGTAGCCGCCGTGGGCGTCCCAGCCCGTGTAGACCGACGACGGGCAGAGGTTCTCCGCGCCGCGGCGGCAGAAGCGGCACGCGCCGCACGTCCCGCGCAGCCAGGCGACACCGACCCGGTCGCCGGCGCCGTGCAGCGCGCCGTGGCCCGCGGCGACGACCTCCCCGACGATCTCGTGGCCCGGGGTCACGCCGGGCAGGTGGACGGGCAGGTCCCCCTCGGCGACGTGCAGGTCCGTCCGGCAGACACCGCAGGCCAGGACGCGCACGAGCAGCTCGCCCGGCCCGGGGGACGGGGTGTCGCGGTCGGCGCGCTCCAGCGGCCCCGAAGAGATCGGGGCCGGGGTCCGCACCACCCACGCGCGCATGGCGGTCAGGGCGTCAGCGGCAGCTCGAACCAGACGGCCTTGCCGTCCGCGGTCGGCCGGGCGCCCCACCGGGTCGCGAGCTGGTCGACCAGGTACAGGCCGCGGCCGCCCTCGTCGGTCTCGCCGGCGCTGCGGATGCGCGGCAGCCGCATGTCGGAGTCGAACACCTCGACCCAGATGGCGTCGGCGCCGCGCCGCAGGCGGAGCCGGAACTCCTTGGTCGGCGGCTCGCGGCGGCCGAGGTCGGCGCCGAGGTTCCAGTCGTCCTCGGCGAACGCGCCGCCCTCGAACGGGTCGCCGTCGAGCGGGCCGGTTTCGTAGCCGCCCGTGTCATAGGGACCCGTGCTGTACGGGCCGGCACCGAACTCGGTGTTGAACTGGACGGGCGGCGGGGCGCTGAGCGGCTCGCCGCCGCGCCCCGGAGGGCCGGCCGTCACCGGAACGCCCACCTCGCGGCGCGGGGTGGGCGTGGCGGTGGCGTGCAGCACGACGTTCGTGACGACCTCGGAGACCAGCAGGCACGCCAGCTCGGACTGCTCGTCCAGCATCCCCCAGGACGCGAACGTGTCGGCGGCCATCCGGCGGGCCTCCGACACCATGATCGGCTCGGCGGTGAAGTCGCGCTCCTCGACGGCCAGCTCGTCGCCGGCGGTGCGGATCACGACGATCGCCACGTCGTCGTCGATGTCGCCCGGCACCGCCTCGTAGGCGGCGTTGGCGACCGCCTCGACGCCGCCGCGGGACGCCTCGGCGACGGCGGCGCGGACCATCTCCCGCGACTCCTCGCGGGTGTAGTACTCGCCGTCCTCCTTGGGACGCCGGTCGATGAGGCCGTCGGTGTACAGGACGAGGGTGGAGCCCGGTTTCAGCTCGCTCGTCTCCTCGTTGAAGAGGATCTCGCCGCCCATGCCGGGGGCACGGAGGCCGAGCATGCCGCCCTCGCTCTCGAACGGCAGCTCGCCGACCTGGCCGTCCACGATCAGCAGCGGCGGGTCGTGGCCGGCGTTGGCGAACTCCAGCACCCGCGACCACGCGTCGTACACGAAGTAGGTGCACGAGACGAGCGGCGGGCGGACGAGGTCGTCGCTGTTCCAGCCGGACCGCATCCGCTCGGGCCGGGTCATCGTGCGGACCCACTCGTCCAGCTTGCGCAGTATGTCGGCGGGCGGCTTGTCGTCCTGGGCGAAGGCGCGCAGTGCGGCGCGGAGCTGCCCCATCACCGCGGCGGCGCGGGCGCCGCGGCCCTCGACGTCCCCGATGACGAGCCCGACGCGGCCCGCCGACAGCGGGATCACGTCGTACCAGTCGCCGCCGACCTGCGTCTGGATGCCGTGCCCGTGCGACTCCAGCGGGCGGGCCGGCTCGTACCGCCAGGCGATCTGCAGGCCGTCCAGCGGGGGCGGCCGGTCGCCGGGCAGCAGATGCTTCTGGAACGCCAGCGCGGTGTCGCGCTCCTCCTCGAACAGCAGCGCGTTGTCGACGGCGAGCGCGACGCGGCTGGCGATCGCGCCCATCAGGTCGCGGTCGAAGCCGTCGTAGTGCGGGTCGGGACGCTTGGTGAGGTTCGACAGCGCCAGGCTCATCACGCCGAGCAGTTCGCCGCGCACCAGCAGCGGCGCCGAGATCACCGAGGTGATGCCCATCTCGTCGCCGAGCCGCTTGGACGACTCGGTCGGCGCGGCGAACCGGTGCTGGATCATGTCCTCGACGAGGACGGCGTCGCGGCGGCTCATCGCCTTCTCGCTGAAGTGCCCGCGCGGGTAGGACACGGGCTCGCCGACCTCCGCCCAGGTGCCGGGCGGCGGCTCCCAGCCGCCCGCGTGCCGCGACACCCGCCGGTGCAGCCGGTCGCCGCTGTACAGGTCGATGAAGCAGTGGTCGGCGAACTGCGGGACGAGCGTGTCGGCGACGCGCCGCAGCGTGCTCTCCAGCTCCAGGGATCCGGCGAGCCGCTCGCCGATGCGCTCCATCAGGCCGTAGCGGTCCTGTTCGCGCTGGTTGGAGCGCAGCGCCTCCCGCGCGAAGATCACGACGCCGTCGACGGCGCCGGACGGGTGCCGCAGCGGCACCGCGTGCGCGCGGGTGTAGACGGTGGTGCCGTCGGCGCGCAGGTTGCAGAAGGTGCCCTCCCACACGCCGCCCTTGAGGACGTGCTTGGCGAGCTCAGTGGCCTGCTCGTGGTCCTCTTCGGCGATCCCCAGGGACAGGACGGAGTGGCCGATGATCTCGTCGCCGCCGAACCCGAACAGCTGGCGGGCGAAGGCGTTGCCGTAGATGACGTTGCTGAAGCGGTCGCAGACGATGACCGCCATCTCCATCTGGTTCAGGACGGTCTCGGGCGGCAGGTACGCCTCGTCAGGCGCTTCCCCCCAGTGGCTCATCTCCCCATCCCGATACCAGTCGCGGTTCCCGCCCGCACCGCCGCCCGGATGATCACCGGGCGTCGCGGCACGGGCATCGCACGTGTTCGTCTCGTCGTATTGAACGACGAACCCGCCGCCGGGATACGCCCGAAAGGCGCGATGTCACGGAGATCTTCGGTATAGACCGTCGAGATGGAGCCGTGCACACCGCCCACACGCATGCCCGCAGAGTCAGCGCCTGCTGACGAACACGTGCTCGGCGATGTCGCGCGGCAGTTCCGTCGCGGGACCGTCGGCCTCGTCCTCACTGATCACCCGCACCCCGTCATCGGTCGCCCGAAGAGTCACCTCACGTCCCGGTTGTATCCCTATCTGCTTGAGTCTAAGCATCAGGTCGCTGTCGCTTTGCACCTGCTCGCTGATCCGGCGGATCACGGCGTCCGAGCCGCCGGGGCTGGCCACCGCGGTCATCACCGACAACGGCGAGGTGTCGGCGGCGACGCCACCGGTCGCGCCGAGCTCGGCTAGGCCGGGGATCGGGTTGCCGTGCGGGCAGGTGGTCGGGTTGTCCAGCAGTGCGACGAGCCGGCGTTCGACGTCCTCCGACATCACGTGCTCCCACCGGCATGCCTCGATGTGGACGTCCTCCCAGGGCAGTCCGATCACGTTGACCAGCAGGCATTCGGCGAGGCGGTGCTTGCGCATGACGCGCGTCGCGAGACCGCGACCGCTTTCGGTCAGCTCGAGGTGCCGATCTCCCTCGACCCGCAGCAGCCCGTCGCGCTCCATCCGCGCGACCGTCTGGCTCACCGTCGGGCCGCTCTGGGAGAGCCGCTCGGCGATGCGCGCGCGGAGGGGGATGATCCCCTCCTCTTCGAGCTCGAAAACCGTCCGGAGGTACATCTCCGTGGTATCGATCAGGCCGTGTGAGGTCACAGCTCCCTCCAGTCTTATGGGCACGAGTCTACTTGCTCGGACCCGGCAGTGCCGGGCCACGCGAATATCCTCGTCAAGCCGGGTACGGGGGAACGCAAGATGAACGCGAAACCTTCCCCCGACGCGGAACCGTTCCTGCCGCGGACGCCCGAAGAGCGGGCCGATCTGGACGCGCTGCGCCGCGCGGCGGCCGGCTGCCGCGGCTGCGGCCTGTACGAGAACGCCACCCAGACCGTCTTCGGCGACGGGTCGCCGGGCGGACGGGTGATGTTCGTGGGCGAGCAGCCCGGCGACCAGGAGGACCGCAAGGGCCTCCCGTTCGTCGGCCCCGCCGGACGCGTCCTCGACCGGGCCCTGGTGGAGGCCGGGATCGAACGCGGCGACGTCTATGTCACCAACGCCGTCAAGCACTTCAAGTTCAAGCGGCAGGAAGGCGGAAAACGGCGCATCCACGAGCCACCGAACGCCGGCGAGATGCGCGCGTGCCGTCCCTGGCTGCTGGCGGAGCTGCGGCTCCTGGACCCGGACGTGGTGGTCGTGCTCGGCGCGACCGCGGGCAAGGCCCTGTTCGGCTCCTCGTTCCGGGTGACCAAGCAGCGCGGCCGCCTGCTCCCGCTCCCCGACCTGGAGACGATCGGCACCCCCGCGGCCGGCAGGGAGATCGTCGACGCACCGCCGGAGCGGGCCGGCGCGCAGATCGTCGCGACGATCCATCCCTCCGCCGTCCTGCGCGCCGAAGACCGCGAAGCGATGTACGAGGGCCTGGTCGAAGACCTCAAGATCGCCGCATCAGCTCTCGACTGACGCCGCGTCAGGGTTTGACGGGCACCGGTTCGGCGGTGCGGGTGTCGTAGCGGAGCAGCGCCGGGACGGTGAACGCCGCGATGATCACCAGGACCGCGCAGGCGAGGCCGCCGCCCACCCACGACGCGGTGGCGCCGGCGACGCTCGCGGTCGCGCCCGCGCGCACGTCCCCGAGCCGCGGTCCGCCCGCGACGACGACGGTGAACACGCCCTGGAGCCGTCCGCGCATCTCGTCCGGCGCGTAGGTCTGGAGCATCGACTGGCGGAAGACGGCCGACACCAGGTCCGCCGCGCCGCCGACGGCCAGCAGCACCACCACGAGCCACAACCGCCCGGACAGCCCGGCGGCCGCGACCGCGAGGCCCCCAGATCACGATGGACACGACGAGGGCGATGCCCTGGCGGTGCACCCGTCCGATCCAGCCGGACATCAGCCCGCCGAGGAACGCGCCGATCGCGATCGCGGCGAACAGGTACCCGACGGCGCCGTCGCCGCCGAACCGGGTCTCGGCCACCTCGGGGAACAGCGCGCGGGGCATCGCGATGGCCATCGCGATGATGTCCACGACGAACGACATCAGCAGCACCGGCTGCGTGGCCAGATACCGGAGCCCGTCGATCACCGACCGCAGGCCGGGCGAGCCGGTGATGTCGCCGAGGGGAGGGATCGGGGGAAGGCGGAGCGCCGCGTAGAGGGCGACGCTGAACAGCACGGCGTCGAGCGCGTACGCCGCCGCGTAGTTCCAGCGCGCCAGCAGCACCCCGGCGAACAGCGGCCCGGCCAGCATCCCGAACTGGCTGGCGGTGAAGGCGAGGGTGTTGGCCGCCGGGACGAGCGGCCTGTCGACGAGCCGGGGGATGATCGCGCTGCGGGTCGGTGAGGCCACCGCGAACCCGACGGCCTGGACCGCGACGACCCCCATGATCAGGGTGAGGCTCCCGATGCCGAGCAGAGCCTGGGCCAGCAGCAGCAGGGTCGCCACCCACATGATGCAGGACGAGACGAACAGCAGCTTGCGCCGGTCCATGTGGTCGGCCACCGCGCCGCCCCAGAGCCCGAACACGATCAGTGGGACGAGGTTGACGAAGCCGAGCACACCGACCCAGAAGGACGACCTCGTCATGTCGTACACCTGGACGGGCACGGCCACGGCGGTGACCTGGAAGCCGACGAACGACACTCCCTGCCCCAGCCACAGCCGCCGGAACGCGGGCAGGCCGAGCGGCCGGGTGTCGATCGCCAGCCGGCGCAGCCTGCTCCCCCGCGCCTTCTTGCGGGCCTTGCCGTCCTTCAGGGGTTCCTCCGGGGCCTCAGGGAGACAGTCTCTCCATCACCCAGTCCCCCGAATCGTCCGGGGCGGGGCGACGATAGCGGATTCGATCATGGAGCCGGTCACGGCGGCCCTGCCAGAACTCGATCGACTCCGGGACGAGCCGGTAGCCGCCCCAGAAGTCCGGCAGCGGGACGGCGTCCGCGTCGTCGGCGTCCGGTGCCCCCGGAGGACGCCCCGAGGCGGGGTCCGGCCAGCGTTCGGCCAGCTCGGCGTAGCGCCGCTCCAGCACGTCCCGTCCGGGGATGACGCCGGACTGCCGCTCGCTGGCCCACGCGCCGAGCCGCGATCCGTACGGGCGCGTCCGGAAATAGGCGGCCGACTCGTCCCGCGACAGTTCCTCCACCGGGCCCGCGACGCGCACCTGCCGGTGCATCTCGTGCCAGGGGAAGACGAGCGCCGCGCGGGGGTTCTCCGCGAGGTCGCGCCCCTTGTGCGAGGTCAAGTTCGTGAAGAAGCGGAATCCGTGCGGCCCGTACCCCTTGAGCAGGACGGTCCGGGCGCTCGGCACCCCGTCCCCGGACGCCGTGGCCAGCACCATCGCGTTCGGTTCGGCGAGCCCGAAGGCGTGCACGTCGGCGAACCACGCGGCGAACAGTGCGAGCGGATCGGCGGGGAGCGAAGTTTCCACCAATTCGCCCCCTTCGTAGGATCTTCGGAGCCGCGCGGGATCGGGCGTCGTGGAATCCACAGCGTCAGAGCCTCTCACCTGGGTCTTGTGCAACTCACATGGCCCCTGGGTACTGGCAAGTAAGGCGGACAGGGTTCAATGGCACGGCACCGCCTTATCACTCTTGGGGACGAAAGGCAGGACGACATGTCCGACTTCAAACCTGGTCTCGAGGGGGTCGTGGCCTTCGAGACCGAGATCGCCGAACCGGACAAGGAGGGCGGCGCCCTCCGCTACCGGGGCGTCGACATCGAGGATCTCGTCGGCCGCGTCTCCTTCGGCGACGCCTGGGGCCTGCTGGTGGACGACAGCTTCGACCCGGGACTTGCCCCCGCCGACCCGCACGTCCTGCCGGTCACCTCCGGCGACGTACGGGTGGACGTGCAGAGCGCGCTCCCCACCCTCGCCCCCGCGTACGGGATGCGCCCGCTGCTCGACATCTCCGACGAGGAGGCCCGCGCCGACCTCGCCCGGGTGTCGGTGACGGCGCTGTCGTTCGTCGCCCAGTCCGCGCGTGGCATCGGCGTGCCGATGGTCCCGCAGGACAAGATCGACTCCGCCGGGACGATCACCGAGCGGTTCATGGTCCGCTGGCGCGGTGAGCCCGACCCGAAGCACGTCCGGGCCATCGACGCGTACTGGGTCTCCGCCGCAGAGCACGGCATGAACGCCTCCACCTTCACCGCGCGGGTGATCGCCTCCACCGGCGCGGACGTGGCGGCCAGCGTGTCCGGCGCGATCGGCGCCATGTCCGGCCCGCTGCACGGCGGCGCCCCCGCCCGGGTGCTGCCGATGATCGAGAAGGTGGAGCAGCTCGGCGACGCCCGCAAGGTCGTCAGCGACATCCTCGACTCCGGCGACCGGCTGATGGGCTTCGGCCACCGCGTCTACCGCGCCGAGGACCCGCGCGCCCGGGTGCTGCGCCGCACCGCCAGGGAACTGGACGCGCCGCGCTTCGAGGCCGCGAAGGCGCTGGAGGACGCCGCCCTCACCGAACTGCGCGAGCGCCGCCCGGACCGGCCGATCGAGACGAACGTGGAGTTCTGGGCCGCGGTCATCCTGGACTTCGCCGAGGTCCCGACCGCGATGATGCCCGCCATGTTCACCTGTGGCCGCACCGCCGGATGGGCGGCGCACATCCTGGAGCAGAAGCGCACCGGCCGCCTCGTCCGGCCGAGCGCCAAGTACACCGGCCCCGGTACCCGCGAGATCAACGACGTCGCCGGAGCGGCGAAGGTCCTCAAGGCCGGCTGAACGGCCGATCCCCCGCCCCCGAAAACGCCTTGAGGCCCCCGGTCGAACCGGCCGGGGGCCTTCTGCCGCGCTCACCCTGCAGCGCTCAGGACGTGCCGCGCTCAACGCGACATGCCAGGCTCAACGCGACGAGCCGGCTCAACGCGACGTGCCGGGCTCGTTCGCGGGGGCGGGCGGGCAGGCGGCCTGGCCTTGCTCGCCCGCGATGAGGCGGCCGCAGACCTGCTCGACCTCCGTCGTCCCGTCCGGGTTGATCGTCGCGAGGATCACCGGCTTGTCGAGCACCTGGTGGCCGGTGCGGCGGGAGCTGAACCGGATGACGCCGCTCGCCCCGTTGCGCAGGACGTCGTGGTCGGGGTCGTTCAGCGCCGCGAACACCGATCCCGCCGACGGCAGCGCCTCCTCCTGCCAGTACACCTTGCTCGCCACGGTCGCGACGAGGGTGGCCGCGTCGTAGGCGACGGCGGCGCGGGTGATGGACGGCCGCTGGCCCTCGTTGTTCTCGTCCGTCATCTCGCGTACGGCGGGGTCATAGTCGGAGTAGAACGTCTGCGGCGCCTGGTCGCCGATCCACCGCCACGTCCACGCCTCCCGCGCGGCCAGCGGCGTGAAGTACAGGTCGAAGGTGTCCTTGCGGCCGAGCTCGCCCGCGTTGTCGCTGACGTACTTGGCGATCTCGTCGTCGGCCATGACCAGCGGCCGCTTCGGGCAGGACAGCTCCATCACGTTGATGAACGAGCGGAACTCGTCCGACCTGCCGGCGTAGTAGAACATGTCGGGCTGGTCCTGGCAGGCCTCGCGCGCGGCCTTGTCGAGCTCGCCGGGATTCCTGTACGGCCGCATGCGCACCTTGCCGGGCCGGAAGGCCTTCTGGAAGTCGACGGCCAGGTTCTCGCTGTAGAGGTCGTCGGGGTCATCGTTGTAGAGGACGACCGCGTCCTTCACCTTCGTGCCGCCGATGTGCCCGTTCCGCGCCCAGTAGGCGGCGTGCCGGGCGGTCCGCAGGTTCGGCGACGCGAGCCGGAAGTAGTACGGCGAGTAGCCAGCGTCGCCGTCGAGCAGGGCCGTCCCGTCGTAGCTGTTGGCCGTGCCGACCAGCGGCAGCGCCGACTTGGCCAGCATCTTGATCGCCTCCTGCGTCTGCCGGCGGCTCTGCTCGAACCCGATCACCGCGACGATGGAGCGGTCCTCCAGCGCCAGCTCCCGGATCTGCTGGGCGACCTGCCCGGCGTAGCGGAACTTGGCGCCCGCGTTGCCGATCAGCACCCGCAGCCGAAGGTCGTTGCTCTCGGCGGCGTCGTTGAACCGCTTCTGCGCGATCGCCAGCCCGATCAGCTCGCCCTGTACGCCGGCGAGGAGCTCGCTGCGGTGATTCTTGATCGACGGGTCGGCGGTCACCGGGCCGAGGTAGACCACCGTCGCGTACGGCTTGCCGGACTCCTCGACGTGGTCGTTCAGGTCC
Source organism: Spirillospora sp. NPDC048819 (assembly GCF_040650055.1). NCBI lineage: Bacteria > Bacillati > Actinomycetota > Actinomycetes > Streptosporangiales > Thermomonosporaceae > Spirillospora > Spirillospora sp. NPDC048819. The sequence continues at coordinate 30,288 of NZ_JBEZGN010000005.1, read as the reverse complement.
TCGATCCGGTCGAGCACCCTGTTCAGCCGGTTGTCGTTGTTGCGGCCGCCGGAGTCCACGCCGAAGCGGAACGACCCGTCGGTGATGCCGACGCATTCGCCGTTCGCCATCCGCCTGATGGCGAACGGCGAGCAGTACTTCACCACCTGGACCGAGATCACGGTGATGGACGCCGCCGCGACCGCGACCATCGCGATCCACGGCAGCGCGGGGTGGGCGATCCGGGGGCGGCGCCGCACGGACCGGACGGGCGGCAGGTCGCCGCCCGGGTCGCGGGTGATGTCGACGCGCAGTTCCCGGCGCGAGCCGAGGGCGCCGACGCGCCGCTGCTCGCGCGTGTAGCGGTCCCACAGGGCGCGCGCGCCGATGACGTTCTGCGGCTCGCCCGGCGACAGGTCCACGCGGACCGCCTGCGCGAGCCGGTCGACGAGCCGCGGACCGGACGGGGAGGACGGGTCGTCGTCGGAGGGCGCGGTCGGGTCGATGCCGGCGGCGATGATGAGCGGGTCGAAGCCGGTGAGCCGGTCATCGGCCTGGAGGTCGGTGCGGACCCGCTCGGCCAGCTCGATGAACGTCACGCCGGGATGCCCGGCCGACAGCTGCTCGAAGATCAGCACCGGGTAGCGGACCCGCGCCCACGCGGCCCGCCGGTAGTCGCGCCGGTAGTTGCGGCGCAGATCCTCCAGGAACGCGGCGACGAGCAGCAGGTCGAGCTGCTCGCCGTGGTCGTCCGGCTCGACCGGGCGCGGGTCGAACACCCCGAGCGCGAACCCGAGGAACTCGGTGGAGTCGCGGTCCACGTAGGGCTGGCGGAGGAACCACCCGAATTGGCGCACCCCGTACCAGCCGCGCGTCCTGGCGAGGATCTGCACGGTCACGAACGCCAGCCCGATGACCGCGGCGAACACGGCCGCCGCCAGGTCGAGGGCGGCCGCCGTCCCGGCGCTGATCAGCGCGACGGCCGCGATCCCGATCGGGGCGATCTGCTCCAGGAACCCCAGGAACGTCGCGGGCCGGCCGCGCGGTGACTCGAGGTCGCGCAGGACGTCCCGCCCGCGCCGGCGGATCACCCGGTTCAGCTCGCGGCGCCGGGCGTTCTCGTTGTCCCCGACCGGCGGATGCGTCAGCCGCCGGATGAGCTGGTGGTTCTCCCGTTCGGCGGGCGCGGCGCCGCGCGGCGGCGGGCGGTCCCCGGCGACCCGGATCTCCCGCAGGTCGCGCAGCCACAGCGCCATCTCCAGCATCGGGAACCGCAGCGGCGGCTCGCCCTTGGCGTGGCTGCTGGGCTGCGACAGCTCCCGCTTGGCCTCCCGCAGGACGCCCGCGACGTCGGTGGCGAGGGTGTCGGCGGCGATGTGCGACACCGGGTCCTTCTCGCACCGCGTCTTGAGCATCTCGGCGACCTGGGAGGTGGCGCGGCCGGGGCCGAGCAGCAGGAGCAGCGGCCGCAGCCGCTCCCGCCACCGCCACGGCGGCCGCTCCCGCAGCCGTTCGAACAGGTCGAGCACTCCGCGCAGCCGATCCTCGCTCAGGATCCGGTCGCCGTCGCTCGCCATGGCACGCCTCGCTTCCCCGCTCGCCTCGCTTCCGCCGTCCCCGGCTCGCCCGCCGAGCCCCCTGTCGGGTTGGACGCGGCGCACCGTGAAAAGGATCGAAAATTTTTCATGAACATGCGACCGAACATGAAAATCGGCCACTTTGTCATCATTGGGCCCATGAGTGATGACCGTGCCGGTGCGGACGAGCCGCTCGACGGCGACATCGGCCCCATGTCCGGCACCACCGCGTCCGACAGCGCGGCGTCCGGCGCGGTGGCCGATGCAGCGGAGGATCTGCGACGGGCGGCGGCCGATGTGGCCGAGGAGCTGCGGCAATACGAGGCGGAGCGCGAGGAGCGCCGCCGCCGCACCAACGCGGTGTCGGGACGGGTCGCCGCCGTGATGGCCGCCCTGTTCCTGGCGTTCCTCGTCTACGACTCCGTCCGCACGGCCGTGGCGGCGCATGCGAAGGGCGACGACTGGATCTACCCGCCCGCGGTCGTCGCCGGGATCTGCGCGATCGCGCTGGCGACCCTGCTTACCTGGGCCGCACGGCGCGTGAAGTAGCCTTTTCGAGTGACCGACAGCGCGAATCCCACCATGGAAATACCCGCCGATCTGAAGCCCGCCGACGGCCGTTTCGGGTGCGGCCCGTCGAAGGTGCGTCCCGAGCAGCTCACCGCGCTCGCCGAGTCCGGCTCGACGTACATGGGGACCTCGCACCGGCAGAAGCCCGTCAAGTCCCTCGTCGGGCGGGTCCGTGAGGGCCTGGCCCAGCTGTTCTCGCTCCCCGAGGGGCACAAGGTCCTGCTCGGCAACGGCGGCACCACCGCGTTCTGGGACGCCGCCGCGTTCGGCCTCGTCCGGCAGCGGTCGCAGCACCTGACGTTCGGTGAGTTCTCCAGCAAGTTCGCCAAGGTCACCTCGAGCGCGCCGTGGCTGGGGGACCCGACCGTCATCAGCGGCCCGCCCGGAACGCACCCGGAGGCGTCGGCCGAGGAGGACGTCGACGTCTACGCCCTCACCCACAACGAGACCTCGACCGGCGTGGCGATGCCGATCAGGCGCCCGGCGGGCACGACCGCGCGCGAGGGCCTCGTGCTGGTGGACGCCACCTCGGGCGCGGGCGGCCTGCCCGTCGACGTGACCGAGACCGACGTCTACTACTTCGCGCCGCAGAAGTGCTTCGCGGCGGACGGCGGGCTGTGGCTGGCGCTCGCGTCCCCGGCGGCCCTGGAGCGGATCGACGAGATCGCCATGTCCGACCGGTACGTCCCGGAGTCCCTGAACCTGAAGACGGCCGCGGACAACTCCGCCAAGGACCAGACCTACAACACCCCGGCCGTGGCGACGCTGCTCCTGCTCGCCGAGCAGATCGAGTGGATGAACGGCCAGGGCGGCCTGGAGTGGACGACGTCCCGTACGGCCGACTCGTCCCGGCGGCTCTACACGTGGGCGGAGAAGACGGCGTACACGACGCCGTTCGTCGTCGACCCGGCGCAGCGCTCGCAGGTGGTCGGCACGGTCGACTTCAACGACGACGTGGACGCGGCGGCCGTCGCCAAGACGCTGCGCGCCAACGGGATCGTGGACACCGAGCCGTACCGCAAGCTGGGCCGCAACCAGCTGCGCATCGGCATGTTCCCGGCGATCGACCCCGACGACGTGGAGGCCCTGACCGCCTGCATCGACTACGTGGTCGAGCGTCTCTAGGAGTTCGGGGGCCGCAGGTGCGGGAGAACCCTCGGGGGCGCCACGCCGCTCCCCCGAGGGTCCGTCTCAGGCGGCGGCCGGCAGACCGCCGGTGCCGCCCGGCCGCGCCACCACGCGATGGCGGAGACCGGCGCGGTCGCATTCCTCGTCGGCGCGGGTGAAGCCCGTCCAGACGCGATCGTCCATGTCGGAGTCCCTGGCCGTCGGCAGGAAGGCGGCCGTCGCGAGCACGTCGGGCAGGTCTCGGCGTCCGGGACGCCGCTCCATGCCGACCTTCAGGTAGGTGCCCTCGCGGAGCATGACGATGGTCGCGAACTCCACCCGCGTGTGCTTCTCCGCATCGCGGAACCAGCGCGGGTTGGACGCCCAGTAGATGTTCTGCTCGGTGTCGACGGCCACGGTCAGCGGGCTCAGCGCGGCGCGGGCCAGATGCACCTCGGTCGGGCGGTCCCGGTGGACCCAGGCCAGCGCGGCCCGGCCGACCACCGATTCGAGCACCCCGGTCACCTCGGACGTGTCCGCGCAGCCGGCGAGGAGCTGGAAGACGGGTTCGCTGTCGGTCGTCCCGGACGCGGGCGGCAGCGCGAACCGCGACCGCAGGTCACCGGCGTCGATGTCGCCGTTGTGCGTGGCCACCACCCCGGCGGCGGGGCCGTCACCGGTGGACGCGGCGCCGGCGACGGCCATCGGGCTGGCGTTGTCCGGCTCGGCGGGCGAGCCCTGCGTCGCCCAGCGGGTGTGCCCCAGGGCGACCGGCGCGCGGTCGAGTTCGGGGAGCAGGTCCGGCCGCCAGATCCCGGAGAAGCGGCCGCGGCCCTTCAGCACGCGGCAGCCGTCGCCGCCGGTTCCCTGCCCGCCGAGGCCCGGCCAGGCGCCGAGGAGCGCCAGCCCCGCCGAGTCCGTGCCGCGTTCCTCCGCGAGCATGCCCAGCGTGACGAACACGTCCGACGCCGGTCCCGCGTCGGCGAACGGTGAACGCACCATCCCGAACAATCCGCACATGCTGGATGAGATGCAGATCATGGGCGGACGGTTCGACTCCCCTGCGGGGACGAATAGGCTCGAAGCGTGAACCGCGCGCCCCGATGGCTGCTTCCCACCGTGCTGACCGCGCTCGTACTGGCCGTGGTCGTCGGTGCGATGCTGAATTGACGGCGGTGCGGGACGGCGGTCCCGCTACGACGGCGCGGGTCATATGATCGACGGGGCGCGGAACGGGGATGATCAGGCCATGGCAGTGCGTCCGTCCCCGTGCCGCCGCGCGGTCCGCGCCGGAGCCGCGCTCGGCCTCGTCGCCGCGTTCGTCTGCCTGCCGTCCTCCACCGCCTCCGCCGCCCCGGCCGGCCCCGCGCAGCGGTCGGCCCCGGGCGGGGACGACCGGGTGCTCTTCAAGATCAGCGATGAGCGGATCACCGAGTCCAGCGGGCTCGCGGCCAGCAGGCGGCACGAGGGCGTCGTCTACACCCACAACGACTCGGGCGGCGTCCCGGCGATCTACGCGCTCGGCATGGACGGACGTGTCAGGGCCACGCTGACGGTCGGCGGCGCCGGCGCCCGCGACTGGGAGGGCATCGCGGTCGGCAAGGACGGCAACGGCCGTCCGGCGATCTTCGTCGCGGACATCGGCGACAATCTCGGCGGCGCATGGCCGTACGTGACCGTGTACCGGATCCCGGAGCCGGCCCGGCTGCGCAGCCGGACGCTGCCCGCCACCGCGTTCAAGATCAAATACGAGGACGGGCCGCGCAACGCCGAGACGTTCATGATCAACCCGCGGACCAACCGGATCTACATCGCCAGCAAGCTGTTCGGCGGCAAGGTGTACGAGGGCCCGGCGAAGCTGCGGACGAGCGGGTTCAACATCATGCGGAAGGTCCGCGACGCCCCCTCCATGGCGACCGACGGCGCGTTCGCCCCGGACGGCCGCACCTGCGTCATCCGGACCTACTTCGGCGCGCGCCTCTACTCGGTGAAGCCGGACGGCAACCCCGGCGAGTCGCTGAAGTCCATCGGCCTGCCCATGCAGAGCCAGGGCGAGTCGGTGACCTACGCCCCGGACGGCAAGTCCATCCTGGTGGGGTCCGAAGGGACGAACGAGCCCGTCTACCAGGTCCCGCTGCCGGAGGAGGCGCTGCCGTCGCCGTCCGCCACGCCTGAGAGCGCCGAAACGACGAGCGACTCCGAAGAGGGGCGCAGGGACGCCTCCGGCCCGAGAATGGGGTTGTTCCTCGCGCTCGCCATCGCCGGAGCGGTCGGCTATGGGCTGATACGGAGACGCGGGGGGTCGTCGGGAGGCAAGTGACGGAAGCGATGGGCCGACCTGACCCGCACGATGGAAGTCGGTTTCGCCGGGCGACCGGATGCTGGAAGGAGGCGACGGTCCCACGGGGACCCGTGTGAGGATGCGGACTGTGGAGCATGAGCTGGTGGGCCTCGCGGGTCCTGGTGACCGGTGGCGTCCCGTCGCCGCCGGCCCGTTCGCCCTCCTGGCGGTGGCGCTGGCGCTGATGCCGATCCGTCCCGTGTGGCTGTGGGCGGCGCTGATCGGCGTCGTCGCGGCCGTCCCGTGGGCGCTCGGCGCGGCCCCGGAGGCGCGGCGGAGGCGTCCCCGGCCGTTCTGGCGGCTGTCGGCGGCCGGCCTCGAACGGATCGGGCCGGACGGGCTGAGCATCGTCTCCTACGAGCGGTCCCGGATCGACGCCCTGGCCATCACGACCGGCGACGGCGTGCTGACGGTGTTCCACCGGTTCGGACGTACCGCGGTGGGCGGGATGACCGCGATGGGCCTGGAACCGCTCGCCGTGTTCGTGACGGCCCGCCGGATCGGGATTCCCCTGCACGTCCTTGACGGCGAGTCCGCGGATCTGCTCGATCCGGCGCTCGACGAGGCCCTGCGCATCCCCGGGCTGGACGACGACGTCCCCGGGGGAAGCGCCCTGCCACGCGACCACGCCGCGGAGAAGCGCCTCCTGGACCAGGAGGCGGCACTCCTCGCCGCGGCCCACGAGCCGTCCCTCCAGGTGTCCCCTGAGCCGCTTGTCGAGCCCCCTGCCGAGGGCCGGCCCACGCGCGGCAAGAACAAGGCGGGCGGCAGGCGCAGGGCGAACGAGCAGCGCCTCGACACGCCGGAGCCGCTGCCGAGCCGCCGCCGGATCGTGCTCCTCGGCGTGCTGACCGCCCTGCTCGGCGCGGTCATGATCATCCGGATCGCGGTGGACGGGACCGGCGAGTTCGGCGCCCGGCTCGCCGCCGGCTGCTGGACGCTCGCCGCGATCGCGGGCGTCCTCGCGGCGCGCCGCCGGCTGCTGCGGGCCGCCCAGGTCCGGTGGACGATCAACGCGGAGCGGCTGCTGGTGCGGGCCCTGCCGGGACGCCGCCGCGAGGCCCAGGACCTGCGGGCCGGGGACGTCGCCGCGGTCGTCGTCGGCCCTGGCCTGCGCCTCGACCCGGTCAGCGGCGAGCCGCGCCGCGCCGACCTCGCCGCGCTCGCGTTCGGGCACCGGATGGAGCTCGTCGCCCGGCTGCCCGCGCACGGCCTGGACGGCTTCCAGCTCGCGCACGCCCTCGACGACCACGGCTACCGCGTGATCACGCCGGGGGCGCGGGCGCCGCGGCGTCCCGACTACGGGCTGGAGGGGCTGCCGGAGATCTTCGCGCAGGTGCCGGGCGGACGGCTCGTCGTCGCCGACGGCGGGCTCGGCTGGGCCGACGCCGCCGGCGACGTCGTGCTGAAGATGCCCGAGGACCGCATCGGCGGCATCGAGCTGCTGACCATCGCCGGGCACGCGTGGGTCCGGTTGTACGACACCGACGGCGACGAGTTCTTCGCCGCTCCCCTGTCGGCGCTGCGGATCTCCCGCACCGACCTGCGCGACTCGGCCCGCCGCGCCGGGCTGCCCGTGAACGACGCCGAGTACGACGCGTACCTGAGCGCCGCGTTCCACTCGGCGGTGTCCACGCTCGCCGCCCCCGAGCCCGGGACGGAGCCGGAGCCGGCCACCGCCGCGCTGCCCGCGCAGAGCGCCGGGCAGGAGGGCGCGGCACTCCGGCCCGACCGTGCCGAGGAGCCCGACTTCACGTTCTCCGTCCCCCCTCCGCCCAGCCCCGCCACGGCACCGGGTGCGCTTCTGGACGCGACCCGGCGTTCCCGCATCGGCACGTACGGGATGAGCGTTCTGCTGTGCGAGGCGGTGGCGCTGCTGGGCGCGGTCTGGCTCGGCCCAGAGCTGGGCGGGTTCAACGCCACGGCGAGCTGGTCCGTGCCCGCCGGGCTCGTCATCGGACTGGTCGGCTACTGGCTCTACGACCGCAACCGCTCGCAGCTGCGCGTGTCGTCCGCCGGGCTCGCGGTCGTCACCAGACGCGGCAAGGTCGAATGGGACCTGGCCCGCGACCGCATCGGCGGCGTCGGCATCGACGAGGCGCGCGAGCGGATGCCGCGGCTGGTGGTGTGGGGGCCGTCCGGGCGGGTGCTGCGCCAGGTCACGTTCCCGCCGGACCTGGACGAGCTGCGCCGCGCCTGCGAACGTTACGGCGTCCCCTGGGGGCCGCCCGACGCCGACCGTCCCGCGCCGCCGCCGCCCGAGCTCTGACGCAGCGACCACGTCTTCAGCTGCCGCGGCTGGTGGTGTGGGGGCCGTCCGGGCGGGTGCTGCGCCAGGTCACGTTCCCGCCGGACCTGGACGAGCTGCGCCGCGCCTGCGAACGTTACGGCGTCCCCTGGGGGCCGCCCGACGCCGACCGTCCCGCGCCGCCGCCGCCCGAGCTCTGACGCAGCGACCACGTCTTCAGCGACTCGTACCTCACCTGGCTGTAGTCCTTGCCGGGCAGGTGGCTGCGCATCAGATGGACGGAGTCCGCCGTCCACGGGGCGCTCGCGAACGCCGACAGCGCCTCCAGGAGGGGCCGCACGTCCACCGGCTTTCTGGACCGCGCCAACGTCAGGTGGGGACGGAACGTGCGGTGCTTGTCGGGCATCATCCCGACGCGGCGCCCTGCGGCCGTGGTCGACGCCGCCAGCCGCACGGCACGGCGGCGGTCGCCGTACAGGCCCGTCCACAGGACGCGGGCGTGCGTCCCGCCGCCGGGGAACGCGCCCGCGCCCGCCAGCGACAGCGACATCCGCTCATGCCGCCCGACGGCGCGTTCCAGCCTCGGGAGGAGCCGGTCCAGGGTGCGGTCGTCGACCTCGCCGAGGAACGTCAGGGTGACGTGCAGCAGTTCGCGCCGGACCCATTTCAGCTCGGGCACCGCGCCGGCGTGCGGCGCGATGGCCTCCTCCAGCTCGTCCAGGATGTCCGGTGGCGGGACGAGCGCCACAAATAGCCTCATGGGAGTGTCCGAGGGGCCACCCGGCCAGCATTTCAGCAGATGGCACCCGTTGTCACGCCGATCGGCGCCGCGCCGCCCTTCCGGTGGCGGCCCGGCGGGGTCCGGTCACCTTTCGGCGGTGCGGCGTATCCGGCGGCGTATGCGGCGGCGGGGCCGGATCCGGGCGAGCGCCGGGCGGATCGACCCGCGCGCGGCCAGCACGCCGACGCCGAGGGCGGCGAGGGCGGAGATCAGGCCGCCCAGGACGAGGGCCGTCCGGGCGCCGAAATGCTCGGCCAGCCAGCCGATCGTGGGCGCCCCCACCGGGTTCGTCCCGAGGAACACGAACATGTAGAGGCCCATCACCCGGCCCCGCATCTCGGGCGCGACGCTGAGCTGGAGGGTCGTGTTGGCCGCCGTCATGATCGTCATCATCACGATGCCGGTCGGGACGAGCAGCACCAGGAACGACCAGTACGTCGGCATCAGCCCGGTGACGACCTCCAGCGCGCCGAACAGCACGCCCATCCCCACCAGCAGCCGCAGCCGCGGCCTGGCCACCCGCCGCGCGGCCAGCAGCGCGCCGCTGAGCGCGCCGAGCGCGAGCATGCTGGAGGCGAGGCCGAACGCCGACGCGCCGGTGTTGAAGACCTCCTTGGCGATCAGCGCCACCGTGGTGGAGAAGTTCATCCCGAACATGGCGATGAACCCGATGAAGATCAGGACCAGTCTGAGGTCGCGGCGTCCGCGCACGTAACGCAGGCCCTCGCGGAGCTGCCCCTTGGCGCGCTTCACCGGGGCCGCCGGGTACAGCTCGCCGGACCGCATCGCGTAGAGGCCGAACAGGACGGCGCCGAACGACGCCGCGTTCACCAGGAACACCGGCCCGGTGCCGATCGCCGCGATCAGCACCCCCGCGACGGCGGGGCCGAGCAGGCGGGCGCCGTTGAAGGTGGCGCTGTTCAGCGCGATCGCGTTCGGCAGGTCGCGCCTGCCGACCATCTCGACGACGAACGACTGGCGGGTCGGGTTGTCGACGACGGTGGCGAGCCCGAGCCCGAACGCCAGCACGTACACGTGCCACACCTGCGCCGTGCCGGTCACCGCGAGCAGGCCGAGGACGAGCGCGAGCACGCCCATCGACACCTGCGTGAGCACCAGGACGCGGCGCTTGGGGTAGCGGTCGGCGATGACGCCGCCCCACAGCCCGAACAGCAGCATCGGCAGGAACTGCAGCCCGGTGGTGATGCCGAGCGCGACGCCGCTGCCGTGCGCGAGTTCGAGGACGAGCCAGTCCTGCGCGACGCGCTGCATCCACGTCCCGGTGTTGGAGACGACCTGGCCCGCGGCGAACAACCGGTAGTTGCGGTTGCGCAGGGAACGGAACATGCCTCCGGACCGCGGCTCTTCGTCCGCGTCCTGTTCGCCGGGATCTTCCGGGTCGTCGCCCGTGCCGGGGTCCGCTCCGGGGTCCCTGTCGGGGTCCAACACCGCCCGCCCGCGGGCGCCGCGCATCGCGTTCCCCCCGGGCTCGCCGTGTCCATCGTTAGCGGGAGTCATTAACACTGCTAACGATAATTGCCCGATCGCCATTCCGGCAAACCGCGCACCCGCCACCCGTCCTGCGCGGCCGTCGAACGGCGCGGCCGGTGCGGCGCCGGGGTCAGGAGCGGCTGAGCTCGTCGATGATCGGGGCGGCCAGCCGGAGGACCTCCCGCTCCTCGTCGGTCAGCTCGCCGAGCCGCTTGGCCAGCCACGCCTCCTTGCGGCGCCGCTCGTCGGCCAGCAGCGCGCTGCCCTCCTCGGTCGCGTTCAGCACCACCTGCCGCCCGTCCGTCGGATGGGGACGGCGCGCGACGAGCCCCCGCTCCTCCAGATGGGCGATCACGCGGGTCATCGACGGCGGCTGCACCTTCTCGTGGTCGGCCAGCTCACGCGGCGTCATCGACCCGTGCCGCTCGATCGCGGCGAGCGCGGCGAACTGGGTGAGCGACAGCGGACCGCGGGCGCCGTCGCCGCCGGGCGTGGGGCGCAGCGTGCGCAGCCTGCGCGAGAGCCGCGCGATCGAGATGCGCAGCTCTTCGGCGAGCGCCGGCGTGGACGACGCGCGTCCGCCGGTCGGTGGCGTTGTCATCGTCAATGGTCTCCCGTGCTGCCCATGCTGCCACGCCGCGTCCCGGCACCGCCGGGGACGCCGGCCTCGCGGCCGCCGCCCCCGGAGGACCCGGTGCCCGCACGCCGATGGAAGAACTTACCGAACCGCCCGGAGACCGCCGTAATCAGGAGCTTGTGAGGATCTCAGGAACTCGTGAGGACGACGAGCCGCTGGGTCGCCCGGGTCATCGCGACATAACGGTCGACCGCTCCCTCGATGCCCTCCCCGAACGCCTCCGGGTCGACGAGGACGACCAGGTCGAACTCGAGCCCCTTCGCCAGCTCCGGGGTCAGCGAGCGGACGCGGGACGTCCCCCGGAACGCGGGATCGCCGATGACGCAGGCGACCCCGTCGGCGTTCTCGGCGAGCCAGGCGTCGAGGACCGAGCCCAGATCCGCGGCGGACCCGTGGACGACGGGAACACCGCCGCTGCGGATGGAGGTCGGCACGTTGGCGTCCGGGAGCACGGCCCGGATGACCGGCTCGGCCTCCGCCATGACCTCCTCCGGCGTCCGGTAGTTGATGCTCAGGGAGGCCAGGTCGATCCGGTCCAACCCGATCCGCTTGAGCCGCTCCTGCCACGACTCGGTGAACCCGTGCCTGGCCTGGGCGCGGTCCCCGACGATGGTGAAGCTCCGGGACGGGCAGCGCAGCAGCAGCATCTGCCACTCCGCGTCGGTCAGTTCCTGCGCCTCGTCCACGACGATGTGCGCGAACGGGCCGGCGAGCAGATCAGGGTCGGTGCTGGGAAGCGCGGTCTCGTCGACCAGGCTGACCTGTGCGTCCTGTCCGCGCAGCATCACCACCAGCCCTTCGCCGTCGTCGCCGTCGGCGCCGGAGGCCGCCGCCGCCTCGATCAGGTTGTCGACGACCTGGGCCATGTGCTCGCGTTGGGCGGCGAGAGCGGCCTCCTGGCGGCGCCTGCGGCGGGTCGCCTCCGGGTCGCCGAGGCGCTGCCGCGCCGCGTCCAGGAGCGGCAGGTCGGACACCGTCCATGCCTGGGCGTCCTCGCGCTGCAATTTGCGAATCTCGTCGGGGCTGAGCCACGGAGCGCACAACCGCAGGTAGGCGGGTACCGACCACAGGTCCCCGACGAGGTCGGACGCCTCGATCAGCGGCCACGCGCGGTTGAAGGCCGTGAGCAGTTCCCTGTCCTGCTGCAGAGACCGGCGGAGCAGGGCCTCCGGCGCGTCGCCGTCGTACTTGTCCATCAGGATCGTGACCAGTTCCTCCCAGATCTGGTCGCGCGCCTCGTTGTGCGGGGTACCGGGGTCTCGTGCCTGGAAGGCCTCGGCCCAGTCGTGGGGGCTCAGCCAGATGTCGGACCAGTCGGTCGTGACCGTCATCCCCTCGGTGGGCGGATTCTCGTAGAACCTGACGGCCGGCTCGATCGCCTTCACCAGGTCCGCGGACGACTTCAGACGGGCGACGTCCGGGTCGCTCTCGTCCGCCGCTGCGGCTCCCTCGGCGACGAGGTCCCGCAGGGTGCAGGTCTGCACACCCTCCTCTCCGAGGCTCGGGAGGACGTCGGCGACGTAGGCCAGATAGGGCTGGTGCGGACCGACGAACAGCACGCCGCCCCGGCGGTGACCGAGGCGGGGGTCGGAGTAGAGGAGGTAGGCGGAGCGGTGCAGGGCCACGACGGTCTTCCCGGTGCCCGGACCGCCGTCGACGACGAGAGCGCCCCGGGATCCCGCGCGGATGATGGCGTCCTGGTCGGCCTGGATGGTGCCGAGCACGTCGCGCATCCGCGGCGACCGGCTGCCGCCCAGGCTGGCGATGAAGGCCGACTGGTCGTCGAGCGCGGCGTGCCCTTCGAAGCCGTCCGAGGTGAACACCTCGTCCCAGTAGTCGCTGACGCGGCCGCGGGTCCAGCGATACCGGCGGCGGCTCGCCAGGCCCATGGGATTGGCGTGGGTCGCTCCGAAGAACGGCTCGGCCGCCGGGGAGCGCCAGTCGACCAGCAGCCTACGGCCGGCGCCGTCCTTGAGGCCGAGTCGCCCGACGTACACGGGCTCGGAGTCGCCCTCGCGCACGATGTGCCCGAGGCACAGGTCCAGGCCGAAGCGGCGCAGCGTGCGGAGCCGGGTGGTCAGCCGGTGGATCTCCATGTCCCGCTCCAACGCCTTCTGGCCGGTGCCGGCGGGCGCCATGCGCTCGGCGTCGAGGCGGTCGGACAGGTCGGCGATCGACTGCTCAAGGCTCTCCGCGATCGCCGCGAAGTGCCGCTCGTCACCGGCGATCAGCGCCGGGTCGGCCTTGGGAGCGAGGTGGTCGGGAAGGTCGAACGCGCTGGTGGTCAAGGGATTCACGTCGACGATTGTGCGGCACGGCCGGGGTCTTGCCGCAAGCCCAGGGGTGCGCTATACATTGAGAGTGGAGAGGAGTGTGCATCCCTCCCCTCCCTCCTTCCTCTAGCTCTCTCCTTCACGCCCCGCCGCGTAGCCTGGCCACATGACCCGACCACGCCGCCCGGATCCGCCGCCGATGCCTACCAACGACGTACGTATCGCGGCCACGGGCACGGCCGCCTGGGCGGTGGCGCTCGTGGTTCTGCTCCTCGTCGGGCTGCCGTCCGAGGACCGCTGGTGGTTGTGGGTGTGCGTCGCGGGCATCGCGATCGGCCTGTTCGCGGTCTGGTACGTCCCCAGGCTCCAGCGCGGTCGCGCCCGCCAGGAGGCCGCCCGCGCCGCGAAACGTGAGCGTGAGGCTTCGTCAGAGGCGGAGGGCGCGTCTGCGCAGGAGGACACGTCTGCACAGGAGGGCGCGTCCGTGCAGAAGGGCGCGTCTGAGCGGGAGGGCACTTCCGAGCGGGAGACGGCCGACTAGGGTTCCAGGTCGGCTTCGGCCAGGAGGAGCGGCAGGGCCTCGGGGTCGCGCAGGACGGCCTCGGCCATGAGCCGTCCGGCCCAGTCCCCCGTGGCCCACGCGAGTGCCCGGGCGAGCCCGCCGGCCCCGCTCGCGTGGATCTCGCCGTCTCTCGTCCACCATGGGACGTCCTGGCCGTCCACGATCAGCCGTTCGTGCGCGAGGTAGTGGGCGGGCGCGCCGGGCAGGACGGCACCGACCGCTTCCGGCACGGAACGTTTCTCCCCCTCCGACTGGACGACGCCCGGGACCTCGTCGCCGGCCAGCGGCAAGTCGAGAAGTTCAGAGAGGCGCGTGTCCCGCCCCTGCGCGGCGATGACGAGCGGCTGTCCCTGGAGGAGCGGCAGGACGTCCGGTCCGTCCAGGACGAGGGCGTCGGCGGCGTCCACGACCTCGGTCCGGCCGTCCACGACCGCCCGCACATGGTCGGGTGGTTCGACAGCGGCCTCGGGCGCGTCGGCCAGTGCCGTCCAGAGCCCGCCCAGCTGGACCCGTGTGACGGACCGTCCCGGGTCACCGAGGCGATCGAGCAGCTCTTGGGCGCCACCGGGCTCGTCGAGCAGATCCACCAGCGATGTACGAACGCCCAGGGCGAGCAGGAGCCGCTCGTCCAGCCCTTCTGGCGCGACGTCGTACAGCCCGGTGAGGGACTCGTCCCCGCCTAGCCGGAACTCACCGGGTCTACGTCCGTCCAGGACGCGCCGGCGGCTCAGCCACCACGCCGTGTAGGACGGGACGGCAACGCGGCGCCCGTTGTGCAAGGTCACGTGCGCGGGGTCGACGATCGCGGCCCGCCACGGCGCCCCGGCAAGGACGCGCAACGCCGCGGACCAGTCGTCGACCAGTTCGAGGTCTCGGACGGCGAGGAACTCCGGCACGAGGGGCGGAAGGTCCTGCGGGCCGATCCGCCGCAGGACGTCGTCCGCCCACAGGTCCTCGTCGTCGAGTTCGAGGGTCTCCGCTTCATCGGCGAGCCCTGTGAGGTTGACGTCCTCCTCCCTGGCGAGGGCGAACCCGTCCAGGACGCCGACGGCCGCGAGGGTTTCCGCGCCCCACCGCTCCAGGATCTCGCCGTCGACCACGCCGAACGGCGCGTCCTCGGCCATGAGGTCGCGTAGCGGGCTCTCCGGCAGAAGCAGCTCGCCTGCCGGGTAAAGCTCCCCGTCGTTGCCGGGCAGGGCCAGCTCGGCCAGCCAGGGCTCCTCACCGGGATCGAGCCGCGCGGCCGCGACCAGCTCCAGGACGGCCTCGGCGACCGCATCGGGGTCGTCGGACTCGAACGACTCCCCCACGGCCGCCCTCACGGCGGCGTCGGCGAGGACGGTGCGCGGCCCCGCCTCGACCGCACCGAGCCGGGTCAGCAGCGGATGCACCGCGTCGGGGTGGACGAACCGCAGCCCCAGCGCGTCCAGGCGCCCGGGATCGACCCCGTCCGCGATCAGCAGGCCCCGCGGACCCCGTACGATCCGCCCGGCGTCTCCCGCCAGCGGCACCGGGAGGGCCCCCAGAGCGTCTGTGGCGGCCTCGACGAGCGTCCCGTACATCCTGTGCCACCACGCCGGTTCCCGGTCCATAGCGGCCAGCTCATCGATCAGGTCGGCCAGCTCGACCCGCCGGACCCCGAGCGCGGCCAGCGCCGCACTCCGCGCGGGCCACTCCGGAGGAAGCAACCCAACGACGACCGCACCCCCACCGCCGCCGAGGACCTTGATGAACGGGGCCGGCGCGTCCACCGCGATCGCGTCGCGTCCGCGGGTGCGGTGGGGTAGCAGCGGCGCCTCGGGAAGGCGCTCCCGGATGCCGCGCCGGATCTTGGCGTCCAGTTCCCCGGCGCCGACCGGCCCCGGCACGAACCCGAGGACTCGTGGTGAGGTCGGAAGGCCGCTCAGCAACCGGATGTAGGTCTCGGCGACCCGATTCACGAGGAAGTCGGTCAGTGGCCCGGGCGCGACGTGCCGCCTATCGGGCGCGAGCGGAAACGACGCGATGAGCAGCGCCGGCAGATCCAGCCGTTCGTCACTGGGCGTGGGCGCATGCACGACACTCGGCATGCCCTCCGGCAGACCGTCCTCTGGCAGGGCCCAACGGACCTGCCAGAACGGCCGTGCCCGTTCCTCCACGGGACGGTCTTCCAGTAGCGCCACCGGGGTTTCCCCGTGTGCTTCGGCCGTCCGCCACACTCCCCCGTTGATGACCACTTCGCCTGACGCGCGGTGCTCGGCGTTCAGCTCGCGGACGTCCCCGTCGACGTCGATCTCAACGACTTCCAGCGCCGGCAGGGCCAGCATCAGCGCCGCGCCGACCTGCCCTAGCTGCCCCCGGACGGACTCGACCGCGTCCCCGCGCAACGGCAACCGCACCACCGTGTCGAACCCCGCCGGGATCTCCGGCACCTCCGCCTCGTCCAGCGCGAACGGCAACCGCAACAGCGGAACGTGCCCGCCGCGCCGCGTCAGCTCGTCCGCGAGCACGGGGATGCCCTCCACCAGTTCCCGGGCCCGCTCGCGCGACCACGCCACGCCCGCCGCGCGGGACGCGATGGCGGGACGGTCGCTGACGGCCACGACGGCGGCGAACCCGACCCCGAACCGTCCCGTCGCGCCGGTGTCGTCCCGCTTGGACGACGCCCGCAGCGTGGACAGCGCCTCCACGCCCGCGGCGTCCAGCGGCGCCCCCGCGTTCGCCGCGCTCAGGAACGCCCCCTGTTCAGAGACGTCGTGCTTCGTGCCGTCGCCGTCCGTGCGGAGGGTCAGGCGGAGGCGACCGGGGACACCGGCGCGCAGCGCGGCGTCGGCGGCGTTCTGCGCAAGCTCCACCACGACGCGGTCGCGGTAGCCGCCGAGCGCGAAGTCCTCCTCGGTGTTGGCGTCCTCGCGGAAACGGGCGGGTGACTCGCTCCACGCGCGCAGCACCCGTGCGCGCAGCGCCCGCGTGCCGAACGGGTCCCCGTCTTCCGCGAAGCCGTCGACCACCGGGCGTTCAACCACCGAGCCTGTCCCCCAAAGGGCCGTCCGTCATCTGGTCAGCTGTGACCGAGGGCCTCGTCCTCCAGGGCGGCGTCCTCGTCACCGCCGGTGGAAACGATCTCGTAGTCGAGCTCGTCGATCACCGGCGGGTTGTGCTCGGACACGGCCGGCAGCGAAACCGCCTCGGAATGCGCGCCGCAGCCGTGGTCGGCGGACACGACGCGCCCGTCGTCGGGGGCGTACTCGTTCGCGCACACCCCGAAGACCTGCCGCAGCTCCCCGGCCAGCGCCAGGAAGAACCCGCAGGTGGAGCACTGCGCGGGAGCGGACGCGGCGATCGGGGCGCGGGGGCCTCCGACGCCGTCGTACCAGCGCGCCGCGGCCTCGTCGCGGCCCTCCCGGGACAGCACCCGGACGCGGCCGAGCCCGGGCTCCCACTGCGCCTGCCAGTCGGCGGAGTCCTCGACCTGCGTGAAGCCCGGGGCGAGCCGGACGTCGTCGGGCGCCGTCGGCAGCAGGTCGCCGGGGCCGAGGTCGCCGGGACGCAGCCGCTCCAGCCACGGCACCCACGGCGGGGCGAGCATGGCGTCGTCCCCCGGCAGCAGGACGCATTCGCTGACGGTCACGACCTTGGCGCGGGCGGCCCGCGTCACGGTGACCGACCAGCGCCACCCCGTGTAGGCGGGGTCGAGGCACGCGAAATAGTGCGTGACCAGGCGGTCGCCCTCGGCGCGCAGGCCGAGATGCTCACCGACCGGCTGGGGCCGGGCGGTGTCCTCCGCGGCCTCCCGGGCGAGGTCGACGGCCTCGGCGCACGCGGTGTCCACGGCGGGCGTGCGGGTCCGGCGGGCAGATCCGGAGGCGGTGTGCGCGGCGGCGGGTCGCGCTGGGCTGGACTGGCGCATTGGGCTCACATGTCGATTCTCGCCTATGAAACGACGTGGCCGGGCACGCACCCGGCGCCGGCCGCGAGGTGAGCCCGCATCCCGGCGGGGAACGTACTCTCAGTTGGAGTCGCTGCGAGGGCCGCGCCTCGGCCGGCGGCCCGGATGACCGCAGGGGGAGATCAGCGCGCATGGGGGACCGGACACGGTTCGGACGGGCCGTCCACGCCGGCGCCGGCGGGACGGCGCGGGCGTTCCGCGGCGCACGTTCGGCGGTGCTGCGAACGGGCCGGCTGACCCGGCGCGCCACCCACGCCCAGGGCGCGGGACGCAGCGGGCTCGGCAGCCTGATCGAGTCGTCGGCGTTCAACTCCGCGGGCGACGCGATGGTCACGGTCGCCCTCGCCGGGACGCTGTTCTTCGGCCTGGACGTCAACCAGGCGCGCGGCCAGGTCGCCCTCTACCTCCTCGTCACCATGGCGCCGTTCGCGCTGGTCGCGCCGCTGATCGGCCCGGCGCTCGACCGGGCGCGGCACGTCCGCCGGTACGCGATGGCGAGCACGTTCGTGATGCGCGCGCTGCTGTGCTGGGGGATGGCGAGCGCCCTCCCGCACGGCGACCAGGTCACCTTCCTGCCCGCCGCGTTCGGCGTGCTCGTGCTGTCCAAGGCGTTCGGTGTGCTGCGGGCGGCGGTGACGCCCCAGGTCATGCCCGGTGAGATCACGCTGGTGACGGCGAACGCGCGGTGCTCGTTCGCCGGGCTGGTCGCCGCGTCGGTCACCGCCCCGATCGCCGCGGGCCTCGCCGTGCTCATCGGGGCCGGCTGGGTGCTGCGGCTCGGCACGGTCGTGTTCCTGCTGGGCGTCGTGATCACCATGCGGCTGCCGCGGCAGGTGGACGTCCCCGACGCCGCGCCGCCACCGGAACGCGAGGCGGAGGCCGGGGCGGAGGCCGGGCCGGAGCCGGAATCGGCGGCGGGTCCGGCGGGTGCGGCGAAACCGGCCGCGGCTCGCGGGACGCACTGGCGGACGCTGCCGCGGGTCGGCCCGGTCGTGGCGGAGGCGATGCAGGCGAACGCGGTGCTGCGGGCGCTGTCCGGCTTCCTGATCATCTATCTGGCGTTCCTGCTCCGCCAGCAGCGGTTCGACCCGGTGTCCCACCATGTCGCGCTCGGCCTGCTGGCGGCGTCCGCCGGGGCCGGCGGCCTGATCGGCACGGCGCTCGGCGTCTGGATGAAGGCGCGGGCGCCCCGCCGGATCGTCTCGGCGACGCTGGCGGCCGTCACCGTCGTCACCGCCACCGCGGCGGCGTTCTTCGGGCTGTGGGCTGCGCTGGCGGTGGCGGCCGCGGCGGGGCTCGGGCAGGTGTTCGGGAAGCTGTCCATGGACGCGGTGGTGCAGCAGGAGATCGGCGAGGAGATGCGCTCGTCCACGTTCGCGGTCACCGAGACCCTGCACCAGCTCGTCTGGGTGATCGGCGGGCTGCTCGGCCTCGGCATGTCGATCGTCGCGGACGGGCAGGTCGCGCTCGCGGTCGTCGCGGCTGCGCTCGCCGTGTCGCTGGGGCTGCTGCTGTCGCGCCGGCAGCGCGGAACCCGCCGCCGGGCCCGCCGCCCCCGCCGCACGAACACGATCAAGGACGCGCATCCGGAGATGCACACCTGAGCCCCGCCCGCGGCACACCGCTCACCGGCGACGCCCGCGGCACGTCGGGCACCTCAGGGCGCCGGGCGTCAGTTGGCCAGGTCGTCGGCGACCGCCCGCAGCACGGTCGCGATCTTCTTGGCCTCCGCGGGGGCCGGGTGCTTGCCGCGCCGGTAGGTGTTGGAGATGTCGTCCAGCAGCTTGATGAGGTCCTCGGTGATGACGACCATCTCGTCCGGCTTCTTGCGCCGCTGCTTGGCGATGGTCTTCTCGACCGACGGCAGCGTCTCCAGCACCCGGACCTGGAGCGCCTGCTGGCCCCTGCGCCCCTCGACCACGCCGAACTCGATGCGCTGGCCGGGTTTCAGCGTCGTGACCCCGCCCGGCAGCGCCGACGAATGCACGAAGACCTCACCGCCGTCGTCGCGCGTGAGGAAGCCGAAACCCTTGTCGGCGTCGTACCACTTGACCTTGCCAGTCGGCACCGGAGACCTCGTTCGGTAATCGTCCTGAATCGACCCCAAGATTAGTGCCTCGCCATGCGCCGGTGTACACACCGGGGGTGGCTTACGCGACGCCTGCGGGGCCGTTCGAAGACGCTATCTCGAACGTCCGGCAAGGGCATCCCGATATCGGCGCGGCCGGGGTCACGCGGTCGCCGCGAAGGCCCTCATCCAGCCGGGGAAGGCCAGCAGGTCGGGCAGGACGACGTCCGCGCCGTAGGCGGTGAGGGCCGCCGAGTCGAACGCGCCGGTCGCGACGCCCACGGCCACCGCCGACGCGGCCCGCGCGGCGTCCACGTCGCCGGTGTGGTCGCCGATGTAGGCGCCGGCGCCGTGCTCGCGCAGCGCGGCGCCCTTGTCCGCGCCGAACAGGCCGCCCACCACGACGTCCACCTCAAGGCCGAGGTAGCGGACGGTGCGCTCGGTGTCGGCCTGGTTCTTGCCCGAGACGACGATCACACGTCCGCTTCCGGCCCGCACCGCGTCCAGCGCGGCGAGCGCCCCGGGCATGAGGACCGTCGCCGGGACCGCGATGTCGGCGTACATGGCCCGGTAGCGCGCCGCCATCGCGGGCACCTCGCCGGCCGGGAACCAGTACGCGAGCTCCTCCTCCAGCGGAGGGCCGATGCGCCGCACGACCAGGTCGGTGTCGATCGGGACGCCGGACTCGGCGGCGAGGGCGGCGTACACCGCGGCGATCCCGGCCCGGGTGTCGGCAAGGGTCAGGTCGAGATCGAAACCGACGGCGAGGGCGGAGTCAGGAGATTTCGGGAGATCGAGGTCAAGCACGCCCCACAGGGTAAGGGGCTGGACACACGCGAGTACCCGCGCTCTCCTGGTAGTGGCGATGCGACGGGATCCGAGTAGGAGAGCGCGGGAACTTTTCGCGCGGGAACCGTTCTGTTGTGATCGGGTCTGGTGTGCCCGATCCTCCGGGAACGGCCGCCCGTGTTGGCGATATACCCGAGCCCTCTGCCACAAACCATCTGACCAGGGAAAACGCGGGACTCGAACAAACCACCCGAAGGAAAAGGACGATCAGCACCACGGAGCCGGGCCGTCCACCCCCCGGCGAAGTCCCTCCCGGCGAAGGAGACCGCACATGGCAGGGAACCCCGACCGGCCGCTCGACCAGGACCCAGGCGGGACGAGTGAGCACACCATGACCCGCACCGAGCCGGGCGGCGACCACCGCGCGCCGCGGACCCGGCGTTCGTTCGCCGCCGGCGCCGCCGCGGCCCGCCGCCGCGCCGTCACGATCGCCGCGACCGTGGTCTCCGTCATCACCACGGTCATCGTGCTGATCCTGGCCGTGCACATCGTGTTCGTCGCGTTCGAGGCCAACACGGCCAACGACCTCGTCCGCTGGTTCGGCGACCGCGCCACCGACCTGTCCTGGCAGTTCAAGGACATCTTCCAGCCCGAAGACCGCAAGGTCGGGGTCGCCGTCAACTACGGCCTCGCCGCCCTCGTCTACCTGGTGATCGGCCGAATCCTGACGGGCCTGATCCGCCGCCTTGACTGACGTCGGGCTAAGACTGACGTCGGGCTAATCGCGCCCGGGAAAGCGGACCTCGTCGAACGGCCAAGCGGTCTTCACCCACTCGCGGACGAACTCCTCCAGCTCCTTCTCCAGAGCGGAGTTCTCCTCGTCGGCGCGGACCCAGAACACCACGACCGCGTCCGCGCCGGGCTCGTCCGACGGCGCGACGTGGATGCGGCCGATCTGGCGCTCCCCGTCCGGTGTGATCACGACGTAGCTGAACGAGCGCCGCAGCTGCCCCTCCTTCTGCAGCCAGGCGACGTCGATCAGGGCCTGCTCGAAGGTGAACTCGAGGTCCGGCCATCCCCACTCCGGCCCGAACCGCCCGGCGAGCCGGTCCAGGCTGCCGATCACGGCGCCGTAGTCCTTGACCACGTCGTGGACGGTGATCGGGCGGATCTGGAACCGGGGACCGGCCACCAGCGTGGGCACCACGAAGTCCTCGGGCAGGAAGGCCCCGTCGGCCGCCTTCCGCGGAGACATGAACATCGCGACCTCTCCGACGACGGCCCCTTCCGGCGATGGGGCGCGGAGAACTGAAACTCTAGTCGCCCCCGGCCCGGTGCGAGCGGGATCACGAATTCGGGCGTGCCGCGCAGGACGGGGGGTCGCGCAGGTCGAAGATGCCTTACTGTTCTTGCGGAGGAACTCATCACCATGACGACACCTACGCGCGATCGGATCGTTGCCGAGTCGCTCCGGCTGTTCGCCGACCGCGGCTACACGGCGACCTCGGTCGCGGAGATCGAGGCCGCGGCCGGCCTGTCGCCGGGCGCGGGCGGTCTCTACCGGCATTTCCGGTCCAAGGAAGAGGTGCTCGCCTCCGCCATCCGCGAGCACATCGACCGCACCAGGCAGCAGATCAGCGAGGTCCTGGACCAGGCGACCGTCTTCGAGGACCGTCCGCTCGAGGTGCGGCTGCGGATGACGTGCCATGCCGGGCTGGCGAAGATGCGCGAGGAGCAGGACCTCATCCGGGTGCTGTTCCGCGACCTCGACCAGTTCCCGCACCTGGTCGCCGAGATGCGCGAGGGCATCGTCAACCCGCTGTACGACGGAATCTCCACCTGGCTTTCCGCGCAGCCCGAGTTCGAAGGGTCCGACGAGGACTGGCCGGCCATCGCCTCCATCCTCGGCGGCGCCGTCGTGAACTACTGGCTCGCGAACGAGTCGATGTACGAACCGCCGACCCGCATCGACGAGAAGCGGTTCGTGGACAGCTGGGCACGGCTCGGCCTCGGGCTGATGCACCTGGACCGCACCCCCGCGCCCTGACCCGCGGAACCCGGTGCCGCGGTGAGCCACGGAGGATCCTCCGGCGGCGGTCCGCGGATCCGATCCTCCCGATCCGGCAGGCCGTGCGGGCTCCTACCCTGAGGGGGCCGGCACAGGCGGCGTGCACGCCACCTAAAGTTGGGGATCGGCAAGTTGGGGATCGGCATGGAAACGTATGCGGACTGGTTGCGCGCACGCGACGACGATGAGCTTCGTGCGCTGCTGTCCGCGCGTCCCGAGCTGCTCGCCCCCGTCCCCGCCGACCTGAACGCCCTCGCCGCCCGCGCCGCGACGCCCGCCGCGATCTCCCGCGCCCTCGACCGGCTCGACCGCTTCACGCTCGCCGTCCTGGAGGCCCTGCTCGTCCTGCCGGCGCCGGCCGGGCCTGACGCGCTCGCCGCCGCCATCGGCGCCGCCCCCGGCCAGGTCGCCGACGCGCTTGGAACGCTTCGGCGGTACGGGCTGGTGTGGGGGAACGGGAACGGGACGCTGAACACGGCGCCCGGCGTCCGGCAGGGCCTGCCGCACCCGGCGGGCCTCGGGCCCCCCGTCCAGGAGGTCTTCGCCGGGTACCCCGCCGAGCGGCTCACCGACCTGGTCACCGACCTGGAGGGGGAGGCGCCGCGCGGGTTCGCCGACTCCGCGCGGCTCCTGCGGCGGCTCGCCGACCTGCTGGGCGACCCCGGCCCGCTCATCGGCGACGCGGGGCCCGAGGCGCACGCCGCCCTCGACGCCCTCACGTGGGGCCCGCCGTTCGGACGCGTCGCCGACGCGCGCCGTCCCGTCCGGATCGACACCGCCGCCACCCCCATCGAGCGGCTCCTCGCCCGCGGGCTCCTCGCCGCCGAGGACGACCGCACCGTCACCCTCCCCCGCGAGGTCGCGCTGCACCTGCGCGGCGGGCGCCTCTTCCAGGACGTCCCGGCGGAACCGCCCCCGCTCACGTCCGCGGCGCGTGGACCGCGCGGCGAGGACGTGGTGGTGCGGGCCGCGGCGGGCGAGGCGGCCGCCGCCGTCCGGCTCATCGAGGAGCTGCTGGAGCGGTGGGGGCTGGAACCGCCGCCCGTCCTGCGCAGCGGCGGCCTCGCCGTCCGCGACCTGCGCGCCGCCGCCGTCCTCCTGGACGTCCCCGAATGGCAGGCGGCACTGCTCGTCGAGGTCGCGTACGCGGCGGGGCTGCTGACCCGCAGCGGCGACCTGGACGGCGAATGGCTGCCCACCCCCGCCTACGACCTGTGGCTCATGCGCGACACCGCCGGCCGCTGGACGGAACTCGCCCGCGGCTGGCTGAAGTCCGACCGGGCCGCCGGGCTCGCCGGGGAACGCGACGACCGCGACCGGCTCATCAACGCGCTGAGCGAGGCCATGGTGCGCAGCAGCGCACCCGCCACCCGCCGCGCGACCCTGGAGATCCTCGCGGACGCGGAAGGCGGCGCCGCCGCCGAGGACGCCGTCCGCGCCCGGCTCGCGTGGCTGCGGCCGCGCCGCGGCGGACCGGCCCGCGACCGCCTCCTCGGCTGGACGCTGCGCGAGGCCGCCGCCCTCGGGATCACCGGATTCGGGGCGCTGGCCCCGTTCGCCCGCGACCTCCTCGCCGGCGACGACCCCGAACCCCGCCTGGAGAAGCACCTTCCCGCGCCGGTCGACGAGATCGTCATCCAGGCCGACCTGACCGCGATCGCGCCCGGCCCGCTCGTCACCGACCTCGCCCGCGAACTCGCCCTCGCCGCCGACGTCGAGTCCACCGGCGCCGCCACCGTGTACCGCTTCACCCCCGAGTCGGTCCGCCGCGCCCTGGACGCCGGCCGGACCGCCGCCGACGTCACCGACCTGCTGGCCAGGCATTCGGCGACCCCGCTCCCGCAGCCGCTCACCTACCTGATCGACGACGTCGCCCGCCGGCACGGTCACCTGCGCGTCGGCGCCCTCTCGTCCTACGTCCGGACCGATTCACCGGCCACGCTCGACGAGATCCTCGCCGACCGGCGCTCGGACACGCTGCGCCTGTACCGCCTCGCCCCGACCGTCCTCGCGTCCGGGCTGCAGCGCGCCGACCTGCTCGACGGGCTGCGCGCGATGGGCCTCGCGCCCGTCGCCGAGGCCCCCGGCGGCGGGGTGATCGTGACCCGCCCCGACGCACAGCGCGCGGAGCCCCCGCCGACCGCCGAGATCGTCCGGTTCCGGCCGGAGCAGCGCACCGACGCCTCGATGATCTCCGCCGCCGTCCGCGCGCTGCGGGCCGGCGACGAGGCGTCCGCGCACGGCGCCGAGCAGGCCCGGCTGCGGGCGGACGCCCCGTCCGGCGAACCGCCCCGGTCCCCCGCGATGGCCACCATCGACCGCCTCCGCGCGGCCGTCGAACGCGGCGGACGCGTCTGGATCGGCTACCTCGACCAGCAGGGCCAGGCGTCCAGCCGCATCGTGGAACCCGTCCGCGTCGAGGGCGGTTTCCTCACCGGGTACGACGCCACCCGCGCCGCCGTGCACCGCTTCGCCCTCCACCGCATCACCGGCGTCTCCGAACTCACCGACGACCCGGCCCCCTGACCTTCTCCGGGGCCGCACGTTTCACCGCCCAGGCCTCTCCGACGGCACCGGATTCCCTTCGCCCAAAGGGGTGCGAGGAGGTGCGGCCGGTTGCGGACGACGAGGAACCCTGGTTCTGTCGGAGGCGTCGTAGCGGGGTACCGAGTCAGGCGAGAGGAGACCGCCCGTGAGCGGATACGGAGGCAACCCGCCGCCTGGCTGGCAGGACCCGTACGGCGGTTCGCAGGACCCGTACGGCGGCGGTTCGCAGGGCTGGAGCGGCGACCCCTACGGCGGCAACCCGTACGGCGGCGCGTACGGGCCGGGGGGCGGGCAACCCGGCTACGGCTACGGACCTCCCGGAGTCCCGACGAGGCCCCAGAGCAACGCCAACACCATCGCCGCCCTCGTCTGCAACATCATCGGGGTGCTGCTGTGCTGCGGCATCCTGTCCATTCCCGGCGTCATCACCGCCGCGATCGCGATGGGCCGGGTGGACTCCGACCCGGAGTCCGCGCGGAAGCTGACCATCTGGAGCTGGGTGCTGTTCGGCGTGTCGGTCGTCCTCGGGATCATCATCATGGTCGTCTACGTCATCGTGATCATCATGAGCGAGGACTACCAATCGACCAC
Organism: Spirillospora sp. NPDC048819; assembly: GCF_040650055.1. Taxonomy (NCBI): domain Bacteria; kingdom Bacillati; phylum Actinomycetota; class Actinomycetes; order Streptosporangiales; family Thermomonosporaceae; genus Spirillospora; species Spirillospora sp. NPDC048819. Next base: position 4,731 of record NZ_JBEZGN010000005.1, on the reverse strand, counting down.
GTACTGACCGTTCCCGCCGGGCGGACCGCAATAAATCCGGCGGCATCCGGTGTTGGATCCCCTGGTCCCGTTCGTACGGACGACGTGCCGGCGTCCCTCGGGTAACGTGCACGGGCGGTGCCAGGCCGAATCCGGCATCCGATCATCGAATCCCGACGGGGGCTCTCGCTTTGACCGACGGTCCGCTCATCGTCCAGTCCGACAAGACGCTGCTGCTGGAGGTCGACCACGATCTGGCCGACGCCTGCCGCAAGGAGATCGCCCCGTTCGCCGAACTCGAACGGGCGCCCGAGCATGTCCACACCTACCGGGTGACGCCGCTCGCCCTGTGGAACGCCCGCGCCGCCGGCCACGACGCCGAGCAGGTCGTCGACACGCTGATCAGGTTCTCCCGGTATCCCGTCCCGCACGCCCTGCTGGTGGACGTCGCCGACACCATGGCCCGGTACGGGCGGCTGCGGCTGGAGAAGGACCCCGCGAACGGGCTCGTCCTGTCGTCCTCCGACCATTCGGTGCTGGAGGAGGTGCTGCGGGCCAAGAAGATCAAGGGCATGATCGGCGACCGGGTCGGCGAGGACGCCGTCGCCGTCCACCCGAGCGAACGCGGCGCGCTCAAGCAGGCGCTGCTCAAGCTCGGCTGGCCCGCCGAGGACCTCGCCGGATACGTGGACGGCGAGGCCCACGCGATCTCCCTCGTCGAGGACGGCTGGGAACTGCGCTCCTACCAGCGGGAGGCCACCGACACGTTCTGGCACGGCGGCTCCGGCGTCGTCGTGCTCCCCTGCGGTGCGGGCAAGACCATCGTCGGCGCCGCCGCCATGGCCCGCGCCGAGGCGACCACGCTGATCCTCGTCACCAACACCGTCTCGGCGCACCAGTGGAAGCAGGAACTCATCCGCCGCACCACCCTCACCGAGGACGAGATCGGCGAGTACACCGGCACGAAGAAGGAGATCCGCCCCGTCACGATCGCGACCTATCAGATCATGACGACGCGCCGTAAGGGCGCCTACACGCACCTCGAACTGTTCGACGCCCGCGACTGGGGCCTGGTCGTCTACGACGAGGTGCACCTGCTGCCCGCACCGATCTTCCGCATGACCGCCGACCTGCAGGCACGCCGCCGCCTCGGCCTCACCGCGACCCTCGTCCGCGAGGACGGCCGCGAAGGGGACGTGTTCTCCCTCATCGGCCCCAAGCGCTACGACGCGCCGTGGAAGGACATGGAGGCGCAGGGCTGGATCGCGCCCGCCGACTGCGTCGAGGTCCGCGTCACCCTCACCGACTCCGAGCGCCTCGCCTACGCGACCGCCGAACCCGAAGAGCGCTACCGCTTCTGCGCCACCACCGACACCAAGACCAAACTCATCCAGGCGCTCGTGGACCGGCACCGGGGTGAGCCGACCCTCGTCATCGGCCAGTACATCGACCAGCTCGACGAACTCGGCGCCCTTCTGGACGCACCCGTCATCAAGGGCGAGACCCGCGTCCGCGAACGGGAACGCCTCTTCGACGCGTTCCGCGCCGGCGAGATAGACGTCCTGGTCGTATCCAAGGTCGCGAACTTCTCCATCGACCTTCCGGAGGCGTCCGTCGCCGTCCAGGTATCGGGGGCCTTCGGTTCCCGCCAAGAAGAGGCCCAGCGTCTGGGCCGCCTGCTGCGGCCCAAGGCGTCCGGCCATGGCGCCCGCTTCTACGCCGTCGTCGCCCGCGACACCCTCGATCAGGACTACGCCGCCCATCGCCAGCGCTTCCTGGCCGAGCAGGGCTACGCCTACCGCATCGTCGACGCCGACACCGTCCTCGCCGGCGACGAGATCTAAGGTCTGTTCGGAGGTCCCGCCGGGGACTTGTTGGACAGCCGTGCTCGCGCCCGGTGTCTCTGGGGCGTCACGCCGCGGGCGTCCGGTAGCTCAGGCGCCCGGGACCGAGTCACGGACGGTACGGGCGGCGTGAGCGCCCAGGCCCGCTTCTGCGATGCGCCCGAGCAGCTCGCGGAGCTTGAGCAGGTCCTTCCGAGGAAGCGCGAAGAGGGCGACCGCATCCGCGTGGCTGCCCTGACGCAGCAGCGCACGCTTCCGCTCGCCCTCCTCGGTGAGGACCAGATGCTTGACCCGCCGGTCCTCCGGGTTGGGCTGCCGCCTGACGAGGCCGCGGCGCTCCAGACCGTCCACGATGCCGGTCACGTTCGAGGCGTCGCATCGCAGCCAGTCGGCCAGCTCCCGCATGGGGGCCGGCGCGCTCAAGTTCGCCAGGGCCATCGCCTGGGCGGGCGGCAGGCCCAGCTCAGCCGCCGTCGCGTCGAACTTCGCACGCAGCAGCCCCGCCACCTGAAAGACCGAGTCGGCCAGGTCGGCCACAACCGGATCAGGGTCCTCGCTCATACCCCGATCATACGCGCTCCTTCATGAGCTCGATTATTGAGGATCCCAACTAAGTCTGCCTATACTGCCCGACAAGTTGAGCACCTCAACCATCGAGTCGCCCAAGGAGTACGGATGAACGTTCCGAGCCGAGCACTCGTTGTGGCCGGCGCAGTCGCGGCACCCCTCGCGGTATGGGTGCTGGGGGATCCACTGCTCGGGCACGAACTGGTCGTCGAACAGCCGGGCCGGGAAGCCACGAACCTCGCCGCGGGCGAGTTCATCGTGTTCTCCCTCACCGCCTCGCTCCTCGGATGGGCGTTGCTCGCCGTCCTGGAACGCCTGACCCCCCATGCACTCCGCATCTGGACGGTGGTCGCGGCCGCCGTCCTCGCCCTGTCCTTCATTCCACTCACCGCCGTCGAGGCGACCGGCGGATCCAAGACGGTGCTGGCCCTCGCCCACCTCACCGTCGCCGCCGTCCTCATCCCGCTCTTCTGGCAGACCTCACCCCGCGGCCGAAAAGCCGAAAAGCCCGCCCAGGACGCCGAGGCGGTCGGCGGCCAGTGAAGCAGGAAGGCCCCGCCGTGCCCGGCGGGGCCTACCTGCCCGGCGCACACAGAGCCCGACCCAAACCACACATCACGCCCCGCCCCCCGCCGTGCCCTACCTGCCTGGCGCCGCGCAGAGCCCGACCCAAACCGCACATCGCACCTCCCCCCCCCCGCCATACCGGCGGGGGCCTACCTGCCTGGCGCGCACAGAGCCCGGCCAACCCACACATCACGCCTCGCCCCCATACCGCTGATCTGGACGCTCCGGCCTCTGCGAGATCGCCGACAATGTGGGTGTCGGTACGGCACCGATCTCCCGCTGTTTCGGCTCGAAGAACTCGAAGGAGAAGTTGAACTCCGAGGTCGCCCGTGTCGACGTCCCGTTCGGCCTGGCCGCCGACCCGCACGGCCCGCTCGCCCACATCACCGACCAACAGCTCCACGACATCGCCTTCGGCGACTGGCAGTAGTTCGACGGCGAGCGCTCCCCCAAGGTCCGCCCCTAACGCACGAAACAGGAAGGCCCGGCCGCCGTCGGGCGGCGCCTTTCCCAGACGGCCACGCCTCGCACCCGGCGCCACTTCCTCGCCGAGCGGACCATGCGAACCGCATCAGTGGACGTTCACACCGTCCTCGCCGGCCACGGCTCATGAGCGGCCCTCCCAAGCCTTTGGCAGGCGAGACCCGAAGGCCTTCCGACGGTGCTCGCCCGGTTCACGAGACCTCCGGACCACCGCATCCGCTGGAGAGGTGACCCCGGCGTCCTGTAGCGCGGGTCAGGACGCCGGGGCCGTCGCAGTCAGTTGAGATCGTGTTCGCCGGCCTTGACGACGTTCACGAACCTCACCCATTCGGCGGCGGTGACGGTCAGCACCGGACCGGCAGGTGACTTGCTGTCCCGGATCCCGATGCCGGTCCCCAGGCCAGCGACCTCTACGCAGTTGCTCACGCCATTGCTACGAGAACTCTTGCGCCAGGAGGCGCGACTGAGAACAGGACGGTCCATCCATCTCCTCCCTAAGATCGGGGGGCTCCTACCCCGCTCACACCATTAACTCAAAAGAGTGCGTTTCGGTTGCTCGAAACCCGTCCGGCAGCGTGTCTCTTCATTCCGATAATGCTTCGAACGGTCGGGCCCGGACCATCCGTGGGTGAACCTGCGGCCTGTATCGCGGCCGGCCTGGCCCGGCCCGGCCGAGCACCTTGCCGGAAGCACCAACCGCCGGTCGAGGTCGCAGCGCCACAGCCCGTCTCCGTCCCGTCGGGGCAGACGACCTCTTCGCGTACGCCATCCAATCGCGTCTGGGGTGACGGCGCGGCCGCCCACGGCCGCATCCACCCGAGCTGGACGGCACAACCGACCCGGCAGCCGTCTGGACACGGTGTCCATCTCGTGGACGCACACGCATCCGCCGACGAAGCGCATGGAAGCGCAATTCGGGCGGGCAGGTCATCGGCCGGTGAAATGAGAAAGGGCCCCGCCGGTGTCGGCGAGGCCCTTTCTGCAATATGAGTCCGGCGGCGTCCTACTCTCCCACACAGTCTCCCATGCAGTACCATCGGCGCTGAAGGGCTTAACTTCCGGGTTCGGGATGGGACCGGGTGTTTCCCCCTCGCCAAAACCACCGAACGTCTCAACGCACCACCCCACAACCGGGGGCGGGCAAGTCAACGCCCGAGCAGCCAGCTCGGAATACACTTATCAATACCGCGGGATTGCCCAGGTTGTTTCCTGAGAACCACACAGGGACGCGAACACAACTTGCAGCGATTCGGATTGAACGTCATGTGTGTTCAAGCCACTCGGCCTATTA